>JAQGNR010000278.1 GCA_028291765.1 Herbaspirillum sp.
ACCTATTCAATGGCGGCGGCGGCTGGCCTGGCTGTAACCCTGATTCCGATATTGATGGGTTACCTGATTCGCGGCCGGATTCCCGATGAACAAAAGAACCCCCTCAACCGCTTCCTGATCGCGCTGTACCGGCCGCTGCTGGATATCGTATTGCGCTTCCCAAAGCTGACTCTGCTGGGTGCTGCGTTGGTAGCCATCTTGACGATCTGGCCGATGAGCCGGCTCGGCGGTGAATTCATGCCGCCGTTGGATGAAGGCGATGTGTTGTACATGCCGACGGCATTGCCGGGCATTTCTGCCGGCAAGGCGGGTCAGTTGCTGCAACTGACCGATCGCCTGATTAAAACCGTACCCGAAGTGCAAAGCGTCTTCGGCAAGGCCGGCCGTGCCGAGAGCGCCACCGATCCGGCGCCGATGGAAATGTTTGAAACCGTAATCCAGTTCAAGCCGCACGATCAGTGGCGTGCCGGCATGACGCCGGAGAAGCTGATTCAGGAACTGGATCGGGTCGTCAAAGTGCCCGGATTATCCAACATTTGGGTGCCGCCGATTCGTAACCGGATCGACATGCTGGCCACCGGCATCAAAAGCCCGGTCGGCATCAAGGTCGCCGGCGCCAGCTTGCAGGAAATCGATCGCATTACCGGTGAAATAGAACGGGCCGTCAAGAAAGTGCCGGGCGTGTCGTCGGCGCTGGCCGAGCGCTTGAACGGCGGTCGGTATATCAATGTGGACATCGATCGCGATGCGGCCGCCCGTTACGGACTGAATATTGCGGATGTGCAAAGTATTGTGTCGGCGGCCATTGGCGGCGACAACGTCGGTGAAACCGTCGAGGGATTGCAGCGCTTTCCCATCAATGTGCGTTATCCGCGCGAGGTGCGCGACTCGATCGAGAAACTGCGCCAGTTACCGGTGCTCACGGAGCGCGGCGCCCAGATCCAATTGGGCGACGTCGCCGCAATCCGCATCGCTGATGGGCCGCCGATGCTGAAAAGCGAGAATGCGCGTCTGTCGGGATGGGTCTATGTCGATATTCGCGATCGCGACCTGAGTTCCACTGTGCACGACATGCAGCAGGTGGTGGCGAAGGAAGTCAAATTACCGGCGGGTTATTCAATCGCCTGGTCGGGCCAATTTGAATACCTGGAGCGCGCCACCGCCAAACTAAAAATCGTCGTGCCGGCAACGTTGTTGATCATTTTTGTCTTGCTGTACCTGACCTTCAAGCGTTTTGACGAAGCCGCATTGATCATGGCGACACTGCCGTTTGCGCTGGCGGGTGGCATCTGGCTGCTGTGGTTGCTCGATTATCACTTGTCGGTAGCGGTCGGCGTCGGCTTCATTGCATTGGCCGGCGTATCGGCCGAGTTCGGCGTGATCATGCTGCTCTATCTCAAAAATGCCTGGAATGAACGTCTTGATAACAACAACGATAGTCAAGCCGATCTGCTCGAAGCGATTCGCGAAGGTGCTGTGTTGCGGGTACGCCCCAAAGCAATGACGGTGGCGGTCATCATCGCCGGCCTGGTGCCGATCATGCTAGGCGCCGGCACCGGATCGGAAGTCATGCAACGTATCGCAGCACCGATGGTTGGCGGAATGATCACAGCGCCACTGCTATCGATGTTTGTGGTGCCCGCGGTCTATCTATTGATGCGCCGGCGTCAGATTCGTGCTGCCGGCACGGCGTCACCAGAGGAGGCGTAGGTTCTTATGAAACTGTTTGGCGCATCCCGTTCGACTAAGCACCTCGCGTATTGCGTGAGGTGCGCGGCTGTGCTGATTAGTTTTATCTGGACCGGCCATGCGCAGGCGTTGCCGCCGCAGATCGACCGCCCTGTAGTGATGATGAGCAAGCAAAAAATGGCCATGACGGATTGCCAGCCATGCGCCTCTTGCTATATCGGACCGCCTTTTCCAGCACGTAAAGCAGGTGGCGGTGACCCTGGTTCCGGCGCAGCGCCGGTGACTATCCGTTTTGTTTCACAAACGGATATCGGTGAATATGTTTCTGATAGTTCAGAGGTTCCCGCGCTTGCGCTGCGGATTTTGTATTGTCGGTGGTTGAATTAGCCCGGTGACCATATGAATGAAACAAAGCCTTACTGCTTACTGGCTTATAAATTAAATCAATTTACCGAGGAATCTATCATGAAAAAATTACTGCTTACGCTGCTTTGCATCAGCACCGTTAGCGCTGCATTTCCAGCCTTCGCCGGTCCCGACTGGCAGTTGATTGAACAGGGGCGCAAGGCCAAGGAGGTTCAACTGGCACAGGCGGCCAATAAAGATCATCACGCCGGAATGGACGGCAAAATGGACCATCAAATGGATCCGAAAATGCACGAAAAAATGGAGCAAATGATGAAGGATTGTCAGGAGATGATGAGCATGATGAAGAAGTCTTAACGTGTTTTTGCAGGCTGGATGCGATCTCTCAGGGTGGCCAATGCCGCCAGGAGAGGTCGTCGCAGTCCAGACAGTGATCAATCGTTTTTGTACCAACCCACCCTAACCAATAAAGGAAATTACCATGAAATTAATCGCAACCGTATCCCTGATCCTCGCTTTGTCCGCATCCAGTCTCGCCATGGCGCAATCTGGCGGCATGAAGGGTATGGATATGAAAGACATGGACATGAAAACCATGCCGATGGACAACATGAAATCCGGTTCCACCGCGAAAGCCGCGATCCATCAGGCGACAGGCACGGTGAAGGCCGTTGACATGAGCAAAGGAACTGTGACGATTGCCCATGGCCCCGTTAAAAGTTTGAATTGGCCGGCGATGACAATGACCTTCGTTGTGAAGGATAAAATGTTCTTCGACAAACTCGCCGTCGACAAGAAAGTGTCCATCGACTTCACCAATCAGGATAAGGATTATGTCGTTACTGCAGTGAAGTAACTGGCGCAATGGCTCGTGACCAGTAAGTTGGCGATGCTCAATGACAGCCCCCACCATGCGTGCCGAGATTTTTCGGAGGACCGTCTTTGACATTCGCCAAGCCTTGCAAAATACCGCAATCCTTCGCGGCTTGTGACTTAAGGCACGTTTTTCGCAAATCCTGCAACTGATGCGCCAACCGCTTCAATTCTTTAATCCGATCTGCCACATGACTAATGTGTTTATCCAACAGCAAATTGACCTCGCCGCAATTTTCATCGGGCGCATCAGTAAAACGCAGAAGCACACGAATTTCGTCTAGCGTCATATCCAGCGAGCGGCAGTGCCGAATGAAGCGCAGGCGCTCGATATGGCCATCGTTGTATAACCGATAATTTCCTTCCGATCGCGTTGGCGCGGGCAACAGGCTTTTCCGCTCGTAAAACCGAATCGTTTCCACCAAACACCCCGTGCGCTCAGCCAATTCTCCAATTTTCAGCTTGCTTTGCATTGCTATTCCTCAATATCGTCCATCGAATGCTTGACCCTATACCTACTACAGGCTCGTTAATGGGCAATATACACTTTTAAGGAATTGTGATGAGCACACCCCATGAGCACTCTTGCTGCGGCCATGCCGTCGCTGCGCTCGATAGGCAAGCTGTCGTCGAAAACGCTGCTGCGCCATTATCCGGTGTCACGCAAGCAACTTTCATCATCGATAACATGGATTGCCCCACCGAAGAGGCGCTGATCCGCAATAAATTGTCCCCCATGGATGGCGTTTCACACCTGGATTTCAACTTGATGCAGCGCAAGCTTACGGTGACCCATGCTCCGGACCAGGCTGATGCTATCCAAAAAACCCTGGTTGCCATCGGTATGCATGCCATCCCGGCCGTCGCTGCAGCGGGCCCGGGACAAGCGGCGCACGCATCGCCACAGAACTTACGCAAAAAATGGTGGTTATTGGGCCTGGGGGCATCGGCCGCCGCGCTGGCCGAAATCATTACCTGGACCACGGGCAGCGACAAATCGTGGGCCGTCATAGCGTTAGCCTTATTTGCGATTGCTATCAGCGGGACTAGTACCTACAGAAAAGGATGGATCGCCCTCAAAAACTTTAATTTGAACATCAATGCGCTGATGACCATCGCCGTTACCGGCGCGGTGCTCATAGGGCAATGGCCAGAAGCCGCGATGGTGATGGTGCTCTTTACCCTTGCCGAAATGATTGAAGCGTTATCGCTTGATCGTGCCCACCATGCCATTCGAGGTTTGATGGCACTGACGCCAGATAAGGCGAACGTCTTGCAATCGGACGGCTCCTGGGAGCAAATCGATGCCGCCACAACGCAGATTGGTATGACCCTACGCGTGGCGCCCGGCGAGCGCATTCCATTAGATGGTGAATTAACCAAAGGGCAATCTGCCGTCAATCAGGCGCCGATCACGGGTGAAAGCATGCCTGTTTCAAAATCGATCGGCGATAAGTTGTTCGCAGGAACCATTAATGAAACCGGTTCGTTTGAATATCGCGTCACAGCAGCGCAAACAGATTCAACCTTGTCGCGCATCATCCGCGCGGTCGAAGACGCACAAGGTAGCCGCGCACCGACCCAGCGCTTTGTGGATAGCTTTGCCAAGATATACACGCCCATCGTGTTTCTTCTCGCATTGGGCGTTGCGATCGTGCCACCGCTGGCCTTCGGTTTGCCGTGGATGCTATGGATTTATAAAGCGCTGGTGCTGTTGGTCATCGCCTGCCCTTGCGCGTTGGTGTTATCCACGCCAGTGACAGTCGTCAGCGGTCTCGCCGCAGCAGCGAAGGCGGGCATTCTGATTAAAGGCGGTCTGTATCTCGAAGAGGGACGCAAATTAAAATCATTGGCATTGGACAAGACAGGCACCATTACGCAAGGCAAACCGGTGCTCACCAACCTGGTAGCTATATATGGTGAGCTGGCAGTCGGATTGAAATTGGCAGCTACCTTAGCCAGCCGATCCGACCATCCGGTCTCAAGAGCGATCAATAGGCGCTGGAAATCTCAACCCGAAGCGGAGACGTTGGGGGAAGTCACCGACTTTACTGCCATTATTGGGTGCGGCGTCAAAGGCCGCATCGGCAATCAATGGTATTACCTGGGTAACCACCGTTTGATCGAAGAGCTTGGCATCTGCAATGCCGATACCGAAGCGGCATTGAATAAGCTGGAAGCGGAAGGTAAAACGGCGGTCATCCTTTCCAGCGCAACAGCACCGCTTATCGTCATAGGCGTCGCTGACACTGTCCGCGAAACTAGCCGGCAGGCGATTATCGAGCTGCACGAATTAGGTATCCGCACAATAATGCTTACCGGTGACAACGAACTCACCGCTCAGGCGATCGCCAAGGGCGTTGGCATCGACGATGCGCGTGGCAATTTGTTGCCTGAAGACAAACTCGCGGTGATCACTGATGAACTGTCGAAATACGGAAAGGTCGGTATGGTCGGCGACGGCATCAACGATGCACCGGCGCTGGCCAAATCGAGTATCGGTTTCGCGATGGGCGCCGCCGGCACCGATACTGCGCTCGAAACGGCAGATGTAGCGCTGATGGATGACGATTTACGCAAAATTACGCAATTCATTCGTTTGAGTATCAAAGCGGGGGCCGTTTTAAAACAAAATATCGTTATTGCACTGAGCATTAAGGCGGTATTTCTGGTTCTGGCGCTGATGGGCGGCGCAACCCTTTGGATGGCTGTGTTTGCCGATATGGGGGCGAGTCTGATCGTTGTATTTAATGGCCTGCGCTTACTTCAGGCTAGCAGAAAGAAATAGCGAAAAATGGCAGCAGGGAAACGTAAAGATCGTGTGCCAGTTTGTAAGCCTGCCGGAAACCTTAAGGATTATCAGACTATCATCCTCACGGCAGGCATGCGATGATGACGCGTTTTGGTGCAAGATTCATCAAAACATCATATTGGTAGAGCCAACAACGAGAACGCAGGCTGCTTTATACTGCGCCTCTCCTACTCAGAACCCATTCCATAAATAGGCATCAGCGTGAATGAAATGGGTTCTAATAACGCCAAACAAATTAATGAAGTACATCCATTCTGGGAATTACCATGTCTGACACCCTCACCCCACGACGTGGCGCGCGGCGCATTATTATCGTGGTATCAGTGCTGGTCGTCGCCTTGCTGGCATTCTGGTGGTATCGCCATCATCAAAATGCCACGGCAAGCGCGGCAGCAGCGGCAGCCAGAGGCGGCATCCCGATTGCCGTAGGCGCTGCAACGGTCATCAGGCATGATGTCGAGCTGGAACTGTTGGCGCTGGGCACCGTTACCTCGACCTACACCGTCACCGTGCACAGCCGGGTCGACGGCCAACTGGAAAAAGTACATTTCACCGAAGGCCAGGTGGTCAAACAGGGCCAGTTGCTGGCCGAACTCGATCCCCGCCCCTATCAGGCCGCGCTGACGCAGGCGCAGGGCCAATTGCTGCGCGACCAGGCATTGCTGCGCAATGCTGAGCTCGATCTGACGCGTTATCACAAATTGCAAGAGCAGAATTCGATCGCCAAACAAATAGTCGATACACAGGATGCGCTGGTGCATCAATATCAGGGCACCGTCAAACTGGATCAGGGCGTGGTGGACAACGCGCGTTTGCAGCTCGATTACAGCCGCATTTCGGCCCCGATTACCGGCCGTATCGGCCTGAGCCAGATCGATCTGGGCAATATCGTGCATGCCGCCGACACCAACGGCGTGGTCATCATTACGCAAGAGCAGCCGATCAACGTTATTTTTGCCTTGCCCGAAGTCAGCCTGGATCAAGTATTTACGGCCATGCACCCGAATAATGTGCTGCAAGTCGAAGCCTGGGATCGCGACAATAAGAACAAACTCAGCGATGGCAGCCTGCTGGCGGTCGATAACCAGCTCAATACGCTCACCGGCACCGTCAATCTGAAGGCGCGTTTCGCCAACCAGGGGCAACAACTGTTCCCGAATCAATTCGTCAACGTCCATCTGAAACTCGGCGCACAACACGATGCCCTCACCGTGCCGACCGTCGCACTGCAACTGGGTAGTGCCGGCAGCTACGTGTATGTCGTCAAAGATAATCAAACCGTCAGCATCGCCAAGGTCACGACCGGCCCGGTTTCCGGCAACGACACCATTATCAAACAAGGCTTGCAGGCCGGAGAAAAAGTGGTGATCGATGGCCTCGACAAATTACGTGAAGGTTCCAAAGTCAAAGTGATCGACCGCGTGGCCCAGAATAATGCTGCAGCCGCAGCAGCGGCTGCGCCCGCCAGAGGCCAACGTCGCCGGCCGGGCGGCGGCGGTGGTGGTGGCGGCGGTAGAGATCCTGCTGCCGGCGGCGGCCCGACAGCCCCAGCCCCGGCGACCGCTCCTGCTCCAGCGGCGCCGCCACCTTCACCACCAGCTTCGGCCAACTAAGCCAGGCGCCGCATGAATCCATCCCGCGCCTTTATTCTGCGGCCGGTCGCTACCACCTTGATGATGGTAGCGATTCTGCTGACCGGTTTGTTCGCCTGGAGCTTATTGCCGGTATCGGCTTTGCCGGAGGTCGATTACCCCACTATTCAGGTCGTCACGCTGTATCCGGGCGCCAGCCCGGAAGTGATTACTTCATCGATCACCGCGCCGCTGGAACGTCAGTTCGGACAAATGCCGGGCCTATCCGAAATGTCGTCGACCAGTTCCGGCGGCGCATCGGTCATCACGCTGCAATTCAGCCTGGACCTGACGCTGGATGTCGCCGAGCAGGAAGTACAGGCTGCCATCAATGCCGGCGGCAATCTGTTGCCGGTCGATTTGCCGAATCCGCCGATCTATAACAAGGTCAATCCGGCCGATACGCCGGTCATGACGATTTCGGTCAGCTCGCCGACCCTGCCGCTGACCAAGCTGGAAGACATGGTCGATACCCATCTGGCGCAAAAAATATCGCAAGTAAGCGGTGTCGGGCTGGTCAGCATCAGCGGCGGCCAGCGTCCTGCGGTGCGTATCCAGACCAATTCGAAAGCACTGGCTGCGCTCGGCCTGACGCTGGAGGATGTTCGTACCGCCATCACGAACGCCAACGTGAATCAGGCCAAGGGAAGTTTTGATGGCCCCTTGCAGGCCTCCACTGTGGACGGCAACGATCAACTGAAATCGGCCGATGAATACAAGAACGTCGTCATCGCCTATAAAAACGGCGCTGCGGTACGCTTGCGCGACGTGGCCGCAGTGCTCGATTCGGCCGAAAATACCCGGCTGGCGGCATGGGCCGGCGACACCCCGGCCATCATTCTGAATGTACAGCGCCAGCCTGGCGCCAATGTGATTCAGGTCACCGATCGCATCAAGGCGCTGTTGCCGCAACTGAGCAGCAATCTGCCGGGCGCGGTCGATGTCAAAGTGCTGAGCGACCGCACCGTGACCATCCGCGCTTCGGTCCAGGATGTCGGATTCGAATTAATGTTGTCGGTGGTGCTGGTGGTGCTGGTGATCTTCCTGTTCGTGCGCAATGTGCCGGCGACCATCATTCCGGCGGTGGCCGTTCCCTTGTCGCTGATCGGCACTTTCGGCGTGATGTATCTGACCGGCTTTTCGATCAATAACCTGACGCTGATGGCGCTGACCATCGCCTCCGGCTTTGTGGTCGACGATGCGATTGTGATGATCGAAAACATCAGCCGCTACATCGAAGCAGGCGAAAAACCGCTGGCCGCCGCGCTCAAGGGTTCCGAGCAGATCGGCTTCACCATTATTTCGCTGACGATCTCCCTGATCGCGGTGCTGATCCCGCTGCTGTTCATGGGCGACGTGGTGGGACGGCTGTTCCGTGAGTTTGCCATCACGCTGGCCATTTCGATCCTGATTTCGGCAGTCATTTCGCTGACCCTCACGCCGATGATGTGCGCGCGTCTGCTCAAGCACACCCCGGTAGAAAAACAGAGCCGCTTTTTTCATGCCAGCCAGCTCTTTTTCGACCGCGTCATCGCCACATACGGCCGCGCCCTGAATTGGGTGCTGGATCGTCAAAAGCTGACCTTGCTGGTAGCGGTGGCGACACTGGTACTGACCGCCGTGCTCTATCTGGTGGTGCCGAAGGGCTTTTTCCCGCTGCAGGATACCGGCGCGATCCAGGGCATCAGCGAAGCCTCGCAATCGATTTCGTTTGAGGCCATGTCGCAGCGGCAGGCAGCACTGGCTACCGGTCTGCTGCAAGATCCGGCGGTCGATAGCTTGTCGTCCTTCATCGGCGTCGATGGCGTCAATACCTCGCTGAATAGCGGCCGGGTGCTGATCAATCTCAAACCCAAAAATCAGCGCGACGATATCCGCACCGTACTGGCGCGGCTGCAACGGCGCGCCGACAATATGCCCGGCATGGCGCTGTATCTGCAGCCGGTGCAGGATCTGAGCATCGACAGCAGCGTCAGCCGCACGCAATATCAATTCACGCTGCAATCGATCAACCCCGACGATCTGTCGGTATGGGTGCCGAAGCTGGTGCAGCGCCTGCAAAAAGTGCCGTCGCTGGCCGATGTCGCCAGCGATTTGCAGGACAAGGGCTTGCAAGCCTACGTCAATATCAACCGCGACACCGCTTCCCGTCTCGGCGTGACCACTGCCGCCATCGACAATGCGCTCTACGATGCCTTCGGCCAACGCATGATCTCGACCATTTTTACGCAGACCAATCAATACCGGGTGGTGCTGGGCGTCGCGCCGCAGGATAGAAGCAATCCGCTGTCGCTCAAGGGCTTATACGTGCCGACGCTGGCCGGCGGACCGGTGCCGCTGGATGCGGTGGCCACCATCGAGGAACACAACACTGCGCTGACCATCAACCACCTGGGACAATTCCCGACTGCAACCATTTCATTCAATCTGGCCAATGGTGCTTCGCTGGGCGCCGCCGTCGATGATGTGCGCGCGGTGCAAACCGAACTGGGCGTGCCGCCCGGCATTGACATCCACTTCCAGGGCGCGGCGCTCGCCTTTCAGGCTTCTCTGAGCAATACCTTATGGCTGATCCTGGCGGCGATCATCACCATGTATATCGTGCTGGGCGTGTTGTATGAAAGCTATATCCATCCGATCACTATTCTTTCCACCCTGCCCTCGGCGGGCATCGGCGCCCTGCTGGCGATGCTGCTCACCGGTACCGATTTGAGCGTGATTGCGATCATCGGCATCATCTTGCTGATCGGTATCGTCAAGAAAAACGCGATCATGATGATCGACTTTGCGCTGGCCGCCGAACGCGAGCAAGGCATGAGCCCGCGCGATGCCATTCATCAGGCCTGCCTGCTGCGTTTCAGGCCGATTCTGATGACCACCATGGCGGCATTGCTGAGCGCCTTGCCGCTGATGCTGGGCGGCGGCATGGGCTCGGAATTGCGGCAGCCGCTCGGTATCGTGATGGTCGGCGGTCTGCTGGTGAGCCAAGTATTGACCCTGTTCACCACGCCGGTGATCTATTTGAGCTTCGACCGTCTGGCGCGGCGCTTCCGCCCTAAACACCAACCGGCCGCAAACCCTCGGGAGGCCGACGCATGATTCCGTACGCCGCCTTCATCCGGCGGCCGATTGCGACAACCTTACTCACGCTGGCCATTTTCCTGGCCGGCGTTTTGGCGTTCCGGCTGTTGCCGGTATCGCCCTTGCCGCAAGTCGATTTTCCGACCATTTCGGTCAGCGCCAGATTGCCCGGCGCCAGCCCGGAAACCATGGCCGCCACGGTAGCGACCCCGTTGGAACGGGCGCTGGGCCGCATCGCCGGCGTCTCCGAAATCACTTCATCGAGCTCGCTGGGATCGACCCGGGTGACGCTGCAATTCGATCTGAACCGCGATATCAACGGCGCCGCGCGCGATGTGCAGGCCGCCATCAATGCCGCCCGCTCCTTGCTGCCGACCATGCCGTCGAACCCGACTTATCGCAAAGTCAATCCGGCCGATGCGCCGATCATGATTATCGCGCTGACCTCGGACTCGCTCACGCGCGGCCAGATGTACGACGCTGCCGATACCATCCTGGGACAAAAATTCCTGCAGGTCCAAGGTATCGGTGACGTCACTATCGGCGGCAGTTCGCAGCCGGCGGTGCGCGTCGAGATCAATCCCACGCAACTCAATCATTACAATATCGGCCTGGAAACGGTGCGTAACGCCATCACCGCCACCAATGCCAATCGGCCCAAAGGTTTTCTGTCCGATGGCGAGCATAATTGGCAAATCCAGGCCAACGATCAGGCCAAATTGGCCAGCGACTACCTGCCCTTGATTGTCAGCTATCAAAACAACGCGGCAGTCCGCATTTCCGATATCGCCGAGGTCAAGGATTCGGTTATCGATCTGCGCAATGCCGGTCTGGTGGGTAATCAGCCGGCGGTCATGATCATCCTGTTCCGGCAACCCGGCGCCAACATCATCGAAACGGTCGACCGGGTCAAGGCGCTGCTGCCGCAACTGCAGGCATCGATTCCTGCTGCGATCAAAATGCAGGTGGCGATCGATCGCAGCCCGACCATCCGGGCCTCGCTGGCAGAAGTCGAACACACTTTGCTGATATCGGTCGGGCTGGTGATCATGGTGGTGTTTTTGTTCTTGCGCAACGGCCGCGCCACTGCGATTCCGGCCATTACCGTGCCGGTCTCGCTGGTAGGGACATTTGCTGTGATGTATCTGTGCGGTTTCTCGCTGAATAACCTGAGCCTGATGGCGCTGACCATCGCCACCGGCTTCGTGGTCGATGACACCATCGTGGTGCTGGAAAATATTTCGCGTTATATCGAACAGGGCATGGCGCCGAAAGAGGCTGCCCTGAAAGGGACGCGGGAAGTCGGCTTCACCGTGCTGTCGATGAGTATTTCGCTGATCGCGGTATTTATTCCGATCCTGCTGATGGGCGGCATCATCGGCCGCCTGTTCCGCGAATTCGCCGTGACCTTGTCGGCTGCCATCCTGGTATCGCTGCTGGTATCGCTGACGACGACGCCGATGTTATGCGCGCGCTGGCTGAAGGCCCCCGATCACACTAAAAAACCCGGCCGCCTGTTCCTTGCCAGCGAACGTATTTTCGATGCCATGCTGGGCGGCTACCGCCGTTCGCTCGGCTGGGCGCTGCGCCACGGCCCGTTGATGATGGTGATACTGGCCGCCACCATCGCCTTGAATGTTTATCTGTATGTGGTGGTGCCGAAAGGCTTCTTTCCGCAACAGGACACCGGACGGCTCAACGGCAACATCAGGGCCGATCAGAGTATTTCATTTCAGGCGATGCGGACCAAACTGCAGCGTTTCATCGATCTGGTCGGCAAAGACCCGGCGGTCGATCTGGTGATGGGCTTTACCGGCGGCGGCAATCGCAATAGCGCCAGTTTGTTCGTCAGTCTGAAGCCTTTGGCGGTGCGCAAGGAAAGCGCGGATCAAGTCATCGCCCGCCTCAGGAAATCCTTATCCGGCGAAGCCGGCGCACAGTTATTCCTGCAATCGGTGCAGGATATCCGTATCGGCGGACGCGCCGGCAATGCGCAATATCAATACACGCTGCAGGGGGACGATCTGAATGAGTTGCGTGCATGGGCGCCGAAAGTGCAAGTGGCGCTGAGCAAGCTGCCGATGCTGGCCGATGTCAATACCGATCAGGAGATCAAGGGTTTGCAGACTTCGCTGGTATTCGACCGCGACGCCATGGCCCGGCTCGGCATCACGCAAGCGCAAGTCGATTCTGTGCTCAACGACGCGTTCGGCCAGCGTCAGGTCTCTACCATCTATAACGCGCTCAATCAGTACCATGTGGTGATGGAAGTCGCGCCGCAATATTGGCAAAGCGCGGCAGCGCTGCACGACATTTATCTGCAAACGCCGAGCACCCCGACCACACCGGCCCAGAGCACACCGCTGTCGGCAGTAGCGCACTGGGCGCCGACCAATACCTCGCTCTCGGTCAATCATCAAGGCCAGTTCGCGGCCACCACGATATCGTTCAACCTGCCGGCCGGCGTCTCGCTGTCCGAGGCGACCAAGGACATCGACCAGGCCACCCGCGAAATCGGTCTGCCGAGCTCGGTGCAGGGCAGCTTCCAGGGCAATGCCAAGGCATTTCAGGATTCCCTTTCCAGCCAACCCTTGCTGATTATGGCGGCGCTCATTGCGGTGTATATCGTGCTGGGGATGCTGTATGAAAGCGTGGTGCATCCGATCACGATTCTATCCACCCTGCCCTCGGCCGGCGTCGGTGCGCTGCTGGCGTTGATGGCAACCGGCAGCGAATTCAATATCATTGCGCTGATCGGCGTATTGCTGCTGATCGGTATCGTCAAGAAAAATGCGATTATGATGATCGACTTTGCGCTGACCGCTGAACGCGAACACAATTTGAAACCGGAAGAAGCGATTTTACAGGCCTGTCTGCTGCGTTTCCGTCCGATCATGATGACTACTGCAGCGGCGCTGTTTGGCGCATTGCCGTTGGCATTGGGGCGCGGCGACGGTGCTGAAATGCGGATTCCGTTAGGTATTTCCATCGTCGGCG
This sequence comes from Herbaspirillum sp., assembly GCA_028291765.1. Taxonomy (GTDB): domain Bacteria; phylum Pseudomonadota; class Gammaproteobacteria; order Burkholderiales; family Burkholderiaceae_D; genus Herbaspirillum. The sequence continues at coordinate 13,450 of JAQGNR010000278.1, forward strand.
GGCTGCTGCTCAGCCAATTGCTGACGCTGTATACCACACCGATCGTGTATCTATATATGGACCGTTTTCGCCTGTGGTGCGGTAAGCTGCGCGGTGCGCCGCAACCGGAACTGACAGCGCAAGGCAAGGAATGACCATGCATCGAAAAATGCATCGAAAATAAACCTAAAAATGAACCTGAAAATGACTCGTCAATTGAATAATGCGATGTTCCCGTTGGCCAGCGCGCTGATGGGCTTGGTGCTGGCCGGCTGCGCGGTCGGCCCGGACTATGTCCAGCCGAAAATGGATATTCCGGCGGCCTATAAAGAAACCGGGCAATGGAAAAGTGCCCAGCCGATGGATGAAACCCCGCGTGGCGATTGGTGGACGGTGTGCCAGGACCCGCGACTAAACCAATTGATGGACACGCTGAATCGGCAAAGTCCGACCATTGCCCAGGCCGAGGCGCAATACCGTCAGGCGCAAGCTTTGCTGCGGCAAGCGCAGTCAGGCTTATTTCCGACCGTCGGCGTCAGCGCTTCGGCGACCAGAAGCTCGAATGGTTCAGGCAGTTCCAGTACGTTCAACAACAGTACATCGGGACGCAGCGGCATCAACAATTCATATGACGTGGGTCTTAACGCAAGTTGGGAAGCCGATATCTGGGGCAGCGTGCGCCGCTCGATTGAAGCAGGCCGGGCGCAGCAGGACGCCAGCGCCGCGCAACTGGCGGCAATCCGCCTGAGCAGCCAGGCGCAACTGGCAAGCGCTTATCTGCAACTGGTGGTGGCCGATCAGCAAGTCAAGCAATTGCAGGAGAGCGAAAATGCATTCCAGGAAATGCTGACGCTGACCCAAAATCAAGTTGCCGCCGGCACCGTTTCCGAGTCCAATGTGGCGCTAGCGGAGAGCCAGCTAAAAAGCGCGCAGGCGCAAACTGTCGATAAACGACTGACCCGCGCGCAACTGGAACATGCGATTGCCGCGGCACTGGGCCAGACGCCGTCCACCTTCTCACTGGCCGCCAGCGACCTGGAACCGCATCTGCCGCAAATTCCTGCCGGCCTGCCCTCCACGCTGCTGGAACGTAGGCCCGACATTGCGGCTGCCGAACGCACTATAGCTGCGGCCAATGCACAGATCGGCGTGGCCAAAGCGGCCTTCTTCCCGACACTGACCTTATCTGCCAGCGGCGGCTATAACAGCAACAGCTTCGCCGATTGGATCAGCTTGCCGAACAGAATCTGGTCGCTGGGGCCGCAACTGGCATTGACCGTATTCGATGCCGGCCTGCGCAAAGCGAAAAGCGACGCCGCCATTGCCGTCTATGATGCCAGCGTTGCGAGCTATCGCTTTACCGTGCTGGCAGCGTTTCAGGCCGTCGAAGATAATCTGGCTGCGCAATCGATGCTGGATCAGGAAGCCGAATTGCAGACAGCGGCCTTAGCCGCTGCCCGCCGTTCGGAAACCATCACCATGAACCAGTATCGTGCCGGCATCGTCGACTACATCACTGTGTTGACGGTGCAAAACACGCGCCTGATCGCCGAAAATAATCTATGGACTATCAAGAATCGGCAATACGTCAGCAGCGTGGCGTTGATTGCTGCCATCGGCGGGCAATGGTAAGTCGCCCGCCGTATTAGCTATGGATGCTAATGAACGCTTATACGCGATTAGCGCCCATAGCCACCCACCCCACCGGAGCCGCTCGCGCCGCCTGAACCTGAACCGCTCATACCGCCGCCTGAGCTACTACCGCCTGAGCCACTCATACCGCCTGAACCAGTCGAGCCGCTCGAGCCGCTTGCACCGCCGGAGCCATTCACGTCAGCTGAACCCTTGGCTTTGCCGCGGGGCTTCTTGGTGGTCGAATTTACGGTGCCGTTACCGTTGACATCTGCGCTGTCGGAAGTGCCGACCGAGGCCCCTGCCTTGCCGGTGCCTGCTCCTGGGTTGGACGAACCGGAACCGTTGACGCCGGCATTCACGCCTGCGCCGACTCCTGCTCCGACACCACCGCCGACTTGCGCGCCAGCGCCTGCACTCAATGTTACTGCCGCGATCAACGCGGCGATCGTTGCGATCTTATTCATACGTTCTCCTGAGTTGACATACCGATGCAATATGCACCAGTTGGAAGAAGATCATAGGCCGGGCATGCGACTAAGGAAGTAGTCCAGCGGTAGAAATATGCGTGGGAAAGGGACTACAGGGCTGTAAGCGTTTTTGCGCGTCTGAAGGGAATTTATCGACAGCCCTGTATAGAAAAAAGCAGCGCCCCTACCGGCGCGCAGCTGCTTTCCAGCGCCGCAACAACAAGGCATTGGAGAGCACACTAACACTGCTCAGAGCCATTGCAGCCCCCGCAATCATCGGATTAAGCAGACCGAAAGCGGCCAGCGGTATGCCGATCAGATTGTAAATAAACGCCCAGAATAAATTCTGTCTGATCTTGGCGTAAGTCCGGCGGGAGATATCCAGCGCATCGCCGATCAAGCGCGGATCGCCGCGCATCAAGGTAATGCCGGCAGCATGCATGGCGACATCGGCGCCGGTCGACATGGCAATGCCAATATCGGCGGCAGCCAATGCCGGCGCATCGTTAATGCCGTCGCCCACCATGCCGACTATGCCCCCTGCCCGCTTCAATTCCACGACGATATCGGCTTTGCCTTCCGGCAGTATTTCAGCATGGATTTCGCTGATTCCCAAGGAGCCGGCTACGGTCTTGGCCACCGCAACGCTATCGCCGGTCAACAAAATCGAGCGCACGCCCAGCCGCTTCAACTGCGCCACGGCAGCCGCTGCGGTCGGCTTCAATTCATCGGCGAACGCCAATGCCGCCAATACCTTCGGTTCTCCTTCCAACGCCAGCAACCATGACACCGTCGATCCTTCTGCTTGCCACTGTGCTGCTTGTTGCGCCAATGCAGCCGGAATCGCTGCATGCAGCTCATCGGCCCAGCGCATGCTGGCGATCGCAAATAATGCCGTGCCGACCCGGCCCTGCACACCGCGTCCGGCCACTGCCCTGGCTTGCGCCACCGGCAGCAGCGGCAAGCCCTGTTGCCGCGCTTGTTCCACGACGGCTGTGGCTAGCGGATGTTCGCTGGCCTGTTGCAGAGAGGCTGCGATTTGCAATAGCGTCGTGCGACTTTGTTCCTGTGCCTGCTCTTGCGCCACTGCCAGCGCCATCTCGCGCAATACCGGCTTGCCGATGGTCAAGGTGCCGGTTTTGTCGAAGGCAATCGTATCGATCCGGTGCGCATGTTCCAGCGCTTGCGCATCCTTGATCAAGATGCCGTTTCGCGCCGCCGCACCCGTGCCGACCATGATCGCAGCCGGCGTCGCCAGCCCCAGCGCGCAAGGACAAGCGATCACCAATACCGCCACGGCATTGAGCAGCGCCTGATCCCACGCGCCGTTATACAGACCCCATGCAATCAGCGTCAGCAGCGCAATGCCCAAAATAACCGGCACAAAAACGGCGCTGACTTTATCCACCGTAAGCTGTATCGGCGCGCGGCCGGTTTGCGCCGATTCGACCATGCGGATAATGCGGGCGAGCGTGGTTTCAGCACCGATGGCAAGCGTTTTTATTTGCAGCCGGCCTTGCGCATTGAGCGCACCACCGGTCACGCGATCGCCATGGGTTTTAAATACCGGCATGCTCTCGCCGGTCAGCAACGATTCATCGACATCGCTATCGCCCTCGACAACTTCACCGTCCACCGGAATCCGCTCGCCCGGCCGGACCACGACGATATCGCCCGGCACGATTTTCGCTAACGGCACCACGCTTTCGCTGCCGGCGACCAATAGCCGTGCCGTATCCGGACGCAATGCGCTCAAGGCCCGGATCGCTGCCGTGGTTTGATGTTTGGCTCGGCTTTCGAGCCACTTGCCCAGCAGGATCAATGTAATGACGACTGCCGACGCTTCGAAATACAGATGCGCCGTATGCGGCTGCGTCAATAATTCAAATACGCTCAAGCCATAGGCCGCCGAGGTGCCGATGGCGACCAGTAGATCCATATTGCCGGCGCCGGCGCGCACGGCCTTATAAGCGGCGCGATAAAAGCGCGCGCCCAGGATGAATTGAATCGGCGTGGCGAGCAGCCATTGCAGCGACCCCGGCAGCATGGCATGGATGCCGAACCATTCCAGCACCATCGGCAATGCCAAGGGGGCAGCCAATACCGCCGAGGCGATCACCGGCCACGCTGCATGCAGCGCCGAAGCCGGCGGCTGTTCGGGGCTGGACGCCGTTATCTCGATGGCTTCATAGCCGGCCTTTTCGACCGCCGCCAGCAATTGGCCGGCGTCGACAGCAGCAGCGCCGCTGCGATCGACCGTCACAGAAGCACGCTCGGTAGCCAGATTGACCAACGCGGTATTCACGCCGGCCACGGCTTTGAGCGCCTTTTCCACCCGTGCCGAACAGGATGTGCAAGTCATGCCGACGATTTGAAAGTCGAATTCGCTGGCGTTCATCGTTGGTTCCTCGACTTTAATCTTGCTGTTGCTGTAATAGCGGCGTATAGCCGGCAGCAACGATGGCGCCGGCGATGTCATCCACGCTGGCGCTGGTCTTGATATCGGCAATCTTGCTGGCGATATCGATCCGCACATCGGCAGCCGTATCGGTCGCGATGACGGCTTTGGTAATGCGCCCTGCGCAATGGCCGCAACTCATATCGTCAATCAGAAATTTCATAATTCGCTCCTTGTTCGATGGAAATCTTTCGATTCAAGGCCTTACTGTCATCCTTTCCATCATGGTAATGTCAAGCTTATTTTTTGGGATAGTTTGTATTCGGATGTTTCAGTGTTCTTCAGCGGCCAGACTATCGATAATCGGGCAATCGGGGCGGTTATTACCCTTGCAGCAATCAGCTAAATGCCGCAATTGGTCGCGGATTGCCTCCAGTTTTTGAATATCGTTATCCAGTTCGCCGATATATTGCCGCGCCAATTTCTTGACATCGGCGCTTTTACGGTCGCGGTCGCTCCATAAAGCCAGCAGCGTTCTGATGCGTTCAATCGAGAAGCCCAGATCGCGCGAGCGTTTGATAAAGCGTAATTGCTGCACTTCGGTCTGGCGGTAGCGGCGATATCCGGCATCGCTGCGATTGACCGGCGCAAGCAAGCCCACGCTTTCGTAATAACGGATCATTTTTGCGCTGACGCCGGAGGCTTGCGCTGCTTCGCCGATGTTCATAAGCGTTCTTTCACCGAAATGAGGCCTGTCATCCCGGCTTCGAAATGCCCCGGTTGCAGACAGGCAAAGTGATAGGCGCCGACCTTGGCGAAGCGCCAGATGAGCTCGCCGGTCTGGCCGGGATCGACCGTTACCTGATTGTCGTCCATGTGCATCATTCCCGGCATCTCGCGCATCATTTTTTCATGCGCTTTTAATTCTTTCAGAGAGCCAATTACCATTTCGTGCTGCACGTGCCCCGAATTTTTAACGATAAAACGAATTGTTTCACCGCGTTTGATGCTGATCTTTTCCGGTGCGAAACGCATGTTGTCGTCCATGTCGATGGCGATGGTGCGGTCGATTTTGACTGGATTGGCAGCGGCAGCGTGTGTACCGTCGTGCGCGGATTCATGGGCAAATAATGGCGTGGAAAAAATAGACAAAAGCAATATGGAAAGTAATAAACGCATTTTCATATTTCGACTCTTTCATTGATAAATATTAATTTCTTGTTCTTAAACTTAACGCGCAAACTCATACAACATACAAATCCGGCAATTCCAGGATTGCCTGCAATTCTGCCAGAGCGCTCTGAACTTCGCCCACCAGCGTCGGATCGACCAGATCGGCCGCGGCCAGCCGGTCGCGGTAATGCCGTTCCACCCACGCTACCAGGCGACGATAAAGTGCGTCGTTGAAGAGGACGCCCTGGTGCATTGCCGCCGCCTCGGCCGCGCTCAGCTCAACCCGCAAGCGCAGGCAAGCCGGACCGCCGCCGTTGCGCATGCTTTGGCGCAAATCGAAGCTGAGCAATTCGGCAATCGGGCCGCCGCTGGCGAGCAGTTTTTTGAGGTATGCCGCCACGGCCGGATTGTCGTGGCACTCTTGGGGCGCCACCAGCAACATGCGGCCGTCCGGACGCGTCATCAACTGGCTATTGAACAAATAGCTGGACACCGCCTCGGCGATGCTGACTTCATCGGCCGTCACCCGCAATGGTTGCAGCTCGACGGCCAGCGGTTCCAGCGCTGCACGCAAAGCGGCAAGCGTGCCGGCTTCGTCCAGAAATGCCTGCTCGTGATAGAACAACACCCGGCCGTTGGCCACCGCAATCACATCGTTATGAAATACGCCCTGATCGATGGCTTCGGGGTGTTGTTGTGCAAAAACGCAACGCCCTGCCTGCAATCCGTGCAACCGCGCCACGGCCATGCCTGCTTCCAGGGTCTGCCGCGCCGGAAACCGCAGCGGAGCAGGCGCTTCAGGATGCAATTCGCTGCGCCCATAGACGAACAGTTCGACACCCGCAGCGCCGTATGCCGCCGCCAGACGCCCATGATTGGCCGCGCCTTCGTCGGCCATGAGCGATGTCGCCGGCAATGCATCGTGCACGGCGAAATGCCGCGCATCATGAAAAATCGCGCGCAGGCAGCGCGCTGTCTGCGCGCTTTCAATCGAACGATGCAATTTGCTGCCGAGATTGGCTACGGTGAAATGCGTGCGCCCATCGGCGCTGTCGGCGGCGGGACTGACGGTGGCGGCATTGGCCGCCCACATCGATGATGCCGACCAGGCTGAAGCCAGTAGTTGCGGTGAGCTCTGTGCCGCCTTCTGCAATACCTGCGCATCGCTGCCGCTGAACCCCACGCTACGCAGCAGACGGAAATCGGGACGCAATTGCGGCGGCAATACCGCCTGTGCAAAGCCGCGCGCGGCCAAGGCCTGCATTTTCGCCAACCCCTGCAAGGCGGCCTGCTTCGGATTGGCCGCGCTTTGCCGGTTGCGCGCGGAAGCAATATTGCCGTGCGACAGCCCGGCGTAGTTGTGCGTCGGGCCGACCAAGCCATCGAAATTGATTTCACTCGCCTGCGCCGGCAATCGATGCGGATCGTTCATGCAAGCGGCTCGGTATAGTCATTGTGCAATGCGACGCAACGCACGGCATCGCCCGGGATGCATTCGAGCAGCTGTTGCGCCTGCGGCGATAAATGCAAGCGCGCGCTGCCCCGACTTTGCGTCAGTTCTGCCGCATTGACGATCACGCGAAAGCGTGACATGACGGTGTTCGATATCAGCATCGGCAATGCGTTCTGTGGTGACGGTGGCGCTGCCGCATTAGGGCTGCTTGCTTCACGCGCGTCGATTTGCGCCAGACCGCTATCGCGCACGGCCCGCAGTTCGCGGCAGCGCGCCTGCAATACCGGGCCGGCATCGAAAATATCGACATACCCTTCAAAATGCATGCCTTCCTGTTCCAGCATCCGCCGCGCCGGTACGCTGGCCTGGTGCGCTTTGCCGATCACGTCTTGCGCTTCCTGCGGCAGCAATGCGACGTATAAGGGATAGCGCGGCATCAGTTCGGCGATGAACGATTTTTGGTCCAGGCTGCTTAAATCGTCGGCCCGATCGAATCCCATTTTAAAAAAGTGCCGGCCCAAACTATCCCAGAACGGCGAAGTGCCGTCGGGACGTTGAAAGCCGCGCAGTTCTGCAATCAGCCGATCGGGAAACAGATGCGGATATTCGGCGATAAACAGCAGCCGGCTTTTCGAGAGCAGCTTGCTGTTCTCGCCGTGCCGGTAAGCCGGGTGCAAATACAGCGAACACAGTTCGCCGCTGCCGGTCAGGTCGCTGGCCAGATATAAGGTATCCATTCGCGAATACACGTCCAGTTCTTTGCTGGAATGCACCAGCGTACCAATGCGATAGTTATAAAAACTCTGTTCCAGCCCGACCGCCGCCTTGATCGCACAGACCCCTGCCAGCCGGTTCTGCAGCGTGTCTTCCATTACAAACAGATAGTCGCGCCGCAGCGGCGCTATCGATCCCGCAAACGAAGCACAGGCCGTTTCCAGCCTTGCCGCCAGCGTGTCGCGATCCGGCTTCAAGGTCGTCATGCCGCCGCCGGCCTGCTGCGCCAGCGCCAGCAAACCATCCAGATCGCGCCACTCTGCTGCGCGCACTACCAGTCCATCCGTGCTCATGCGGGTCGGGCTCGGCTGCATAGATATTTCCCGTGAAATGTTCCGTAAACAATCATAATCTGTACAACAGTCTTACCACGGATAAAGAAGAATCTTAAAATTTTTCTAAGGATTGTGCACAGCTATCGATCTCGCCTATATTTTGCGCAGAGATCGCATTTTGCTTCTCGCCCAATCCATGGAGATCGTTATGAAAAAGCTATTACCGCTTGCCCTGTTGTCCGTCGCTGCCTTCTTCAGCGGCACAGTTAGCGCCGCAGTAGCGGCCCCGGCCCAGCAACCCGATGCCAACATCCCCGACTACAGCGTCTACAAAACATGCCGCGAGAACGGCGGCTATGGCATGCAGCAGGCCGATGGCAGCATCGTATGCGTCCCATTCGAAGCTGCTAAATAACGCAAGGAATTAACCCATCGAATCATCCCGCGGCATAAACCACCGCAGAATCACCCCATAAAATGCCGACCAGCGCACTGCCCGCCGGTCGGCATTTTTCTTGGGCCATTGAACGAATGCCCGGGTTCCCTGTAACGCGGGATTGCATTATTCAAAATAATAAGCAACACTGCTTTCCAAAATTGCAGACTGGTAATGACGGCGCCAGAACAGTATTGCCGTACGGTAAAATATGGCGCGTTCTTACTGGAGTACACCTATTGAAAACCGATCTGATTCATATCATCGGCGCCGTTTTATTCGGATTGGCGCTAATCCATACCTTCGCAGCAAAATCATTTGAAATACTGTCGCATCGCCATCCGCGCCATGCAGGTTTATTTCATCTGCTGGGCGAGGTTGAAGTGGTATTCGGGCTATGGGCATTCGTGCTGGTGGTGGCGATGGCGCTCTTGTCCGGCTCCGCCGCGGCGATCGATTACGCTGAATCGCGCCACTACGCCGAGCCGCTGTTTGTGTTCACGGTGATGGTGGTGGCGGCTTCGCGTCCGGTATTGGAATCGGTACGCAAATTGATTGCGGTCATCGCCGGTGTGTTGCCGGTACGGACCAATCTGGCGCAAGTCTGGCTCGGATTGGCGCTGGTGCCGCTGGTCGGCTCGCTGATTACCGAACCCGCGGCGATGACGCTGGCCGCGCTGATTCTGGCGCCGCAGATATTCAGGCAAGGGATTCCAGAATGGCTGAAATACGGTGCACTGGGCGTGCTGTTCGTCAATGTCTCGATCGGCGGCACGCTGACCTCGTATGCAGCGCCGCCGGTTTTAATGGTGGCGACCACCTGGCAATGGAGCACCGCATTCATGGCCGCAACCTTCGGCTGGAAAGCCTGTCTCGCGGTGTTGGTCAATGCCACTGCCGTCGTGTTTTTGTTGCGCGCCCATATTCCGGACAGCCTGCCCGGCGCTAGCGACACATCGGACCAGGACGCGCCAATTCCACTGCTGGTCACCCTGATTCATTTTGCATTTCTGGTGGCGGTGGTCCTGCTGGCGCACCATCCGGTGCTGTTTCTCGGCATTTTCCTGTTTTTTATCGGCTATACCCACGCCTATGCCGTCCATCAAAATCCGCTGATTATCAAGGAAGGTTTGCTGGTCGGATTTTTTCTGGCAGGATTGGTGGTGCTGGGCGGCATGCAGCAATGGTGGTTGCAGCCGATCGTCTCCAGCCTGCGCCCTATTGCGCTGTTTTTCGGCGCCCTCGGCCTCACCGCGATTACCGATAATGCCGCGCTGACTTATCTGGGTTCACTGATCGTCGGCATGACGGATCAGGCCAAATATATGCTGGTGGCCGGCGCCGTCGCCGGCGGCGGCCTGACCGTCATCGCCAATGCGCCCAATCCGGCCGGCGTAGCATTGCTGCGGCGAGGATTCAATGACGAATCGATCAGCGCCGCCGGCTTGTTGTTCGGCGCATTGCCCCCTACCATGGTCGCCGCCCTATTCTTTTTCCTTTAAATTTTTTCAAGATCGCGATATTGCGCTTTGGCATCCTGAATCTGTTGCTTGCGGATTTTACAATCCAAGGGCGAGAGATACTGATTTATTGCATCGAGGAACGCACGGGTGCGACGCGGCATCAGGCGGCGGTCCGGGAAAACCGCCCAGGCACTATTGTTCGGCAGCGTCCAGTCCGGCAATACCGGCAGCAGCTTGCCATCGCGCAAATCATGTTCCGCAAATTCATCGGAGATGGCGACCACGCCAGCGCCGGCGCATGCCAAGCGCAATAATACCCCGGGCGAATTGACGACTGCGCGCGCCGGCGGCAAACCTTCCCAGTGTTCCTCGCCACGCGTCAAATGCCATGCTTTCGGCTTGCCGTTTCTGGCTAGTATCAGCAAACCATCGTGCTGCATCAGTTCCGGCGGCGACTGCGGCATGCCGCGGCGCGCAATATAGTCCGGCGATGCATACAGGCCGTCGCTGAAATCGAGAATCTTGCGCGCTACCAGTGATGCATCGTCGAGCGTGCCGCCAGCTCTGATCGCCAAATCGAAATTTTCACCGATCAGATCGACCCTGCGGGCCGATAAATCCATCTCTAAAATCACCGCCGGATAGTCGATTGTGAATTGCGCCAACATCGGCGCCAGGAGATCTGAGGCCAGATCATGCGGCATCGAAATCCGCAAACGTCCGCTCGGCTCAAGCTGCCGATAATGCGCCAGAGAGGTGGCCGACTCGACTTCCGAGGCCACTTGATGCGCATGCTCCAGCACACTGTTGCCGAAATCGGTTACATGCAGCTTGCGTGTTGTGCGCAGCAGCAGGCGCTCACCCAAGGCCGTTTCCAATAAGGCGATCCTGCGCGAAACGGTCGATTTTGGCAGCCCGAGCCGTTCCGCTGCACGGTTAAAACTGCCTTCATCCACCACTTTGGCAAACAATAAAAGGTCATTCGCTTCGACTTTCATGGCATTCCTTTATCCCGCTGATGGGACAATGATATCCACTTTCATGGCTTCCGGAATGTTTTCGAGACAACTACACTGCATCATCGTCGGTATTTCACGTCGTCAACCATTGGAACCCAAGATCATGAATATTCTGCAAATCAACTCCAGCGCCCGCTCCGAAGGGGCTATGTCCACCCGTGTAGCCAACGATATTGTGGCACGCCTGCGCGCCAAGCATCGCAACAGCACATTTGTGCTGCGCGACCTGGCTGTGACTCCGCATCCGACCCTGGACGGCGCGGCATTACAGGCCTTGTTTACCAAACCGGAAGATCGCAATGCCGAACAGGCCGCACGCGTGGCGCTGGACGATGCGCTGATTGCTGAAATACAAGCAGCCGATGTAGTCGTGTTGGGCGTCCCGATGTACAACTTCGGCGTGTCCGCGCAACTGAAAAACTGGATCGATGCCATCGCACGCGCGCAAGTCACGTTCCGTTATACCGCTACCGGACCGGAAGGCCTGCTGACAGGCAAGACGATCTATCTGGCGCTGGCACGCGGTGGCATGCATCGCGATACCCAGAACGACAGCCAAGTACCCTATCTGAAAACCATGCTCGGCTTTCTCGGCATGACCGATCTGCAATTCGTGTATGCAGAAGGTTTGGCGATGGGCCCTGAGGCAGTGCAGAGCGCACTGACGTCGGCACAAACGCAGATCAACCTCGCAATCCCGGCCTGATTCAATATCGATGCAATATCGATGCGAGATCGCGAGCCGGTAACAATGCCGCAATAAAGATGCATAATAAAACGGGTCGAGGCCCGTTTTATTGTTTTTGGGAGTCGAGAAAATGATGCAACGAACCGTCAAGAATGTATTTACCGCCGTCAGGGAGGATATGGCCGATCTGGTGACTTATCGCGCACTGCCGACGGCGCAGGTGGACATGATCGATCCATTTTTGTTTTTGAATCATCACGGCCCGCAAGTCTATCCGCCCCATAATCGCGGCCTGCCATTCGGCCCGCATCCGCATCGCGGTTTTGAAACAGTGACCTTTATACTCGATGGCGATATCGTGCATCGGGATAGCGCAGGCCATGAGAGCGTGATTGGTGCGCATGGCGTGCAGTGGATGACTACCGGCAGTGGCCTGGTGCATTCGGAAAACTCATCCGAGGCCTTCAAAGCCAGCGGCGGCGCATTGGAAATAATGCAGCTATGGATCAATCTCCCGGCACGCCTGAAGATGACCGCGCCACGGTATACCGGATTGCAAGACGAGGATATTCCGGTCGTCACTTCCGATGAAGGCCGCGTGCGGGTACAACTGATCGCCGGCAAAGGCGATCAGCAAGCTGCTTTTGAGCCCGCTTTTGAGCCCGCTTTTGAACCATTAACGGATGTCGCCGTACAGACCATCGCATTGAAAACGCAGGGCAAATTGCGTCTGAATATTCCGACCGCACATAATATTTTCTTTTATGTTGTGCGCGGAACCGTCACCGTGAACGGCGTCGAAGCGCAAAAGCGCAGCTTGCTGGAATTCGACAACAACAGTGAAGTATTGGATATCGGCGCGGTGACAGATGCGCTGGTTTTACTGTGCCATGCCACACCCTATGGCGAGCCGGTGGTATCGCATGGACCGTTTGTAATGAATACGCGGGATGAAATTCAGGCAGCGATCGATGATTATCGGGCCGGGAAGCTAGGATGAGGCCTGGCAATGCCTGATAAAGGAAATCAAAAGCGCAAATAAAAATGCAAAAAAAAACGTACAAAAAAGCCCCGGACGATTATATGGTCCGGGGCTTTCGAATTAAAGGAAAACGATCAGGCAAATACGTTAAGAACGCCGCCTTTGCTGCCCTGCATCTGCAGCTTTTGCGTCTGGACTTGTTGTTCTTGTTGTTGTTGCTGCTGTAGTTGCGCCTGCTTATTCGCTTCAGTGCGCTGGGCCGCATCTTGAGCAGCCTGCTGCTTTGCTGTTGCTGCGTCAGCCAGGGATTGCGTCAGATTTTTTTGCTGCTGAATTTTTTGCTGCGCATCTACGCTGATTGCGTTGGTCGTGCTGATAACACCGCTAACGTCCATGAGATAACCCCGTTATTCTGCACATGCGTGCAATAAAAACCGAAAATTCACCACAAATTCAGTACTACACGTGAAAGCAATCCAGCTCTGCTTCGGTTGCAACTTCGGCCGCACTTCGTCTGAATTAATATGAAGATTTTCGAACAATAGCACAAACGCCGGCGGCGCCATACATTATTTTGTATCCGCACGGAAATTTCCGGGATTGCCTTGTCATATTTCCCTATCCGCCTCCTATCGCACTGCGCTGGCGTCCTTCCCTGGCTGCTGCGCATACGGCAAATATGGATATGCAAGGGGGGATGCACGCAGCAGGCTACTTTACGATATTATTGGGCCCGCATTAATAGCCGGCGCCCCGGGAATTCGGTCCTGTAGAAATAAATAACGAACACTAAAACGACGCAAAAAATAAAACAATGCAAACGAATTCCCGTATCCCTTGCATCGATGCGCTCAAGGCCGTCGCCTGCCTATTTATTGTTTCACATCATCTGGCTTTTTACGGTCCGATGTCCGATATTGCGCGCCCCTTAATACCGAATCTTATCGACTGGCTGTATCAAAACGGCCGTCTTGCAGTACAAGTATTTTTCGTTACCTCAGGATTTTTAGTCGCCGCCAAATTTGCGCCGGACGGGGTCGTATTGCTGCGCCGTCCGGCATCGGTCATTAAGCAACGTTTTCTACGCCTTGCCATTCCAGTCTGGTTTGCATTAATCGCAGCAATCGTTTGCGCAGCGCTGGTCGGCAGCACATTAACGCACTATGAAGTGCCGACGCTGCCGACCATAACACAGCTATTGGCCAATATTTTTCTGCTGCAGGACCTCACGCACCAAGAAGCCTTATCAGCCGGCCTCTGGTATGTTGCGATCGATTTCCAGCTCTTTACATTTACCGCCCTATTGTTATGGGCATGCGGCATGGCCACGCAACGTCACGCCAAACTTGTCGTTCTCGCACCGCTACTGGTTTTATCGGTTTGCGTATTTTCTTTATTTATCGTTAATCGCTATGCGGCCTGGGACAATACCGGGCTGTATTTTTTCGGTTCCTATGGTGCGGGAATACTTGTTTACTGGGCCTCGAAGCGGCCTGCAGCCCTGATGTGGCTGGGATTGCTGGTAATGATGATCATTGCTGCGATGCTGGTCGACTTCCGTATTCGCATTGTCGTGGCCGGTTCGATCATGCTGTTGCTGGGTCTGGCAAGCCGATACGCCAGCATCGGCACACGTCCCGTTGGCCCTATCCTGTCATATCTTGGGCGCATCTCGTATTCGATTTTTCTGATTCATTACCCATTGTGTCTACTGGTCAATGCGGTATTTTTTATCTATTTCCCTCAGTCTGCATCAATGAATGTACTGGGGATGCTGACCGGTGTATGCGTCAGCGTGGCAGGCGGCGCCCTATTCTTCAAATATATCGAAAACGGCCTGCTGATTCGCTCGACCGGCGCGCTGCCGGCGGCGAGCACCGCGCACTAGTGCGCGTCAGAAAGCGAAAAATGATCTTGGCGGCAAAATGAGAAATCCTCCTGAACAGGGCCGGCGCAAACATTAAGCCACGCCTTGGAACCATTCATGCTCATATACACATATTCCCCGCGATTGCTTCTACTTCTAATTGCCTGCAATAATTTCGCATCGATCCGAGCATTGCCCAGGTCGAACAAGTGAATGCCCAAGTCATTGGCGATCGTCCGCATTTGCACTTCTCCGCTGCGATAGGCCACATGCCCTATAAAAATACCGACAATCAAAGGGCATATCACCAATAACAATTGCAATAACCACTTGCTGCTGCGAGCCGGAACGGCCTCGCGCACAGCGGGTGCTATAGCGCAGGTATGCGAAGCGGCCTTCGGTGGCGCTAAATCCGGCTCGGCGCCTGGACGCTCGCGGACATATTCCAGCCCGAACCGCGGCAGGGTTTTAATTGACTGGGCCGGCAATCCGATCTCCTCAAATTTCTTCCGCAGCGAGCGCACCAACTGATGATAACTGGCTTCGGTCACGACAACGCCGTTGTCCCCCCATGCGGCATCGATCACTGCCTGCTTTTTAACCCGATCGGCCAGCAGCATGCGCAGCAGAATACTTTCCCTAAAATTCAACGAAACGGTGGCCGTTCCGCTGACAAGTTGTTCTGCATGCGCATTAAAGAATATATCTTTTTCAAGATAAATTCCGCTGGATTGATGCACCACCTCTACCGGCTCTAATAGCGACGAATCCGTCATGCTCCTTACCCTCCTATCGTCATCGAAATCGACGAAATAAATATCGTTCATAAAGAAACAGGAACCTCCAGCACAATGCCCCGGAGGTTTGCAATGCATTGAAAAATCCAATGACAAGCAAATATTTTTGAAATGGACATGCACGCGGCGAGTACAAATATGCCAAGGAATTTTCAGGGAAATTCAGACTTTATTGCGCATTTCATGCAAAAAAACGGACATATTCATCTGCAACACCCCCGAGAAGTTAGCATGCAGCCTGCGTACTAACAATATCGGACGAATTGATTCATGAAAATCATGCGCGATAAAAATTAAACCGAATGCCGAACCGCAACTGAATTCCGCGTTCTCGCACTTTTGGCTACGACGATCACACCAAAACTAATCAGAAACTTCTTATTAAAAGAAAGTCGATGTTGCTATCGCTTCTTTTAATAAGAAAAGCCTGCGATCGCGCACATATATAAAGCAATAAATTACCTCAAACAAGATAAGTCCCCTTCTTTCCTGCGCAAAAAATAGCCTTCGATTTCGATATCCAGGCATCGTCTCGATCGATTCATTTCTTTTCATATTTTTTCCGGGTATTTCCGTAGGGCCCTCGGCGATCCTCTGACAGAATTCAATTCTCATTTTGAGCTGCCTATTTTGTGCTCCCTATTACGCAAATGGCGGCAATCCAGGTTTCGTATTTAGTTTTATTCATCGTTCTATTTATAGTTGCACTTAAAAGATGTCGTCACCAACGCCCGAATTGATCAACAATATAGAGCTGCGCATACTGCAAGGTCCGCAAGCCGGCGCCGTTTTACCGCTGACGGGAGAGGACATCATTATCGGCAGCGACCGGCAATGCGACGTCATTCTGCAAAGCCCCGCTATCGCCCTTCGCCACGCACAGCTGTCGGTCACCGACCATGATTTTTCGGTCACCGCACTGGATGGCCAAATTATTGCCTCGGCAGGCCTGCCGAGTGCACCGCCATGGCAATTCGGCGCGGCCATCTATCTAGGTGACGTCGCCATCACGATAGATCGCAACACGGCGGAATGGAGCGCGGCGCCCCCTCCTCAAACCATAACGGATGATCAGAGCAAAAATAAAAGCACTACACGCTGGCAGACTGATTTAATCGTGCACTGGAAGCGCTTTGCGCTGCTGGCGGCGATATTGGTGAGCCTATCGATTGCAGCACAATTAATGAAGCCCACTCAGCACCGGACGACGTTTCAAGACAATCTGTCACCAGAAAACATTAATTCAATCAATGCGCTAATTGCAAATCCCGGCCGCAACGGCCTGCTCAAACTCGACGTTTCCGGAAAAAAAGCCACCGTACATGGTTTTCTGCCAAGCAAAATTCAAATCAATACGCTCCATAGAGATTTATCGAAATGGCGCAAGAATCTAGACATCGATGTACAGGCAGAAGATATTTTGCTCGCCGCCAGCCGCCATTTTTTAATTCAGGAGCACAGTCCCTTAAAAGTAACAATCGTCGACGGCCAAGCGCGGCTCAGCGGGCGCGATGTCCGAAGAGAAGATGTCAATCGTTTGGCGCAGGATCTCAAGAAAAACGTTAGCGGTCTGGCAAGCGTCAATGCCACATTCGTTGACCAGGCGCGGCTTGAAGGCTGGCTTCGCATCTGGTGGCGTCAAAACGTACCTGTCTCAGATCAGGGAGCACAAGCTATCCATGTCGTAACCAACGCCGCGGGCGACCTTGAACTGCGCGGCGCCCTTTCTCTTCCGCAAAGCGAACGGCTTCAAGAGGCGCTGACACGGCGCAGTCTGCAAAAAGAGATGTTGCTGGCCGTGCACATCGCTATCACTACGCCAACCGAACTCAGTAATAAACCACCTAACGTGCGTGCTTTCAGTGCAGGGGCGGTTCCCTATGTTTTTTTGACTACTGGAAAGCGCCTAATGATCGGCGGTGCTGTCGATGGTTTTCAATTGGTCGCCATCAACGAAAAAGGCCCGGTCTTTGAAAAACAGGGAGGACGAGCAAACACAATAAATTGAGACTGCTTTAACAACAATGATGATCTCAGCCTCTAGAAATCATTCTTTATAAACAACTCAACTTTACAACCGGAAAAATATGACAGACGCAACAGGAATTTCCTTCGGCTCGATCACTGCACAACTCGGAGAAGCTGCAAAGCAGGCAGATATTGCATTTGCAAACGCCATGAAAGAGGTCTCGAATCTGGAGCCTGGGAAGGAGGTAACGACAGATCAGATGATCAAGATGCAAGCAGCCTCCCAAGCATGGGCGTTCAAGTTAGATGCTGTCGCAAAAGCCCAAGAAAGATTGGGAGAAACGTTTAACAAAATCGTCCAAAAGTCGTAAAGGTGTCCGTTTCGCCGCTAACGCCTTCCGCATTCGAGAAGTTTGTCGATCAGTACTATCAGTGGCTGCTGCGCTTTGTCAGCCGCAAAATCGGCAACCGCGAACAAGCGGAAGATTTGCTGCATGACGCATTACTCGATGCTCATGTGGGCTTGCAACAGTTTCGCGGCGAAGCAAAATTATCGGCCTGGGTGATGGGTGTCGTGAGCAACAAAATACGAAGGCATTACCGGTATCAGGCGCATCTGCCCACAATCATCCATGAGGACTCCCTGTCATACGAGGAGCCGATTGCCATGAGAAGCGATCCCAGCGAATTGCTATCGCAAACACAACGCATCAATTGCTTATGCCAATTCATCGAGGCATTACCGGAGCAAATCAAACTCGCTCTATGTCAGGTAGCACTCGACGGGGAGGCGTATGCGCTGGTGGCGCACCACCTGGATATACCTGTCGGCACATTACGCAGCCAGCTATCGCGCGTACGGGAACAAATACGCGCCGCCCTCGATACTGCCGGCGTCGGACGTGCCGACTGAAAGCGCGATCAATCGCGCGCACCGATCAATGCTTGACTCTTTTTGAAAGCCCCATACATGCAGACGCCATCAATGTTTCAGCGCTCCATGCAAGATTTAATCAAGAAGTTGGAAATACCGATCGCCGGCCGGATCGGAACACAAACGGGCCCGGCGGTCACCGGACATGTCTTCCAGATCGAAGTCATTGAAGGGGCAGCAGACAACGTTGCCTTTTGTATCAAATTAGGTCTCGCTGTGGATGCGCTCAGCGCCAGTGATTTACGAAAATTACTGGCGCAAAATTTACCGCAGACAGGTGCATCGCCAAACATTGTCGGTCTGCATCCAAAAGGGCAGGAGTTCTGTTTATGGTGTCGCGAATCCATAGAAAATCTGAAACCGTCCCTTTGCATCGACATCCTCAATCGACTTGTTCGTCAAGCCGAAGAATTGAGAAATTATTTTGATGCGCCCGCGGCCTGCACAGTCGACAGCCTAACGTTAGCCGCCAATACAAATTTTGACCAGCTTCAATAAGGAATTTTAATGAACTCTGTTGCCGCACTACCTGCCCACATTGATGCTGTTACCGCGTCGATGCAAATACAGCATGAAAATATTTCGCAATATGACGTACAACAATTTCAGCAGGCGCTGTTCAGCCAGACCCGCACGGAAACCGCACCCGGCAATATCATTAAAGACGGTATTGCCGGCATTGAAAAACAGGAACGCCAATTTCGCAACACGATGTCCCGCCTTTCCGACGCCGAAGAAGGCTCGCCAAGCACATCGGATATGTTGGCATTCCAGGCAGAGCATCTGAAAATGCATATTACCTACGAGGCAACAGCGCGCGTCATCAGTCTCACGACGCAAAACATCACCGAACTGTTGCGCATGCAGTGATGAAACGATTCATCTCTCTCATTTTCCTTTGTTGTCTACTCTCCTTATTGACAACATTGGCTGCTTGCGATCGTCGCGGCACTGCTCTACTCAACGGACTGCCCGAAGAAGAAGCCAATACGATCGTCGCCGCATTGGCGCAATCCAATATAGCCGCCAGCAAAACGGTCATCGATAACGGTACCGCCAGCATCTATGTCTCGGGGACCAACCAGTCGGCGGCGCTTTCCGAATTGCATCAGCGCGGCTTGCCGCGCCAAAACTATTCAAGTCTGGGCGATATATTTAAAAAGGACGGCATCATTTCAACGCCCCTGGAAGAACAGGCACGTTATATCTATGCACTAGCGCAGGAGCTGGAAAAAACGCTATCGCAACTGGACGATGTTGTCTATGTCCGCGTACACCCGGTTCTGGCGCGCAAGGCATCGCTTAACGGCCCCGCCGCAAATGCATCCGCAGGCGTACTGATCAAACATCGTCCGGATGTCGATCTCACTTTTTTGATTCCACAGATCCAGGAACTGGTTGCACATTCAATACCCGATCTGCGTTCAGATCAAGTCGCCATCATCATGGCGGTCTCGGAAGACCGCAGGCCAATAAATGAAGCGACGGACGATCGCACCACCGCTGCGCAATCCATCGGCCTGGGATGGTGGCTGGCTTTAGCCGGCGGCATACTCGGCTTGTTGATTGCCGGCGCCGTATATGCAATCAGGCGTAACGAATTCAATCCTCTGAATTACCATTTCGGGACTAAACCGGAAGTACTTGAATTGCATGAGTGAATCCGCTTTGCCTCCCCTGGCGTTATCAGGATTGCCGCAATGCCGGCGATATGCCGCTCTGATCGCATTTAACCGCTGCCCCAGCCGTTATCTGCATCCTAGCTGGCATACAGAATTCGTTGCTGCCGATTTAGCCGAATATCTATGCGACGGGGTCTATGCGCATACGCTGCTTTCCGATTTCATCCTTGAAAAAACAGCTTTGATCGACATTGGCGATGAAGACATGCAACACCCCGCCGTGCAGATCGGCATGCATCTGAATGCGATACAACTGCAGGAATTGGCGCGCCGCCTTGCGCTGATTCTGCTAGGTCAGCCGATACGAAGCGCCATTTCCAAAGCCAGCGTCGCCGCATGGCATGCAGCGCTCGGCGAATCGCTGCATCACTTTGCTTGCAAACACGCACCCTTGTTGGGTGGTGCGCACTATAGGGACTTGCCGGCATGGCAAGTGGCCTCGATATCGCCGGAAAACATTGCAGAACAAGCGCTTGCCATGGGCTTTCGGTTCTTGAACGCCGGCAGTCACGTACTCGATCCCGCCATCGGTCAACGCATACGTTTTAAATTGCCGCGAGAAATCGCGCAACAAGAAAATCTCACGATCGACCCCGATCACTATCTGGAGGTATGGACATGGATATTCCGAGTATGGAACAGCACGCCGATGCGCGCTTCGCCGTCACTCATACCGGGCCTGGCGGCGTGCAAATGAATCGCGCTGCGCGAATCATGTCGGCGCAGACACACGCGTCGTTTTTGAGCGCCGGCGAGATGCTCAAGCATGCGCAGCAATTAGCCGACGAAATAATCGGCGCAGCGCAAGAGGGTTACCAGGAGGCATGCGAACAAGGCTATCAGGCCGGTATGGAACAGGCGCGCCAGAAAATTACGCAGGAAAATATCGAACTCAGTTTGAACCGCAGCCGCAGCCTGGAAAACCTGAAACGGGATTTAAGCGCATTGGTGCTGCAAACCTTACGTCAAATGCTGGGGGAAATCGATCGTTCCGAGCGGGTATGCCTGTTGGTGCACGAAGCCTTGAATCGCCTTGGAAAATTACAGGGCGAAATCAAGCTGCACGTGCATCCTGATCTGGCCGAGCAAGTCGCTGCCAGCATGTTGCAATGGCAGGCCTCCTGCCATGACGCAACATTGAAAACCATCGCCGATTCTGCGTTAGAGGCTGACACCTGCCGCGTCGTTTGCAGCAGCGGTTGCGTAGAAGGTAATTTGCAGCAACAACTTGCCGCCATTGAATCTGCACTGGGTGGCTGCAGTAAAGACAGCATCAGTGACGACGGCATGCCGAACCAGGAGGTTTAACGCATGCTAAGCGCACACCTGAAATACATGGAACGCACCTTGCCTCGCGTCGATATGTTCACCGTCACCGGCACCATCCAGCAAGTGCTCGGCAATGTCGTGCGTGCCAGGGTTCCTTCTGCTCGCATGGGCGACCTTTGTCTTTTGCGTTGCCCGGAACACGGCTGGCAGCGCCAGGCAGAGGTGATCGGCCTGAACGGCGACCACGCGATTCTGGCGCCGCTGGGCGAACTCAACGGCATTTCCAGTCAAACGGAAGTCATCGTCACCCGGGAGCGCTACGCCATTCCGGTCGGCCCGGCTCTCCTCGGCACCGTCGTCGACGGCTTCGGCCAGCCATTCGATCCATCGCAAATTTTGCGCAATCCGACGATGCGTCAAGTCGATGCGTCTGCGCCGGCGCCGGCTGACCGCAGCCTCATCTCGCGCCCAATGGCAGTCGGCGTGCGCGCCATCGATGGCCTGTTGACCTGCGCCGAAGGTCAACGCGTCGGTATTTTTGCTGCTGCCGGCGTCGGTAAAACGACGCTACTGTCAATGATCGTCAACGGTAATGATGCAGACGTCTGCGTGATTGCATTGATCGGCGAACGCGGTCGTGAGGTCGGCGAATTTCTCGCGCATGAACTCGATGCCGCACGCCGCAAGAAAACCGTCGTCGTCGTCGCTACCGCGGATCGTCCTGCGATGGAGCGTTTAAAAGCAGGTTTTGTCGCCACCACCATCGCCGAATACTTCAGGGCGCAAGGAAAAAGCGTTTTGCTGTTGATGGATTCCGTCACCCGGCTGGCGCGGGCGCAACGTGAAATCGGTCTGGCCGCCGGCGAAGTGCCCGCGCGGCGCGGATTTCCTCCATCGATGTTTTCCATGTTGCCGCGCCTGTTCGAACGCGCCGGACCATCCAGCCATGGATCGATCACGGCTTTCTATACCGTCCTGGTCGAAGGCGACGACATGAACGAACCGGTCGCCGATGAAGTGCGCTCACTGCTCGATGGCCATATCGTTCTCTCCCGTGAACTGAGTACGGAAAATCACTATCCCGCAATCGACGTACTGGCCAGTCTGAGCCGGGTCATGCGTCGCGTAGTCAGCTCGGAGCATCAGGCACTGGCGGAAAAACTGCGCAACCTGCTGGCCCGCCATAAAAAAATCGAATTACTGGTACGGCTGGGCGAATACCAGAAAGGCAACGAAGCAGCATCCGACGAAGCGCTGGAAAAAATCGACGCCATCAATGCCTTTTTAAAACAATCGTCAGGGCCATCCATTCGCTATGAACAGGTACTAAGGGAACTAAAAACATGTTTGATGTAAACACGCCACGCCTGTTGCGCGCGTTGTCGCATGTAAAAGAGGTGCGTACATCGCTGGCCGAAGCTGAATACCTGCGCCGTACCCGCCATCAACGCACATTGCAGCAGAACTGCATGACCCATATTCAACAACTGGATCACTGCAAATCCATCCTCCCGCAACAGAAGGCAACAATATTGGCAGGGTTGACTGCCCGACCGGTCGATGTGCGACAAATTCATAGTGCATATGAGACCGTCCGGAAGCTGCAACAGCGAATAGATGCGCTGGAACAAGAACGTCAAGAGCTCGAAAAAAAACATCAGCAGGCCTGCATCGATAAAGATCAGGCGCACCGAAAATTCACGTTTGCAACACGCCAACAACAAAAATTCAGGGAAATAAAAACACGCAACGATACATTGACGACACAGCAATCCAACGAAAAAGAACAGGATGAACTGGAAGATCGTCCTTGCGTCTCTGCGCCGCTATTACAGATAGATTACAGATAGAGGAAAGTAAGAAATGATTTCAACTGTTATGGCCAACGCCAACGCCGCCGCCTTGCCGATGGCACGCTCACGCCAAGCCGAACATCCGGCTGCGCCCGCATCGCCATCGAAAGCCGCTGAATTTTCCGACCGCATCGCGCGCCAGGAAAACAAGCAGGCCTCGGAAGCGGAGGCACGGAAGTCCCCCGCAATACCCGATCAACAGGAGCAGGCGGATACATTGGATACGTCAGACATTGCTATCGACGGCATGGCGGGTGGCCTGCCTGTACCTGTGCCCGTGCCTGTACCACGCAAGCCTCATCAACTGAAAGAGGACGATATTGCAATAGCAATTGCAATCCCGGTCAAGCCCGATCCTGTTCCTGGCCGCGGCGAAAATACCATCCCGGCCATGCAGGAATTACCCAATAGTACTGAACTCCGGACGACAAACGATGCGCGGCCCAATGTGACGATCGGCACACCGGCGAGCGCGCCCCAAAGCCCTGCCCCGATCTCCGGCCAACGCGGCAGCAATCATCCATCCGAAATGATCGGAAATACACACTCTGCCCCGCAGATAAGTACCGGCCGGATGCCTTCTCCACCATCCGGCGCTATCGGCGCTATCAGCGATATGCAAGCGCTGGTCAGTGAATTTGAAACCAGCGTGAATCACTTTGAGCGCGCCGGCAACCAATGGGTCGGCAACGCCAGAATCGTATTTCAATCGACTGTACTGAGCGGCACATCGGTTCAGATCACAGGCGATGGGAAATCACTGAATATTGTGCTCGCACAGTCAGCGCTGTCGTCGACTATGGCCTCTCTTCATCACCAGGAAAAACAACTCTGCGATGCGTTGACGCGCCGGCTGGGCCGCACCGTCACCATGCATATCGAACAAACGTTCGATCTCGATACACAGGCCGCCGACGATGCAGAACCTCAATGACCTTCCGGTTTTACCGGACCTGCCGGATTTAGCGGATTTACCGGATTTGCACCAGTCAGAACATTATCAAGCGATAAGTCTGCGCAATATCACAACCGCTGCCGCGGCCGTTCTAAGCGCACTGCAGAATAAATTTATGGTGCTCGATATCGGTTCCGATACATGGCGTCTACGGTTCTCCGCACAACCGGGATTGACGGCCGGATCGCTCATACAGGCACAGGGAGAATGGCTTGGGCACCGAATAACACTTTGGTTTCCGCAAGTGCTACTGCAGCGCACGCTGCAAATCTGCATGCCGGATTTATCGGCGGCGGTCATTCCGCCGGCATTATTCCCAGCCATGGCAAGCAATGCCATCGGCGCTTGGCTCGATACATTACCGCACCGCGAATCGCTACGTATCGACACCATTGAGGAAGCCGCGCAAATGCCGGCCGTCGCGGAAACCGGCGATGGACGCACGCGGCATCATCTGCTGGCGCGCCGCAATGCGCCGTCTCCGGTGCCGATCGATTATGCGATCGCCATCGATATCGATCCGGCGCTGGCTGCAGCGCTGCCGAAACTATGCGCCGGCCTATCGTCGGACTGGCCCGAACCATCGCAGGCGCTGCTGAGCCTGCCGCTGCAACTGCAATGCGAAGTAGGCCGCGTAACCGTTCCTTACTCGACACTGGACGCGTTGCAGTACGGCGATATCCTTTTCTTCAACCCCTATATAGATCCAGACAACCACGATCTGTCCAGCCTCACGGTACAACTTAGCTATCGCCAGCGTCCCTTGATGCAAGCGCGTATTCAACAACCCGACCTGATGGTCATCACCGATATCGATATGAACGACAGAAAATCTTTTTTATATGACGACCTCATCGACGAATCCGCATCGGATCCGTTCCATACCATCGCACCGTTGCCGCAGCAGCATGCAGATGAGGAATTCGATAACGAGCCTAGCGATACCGATACAGATACAGAACCGTTACCCTCCACGAGCCCGGCGCTACCCGCCGTCAACGGCCTGAACCAACTACCGTTGCAACTCGTCTTCGACGTCGGCAATTGCGAAATGAGCTTCGCCGAATTGCAGAAATTACAGCCTGGAAATGTCATCCCGCTGGCTTCCCGCATGCCGGAACTGGTCAGAGTCAGCGTCAACGGCCGCGTCATTGCCAGCGGCGAACTGGTTGAAATCGACGGCAGGATCGGCGTCATGCTCGCGCGGATAGCCGACATCCAATGAGCAGCGAGATCAATCCGATTGCGCTGGCCTTACTGCTGGCGCTACTGAGCCTGGTGCCGATGGCGATCATCATGACGACGTCGTTTTTGAAAATCAGCGTCGTCGCCATGTTATTGCGCAATGCATTGGGCGTGCAGCAGATACCGCCGAATATCGCCATCTACAGCCTGGCGTTGATACTGAGCGCCTATGTCATGGCGCCGGTCGGGCAAACGATCTATCAGGCGCTGTCCGCCAAACCTGATGCGATGGCTTCCATTTCACAATTTTTTGACACCGCATTAAGCGCCGCTGAACCGCTGCGCGACTTTATGTTGCGCAACGCGGCGCCGGAACAACTGGATTTCTTTGTAGATACCGTACAACGCCTATGGCCGCGCGAACTGGCCGGACACGTAAGCCGGCGCGACTTCACTGTATTGGTGCCGGCTTTCATGATTTCCGAACTGACGTCGGCGTTCATGATCGGTTTTTTGATTTATCTACCGTTTGTCGTCATCGATCTGGTAGTGCAAAGCATTCTGCTGGCGCTGGGCATGATGATGATGTCGCCGATGACCATTTCGCTACCGCTCAAACTGCTGTTATTTGTCATGGCCGACGGCTGGACGCGCTTACTGCACAGCCTGGTGCTGTCTTACGCCGTATGAATCCGGACGATATTGCATCGCTGGTGATGCGTACCCTTTACATCACGATCCGCCTGTCACTGCCGCTGGTAGTTCTGGGGACGATCGCCGGGATTGTCACCAGCCTGTTTCAGGCCGCCACCCAGATTCAGGATCAGACCTTCCCGTTTCTGACCAAGCTGACCGTCATCCTGGTTGGCCTGGTGGTATTGGGCGGCTGGATGGGACGCGAATTGCAGCTATTCACCATTTTCATTTTTGATTATCTGGTGGAGATATAAGCATGCATGGCGGCCCCCTTCAACTTTTACTGCCGATCTGGAACGACATCGGTGCGTGGCTGGCCGGCTGGCCGCGCGCCATCGGCATGTTTGCCATGTTGCCGATGTTTCGCAAAGAGCTGTTGCCGCGCCTGCTGCGTACCGCGCTCATTGCAGGGCTTTGCCTGCCGCTGGTGCCGCTGCTGAAAACACAAACGGAGCTCATTCGCGCCGACACCATGTTGCTGCTGGTGACAGCCATCAAAGAGGTCGTGCTGGGCTTCGCTATCGGCTTACCGCTGGCGATGACGTTCTGGATCGCCGAAGGCATCGGCACCCTGCTCGACAATCAGAGCGGATCGCTGATCAGCTCGGTGCTCAATCCGATGTCAGGCAATGATTCGGCCACGCTCGGGCTGTTTTTACATCAGATATTCATGACCTATTTTTTATTGGCGGGCGGCTTGTCATGGTGCATCGGCAGTCTTTACGACAGCTATCAACTATGGCCGATACAGCAATTCTGGCCGCAATTTTCACAAGTCGGCGCGCACTGGTGGCTGACGCAATTCAGCAGGTATATCGGAATGATTGTGGTGCTGGCGGCGCCGATCGTGCTTGCGCTGTTTTTTATTGAACTCGGCTTCGGCATCATTGGGCGCTTCGCCCCGAAAATGCAGGTCTTCGTGCTGGCAATGCCGATCAAGAATATCGGCGCCGTATTGATGATGTTTGTCTATATCGGCATTTTACTGACCAACTTCGACCAATTAATGGCGCGTCTGAAAGACACGCTGGCGCAGACCATTCAGGCCCTGGGGTGATGGGATGATGGGGATGATGCAATGAGCGACGGCAAAACCGAAAAAGCAACCCCGCGGCGGCGGCAGGAAGCGCGCAAGGAAGGACAAGTCGCCCGTAGCGAGGATATGACGCATGTCCTCTTGTTCGGTCTGTTTTTCAGCTATCTGATCATCGACGGCGCACGGCTTTGCGCCGAATTGATCGACTTGATCGTGCTGCCCTACCGCTATCTGGATCAACCGTTTCCGGCGGCTGCCGAAACACTGACGACTTTACTGCTGAGCAAAGCACTGGGACTGACTTTCTTCGTACTGATCGCTACCGTAGTGCTCTCATTTGCGATTCAACTGTTGCAGATCGGCCCCTTGTTTTCCACAAAATCGATTACGCCAAGCCTGAAGAAACTCGATGTCCTGAAAAATATCAAGGAAATTTTCTCGGTCAATACCATTGTCGATTTGCTGAAAATGATCGTAAAGACGGTGCTGATGTGCATGATCATTTACATCGTTCTGATCGGCAATTTGCACATGCTGCTTCAGCTTCCGTCCTATGGCGTGGCGGGCATTCTGTATGCCGAAGGACATTTGATGCAGCAGCTGACGATCACCATCTTCTTCATTTTTTCGATCATCGCTCTATTCGATTTTTTCTGGCAACGCCATCGGCACGATAAACAACTGATGATGCAAAAACACGAAGTCAAACGCGAATACAGGGATAACGAAGGCGATCCGCACGCCAAGGGCTATCGACGCAATCTGTTTCGTGAAATTATCAGCGGCGATGTCAATCGGGTTCCATTGGCATCGGTGGTCGTCGCCAATCCTACCCATCTTGCGGTGGCCCTGTATTACAAACCGCCGGCGACCGGTTTGCCGATCATTCTGCTCAAAGGAAGCGGCGCCGGCGCTGCAAAAATATTCAAGGCGGCGCGCAATGCAGGCGTCCCGATTATCCAGAACATCGGCCTTGCGCGCAGCCTGTTTCCATTAAAGGTATACAGCCCCATTCCCGGCGAGTTATTCGATGCGGTCGCCGAAATCATCGTCGCCGCCCGGCAAATTCAACGCGCCGCCAGCGGCGAAGACATGGAGCCGGCGCCACCGGAAAAGACCGCATCCGCGACGGAGACGGAAACAGAAGCCGACGCCCCGGAACAGGACAAAAAATTACCTCCCGATGAACCTTAACCTCAACACAAAAGAATCATGCATTTATCGACTATTTTTGCGCACTGGTCTACGCATCTGCGCCGCCGCAGCAACGACGCCTCACTCATATTCGACCAGGATGGCGCGCTCTCGCTGCTGGTAGATAAACATAAGATCGATTGCCGGATCGCGCCGGATTCGCTGATCTTGCGCGCGCGCATCTGCGGCATGCCGGAACGCGATACAGAACAACATGCATGGCTATGCCGGATTCTGATGTTGAATAACGCGCATGCGCATCAGCGAAACGAATTTCCCATCCTCACCGCGCAACGCACGCTGCAATTGCACACATGGATACATCCAGGTGCCAATTACGAAGAGTTCTGCATCGTATTCGATCGCTTCATGGAGGCGCTGGATGCATGGCGTCGCGCGTTGCTGCCGCGCACCGGCACTGCTGCACTGTCACTGCCCGTCATCGGCGGCAAGCCGTTCGCCAACACTCTTTCCGATATTTCAAAAGGTAGCTAATGACCACACCCTTTATTCGCCGCTGCATCGTCACCGGGCTCTCGACACTGGCATTTTCAATGGCAGCACCCGGTGCATCGGCAGCGATCCGCGCGCCCTGGCTGGACGAACCGTATACCTATGTCGGAGACGGTGAATCGATACAACGGGTTTTGCAAATCTTCGTCCATCAATTCGGCCTGACAGTCGATATCGATACCGGCGTTACCGCCACGATTAACGGCGAAATCGCCGAACGGACGCCCAAGGAATTCCTCGATCGCCTGGCCAGCATGCACGGCTTCGACTGGTATCTCGACAGCGGCACCTTATATGTCAGCGCGATCGGCAAACGCCAGCGCAAAATGATCAAAGCACCCGCCGGTGTCATCGGCCAGTTGCGCAGTGCACTCGACGGCGCCGGCGTTTATCAAGATCGTTTCGGCTGGGGCGAACTGGTCGGTCAGGGACAACTCCTGGTCTATGGGCCGCCGGCCTACGTCAGGCGGCTTAGCCAGATGGTCGATCTGATCGCCGCGGCCCCCAGCGGCTATGAAATTGCGCTGTTTCCATTGAAATATGCCAATGTCGAAGATCGCGTCATTACCTATCGGGATAAAGAAACCAAGATTCCGGGTGTCGCCAGTATTGTGCGCGGCATCGCGAGCGGCATTCCCGATCTCGGCAGCAAGGAATTGCCGCCGCTCCCGGCAGACGTAAATACAGAGGCCAATGCGGACCTCCGCTCCGATGGCGCCGCCCCCACTGTCGGCGCCGGCAACGAGGCTGCTGTCAGTGCCGGCGCTTGGCGCGCTTCGCAAGGCGCGGCCGTCATACAGTCCGATGTCAGGATGAATGCGCTGATCGTTAAAGCGCCGCCTGAAATGCTGTCCTTTTACAAACGCCTGATCGAACAGCTCGATGTCGATGTGCCGTTGGTGCAGATCGAAGTCACCATCCTCGATATCGATAGCGATTATCTTGACAACGTCGGCGTCAATTGGGCGCTTAGCAATAGCGGCAGCAGTCACAATATTTTCGATTTGAATCCGATGACAGCCACCCTCAATACCATTCTGCCGCGCGGCCTGAATTTATACGCCCAGATTAATTTTCTGCAACGCGATGGCCGCGGCGAAGTGATTTCAAAGCCATCGCTATTGACCATGGACAACACAGCCGCCCTGTTCGATTCGAATGAAACCTCCTACATCCGCACCCGCGGCGAACGCGTGGTGGAAACCAAAGAAGTCAGTGCCGGCCTGATGTTCAAGGTTGTGCCACGCGTGATCCGCTCCGCCGATCCGGATCATCCCGAACTGCGCAAAATACTGCTGCAGATCGATATCGAAGACGGCAAGCGCGTCAATTCGGCCGATGCCGAGCTGCCGGTGTTTAAGAAAAGCACCATCAGTACGCAAGCCATCGTCGGCGACAGCGAAAGCCTGCTGATCGCAGGCCACCAGCATCAGGAACGCCAAACCAGCACTACCAAGGTGCCAATACTGGGATCGCTGCCGCTGATCGGCGCACTGTTTCGTAACGAAAAAGAAACCAGTGGACGACGCACGCGCTTTTTCATCATCACCCCGCGCATCGTGAGTACGCTGCAACTCGATAACCAGGTTGCGCTGCCGGTTTTTGAATCTTCAAAAGAAATGCGTGCCGGCAGCGATACCGGCAAAGAGACTGCATTCACAGCACCGCTCTCCGCTCCGGATAAAGCACCGGAGACGCCTGCAACGAATGCCGCCGACACTTCAACCGACACTTCGACCGATCCAGCAGCGGATGCGGCAACAGACACGGCAACACCACAGGCGCCGAGGAATACCTGAATGACGATGAGCATCAATGCGCCCATCGCTGCCGGCCAATTCGCCACGCAGGTTCAAGCGATGGCGCCGACTGCTGAAGCCATGCTTGGCAAAGGCGCAGAAGAACTCAGCTTCGGCATTACCGCCACCCGCCAACCGGGACGCCGCAGCGTCAGCCGATTTACCGCGCAGCCGCGGCAGAACAAAATCAGCCAAGTTCTGGCGTTACTGGAAGCAGGCGCTACCAGCGGTGCGCGTTTTACCCGCCTGCAACGTCTGAGCAAGGCGGCCCAGTCCGCGACAGAGGATATCGAAACCTTCCTGAAAGGTAACGGACTGAGCCCGGAAGACAGCATGTTATTGCTGCAGCAAATCCTCAACGACATGGATGCGCAAGGCGATCACAGCTCGACCTTGCGGCAGAGCGTGATGGCTGCCCAGCAGGCATTGGATGAGGATATGGGGCTTGAGATTCGCGCCAGGCTTCATGCACTCGAAATCGCCCTGCAGGAAAACATGGATAGCGCCCAAACCAGCAACTTTCAGGACGGCTATCTGGCGCTGATCCTGACCAGCGGCAATTGCGCCGCTGCGCTGGATGAATTATTACGGCGTTTTCACCGGCAACTGCGGCGTGCGCTGGCGCTGCTGGTCAGGACATTGGGGCGCGAAATCGACTCGCAGTGGTCATGCTGTGAGCCGGATTATCTGCAACTGCTGCGTCAGGCCTTGTATGAAGTCGGCGGCATTGCCAATACCTATGACGACTGCGAAACGCTGACAGCGCGATGGCGGGAAAAAGACGCTCTGTTGCTCAACGATGCGGTGCAATTAACGCGTGATCTGGTGCGCCTGGCGGCGGAACCATGGGCCATCGGCACCAAATTCATTACTTTGGCCAACCGCTATTCCACCACACGCCAACGCCTGCCCTTCATCGGCCGCTTGCGCAATGTGGTGCATGCCATGCCTGATCTGCTGTTCTTCGACGAAGCCGCGCAGCAACGTGTCTACGAAGCCGTCCAGCAAGCGCTGGACGATGAAGCGAATA
Source organism: Herbaspirillum sp. (assembly GCA_028291765.1). Taxonomy (GTDB): domain Bacteria; phylum Pseudomonadota; class Gammaproteobacteria; order Burkholderiales; family Burkholderiaceae_D; genus Herbaspirillum. Next base: position 44,970 of record JAQGNR010000278.1, read on the forward strand.
ATGAATCGCTATAAAAATCATGCCGGAAATATGAGAACACAAGAAATTCCCAATTAATCTGAAAGGCCCCGTCCCCATGCAGCAATCAACATTAGATCCGCATATTCAAGAAATTATTGCCAACGCCGGAAAATTCCTTCACCGGGCGCTTCCGGCCGCGCAACTGGCAGACGGCTCCTGGCAACTCGACGACAGCACAACGCTGCATTTTGAAGATGGCCGCGACGACTTACTGATTGTTCTTCGCATGCCAGAAAAGCATCTCGACGCGCATCAATTGACGCAATTGCTGATGCTCGGCGGTCAGGATTGGCCGGTGCCGTTGACGGCAAGTCTGAGCGGCGATGAGGCGCAAGCACTGCTCTTTACCCGGCTCCGGATGTCGGCGCTCGATCAGGATCGCCTGATGCAGGCGGTCCTGATTCTGCTGCAGGCGCGAACCCGCTGGCTGCAGGCGCCAGCGGCAAACGCCGGCAAACCACGCCATAACCGGCGTGCGGGAGGCGCGCTATGAGCGTGCTCTTGCTGTCCCTGAAAAAATGGTCCGTCGCCGCTATCCCCAAACCGGATGTCACCCTGGTCGCAGCACTCATCGCCGTACTCGCGATGATGGTATTGCCGATGCCCACCGTGCTGCTGGATATATTGATCGGCATCAATTTGTCGTTTGCGCTGGTGTTGCTGATCGTCGCCCTGCATCTGTCTACACCGCTACAGATTTCATCCTTCCCGGCCATCCTGCTGGTCACCACGCTATTCCGGCTGGGGCTCTCCATTTCCACCACGCGCCAGATTCTGCTGCAAGGCAATGCCGGCCATGTGGTGCAGACCTTCGGCATGTTCGTGGTCGGCGGCAATATCATTGTCGGGCTCATCGTCTTTCTGATTCTCACGCTGGTGCAGTTCATGGTGATCACCAAGGGCTCGGAACGGGTTGCCGAAGTCAGCGCCCGGTTTTCGCTCGACGGCATGCCCGGCAAGCAAATGGCGATCGACGGCGACCTGCGCGCCAATTCGATCGACAAGAACGAGGCCAAGCAGCGCCGCACCCACATCGAACTTGAAAATCAGTTTTATGGATCGATGGACGGCGCGATGAAATTCGTCAAAGGCGATGCCATCGCCGGCTTGATCATCGTGGTCGTCAATCTGCTCGGCGGCATGGGGGTTGCCATTCTTCAGCAAGGAATGGATTTTTCGAGCGCCATGCATACCTACTCCATCCTGACCGTCGGCGATGGCTTGGTGAGCCAGATTCCGGCATTGCTCATTTCAATATCAGCCGGGATGATTGTCACCAGAGTCGCCGGCCGCGACGCCAATTCCACTGTCGGCCGCGACATTGCGCGCCAACTCGCCGGCGATCCGAAGGGCATTCTGATCAGCGGGCTGGCAATGGGCGGCATGGCCTTGCTGCCCGGCATGCCGCTTGCCGTATTCGTCAGCATTTCGGTCGTGCTGACGGCGCTGGGCCTGCTATTGCTGCTCAAGAAACAGCGGCAGGCGGAACAAGGCGCCGCGCCGGTGCGCGAAGGTGAAAGCGCTCAGGCCGGCATCCCAATGCCGGACGAGCCCAGTTTCTCAGTACCACTGATGATCGCCTTTTCGCCGGATCTGGTCGCGCAGTATGGTGGGGCGTCGCTTCACGCTGCCGTCGACAACGTACAAAAAGAAAAAGGATTTGAATTGGGCATTCCATTTCCGTTCCCTCTCGTGCGAATAGATGCGCGGCAAGCCGATTATGGATGCACCGTCTTTTGCAACGAAGTGCCGGTCGCGCAGTGGCAAATGTTGCCCAACACCGCGCTATTGCAAGGGATCGATGCGCCTCGCCTGCAGACCATTTGCACTAGCGGAAAACCAGTCGAATTCGGCCGCGATTTTCCATTGTCGTACTGGGTTGAGTCCGGCCATGTCGAGCCGGCGCGGCAACTGGGCGCCGATGTGTTCACGGGGCTTAGTATTTTTTCTGTGCATTTTGGCATGGTGCTGCAACGCCACGCAGCCGAATTCATCGGTCTGCATGAGTTATGCCTCTTGTTTGAAGCTTTGGAAAAGAGTTGCCCGGATCTGGTCAAGGAAATCGATCGCCTGTCGCCACGCCCGCGTATTGCCGATGTGCTGCAACGCCTGGTGTCCGAAGGCATCCCGATCCGTAATTTGAAAGGCATTCTGGAAACGCTGACCAGATGGTCCGCCAAAGAAAAAGATGCGGTGGTATTGACTGAATATGTGCGTGCCGACATGAAACGTCAGATCACGCATAAATATACGCAGGGAAAAAACGTTCTATCGGCCTATCTGGTATCGCCGACGCTGGAAGAAGCGCTACGGACTTCCACGCGCCAGACCGCAAGCGGCAGTTACATCGTGCTGGACACCAGGCAAAGCGACCGATTACTGGACGCAGTGCGCGAGACAGTCGGTGAATTAAACCAGGCGAAGGGGCCGGTGGTGGTGCTGGCGGCGATGGACGTGCGGCGTTATCTGCGCAAAATGATTGAACGCGATTATCCTACGCTTGCTGTCATCGCTTATCAGGAACTGCAAGCCAATGTTCGGATTCAGTCTTTGGGGCAGATCGATGTTGATTTGTCGTAGTAGATAGCGTTGTAGATCCATGTGAAAAATCCTGCCTGAACGATGTTCAGGCAGGATTTTTTAATATGATTCATCTGGTTTTTTTGCAAGTGTCCTTTAAATTTTACCTGTAGCGGTGACCCTTCGACACGGCCTGCGGCCTGCTCAGGGCGAACGGTTTTCTTTAAAATTTTAAAGAAAACCGTAACGGGGTTTTGTGAAAATTTAGAAAACCTCCGTTCGCCC
>JAQGNR010000289.1 GCA_028291765.1 Herbaspirillum sp.
CATTGCGTGGCGCAGCAGAACAATTGAAGATCGATCAGGCCACCGTCGGCCGCCGCTTGGCCGCCATGGAGCGATCGCTGGGAGCCCGCCTGTTTTTACGCACCTCATCCGGTTACGTCGCCACCCCTGCCGGCGCACTCGCGGTCAATGCGATCGAACGCATGGAACAAGGCGCAGAGCAGTTGCTGCGTCAAACCCAGGGCATCGACGAGCGTTTGTCTGGAGTGGTCAAATTGGCCGCCACCGATACCACCGCCGGCTATTTCCTGATCGACGCGATCCGGAAATTGCATGCCGAGCATCCCGCCATCCGCGTGGTGCTGACGACCTCCACCGAAGTATCCAATCTGACCCGGCGCGAGGCCGATCTGGCCGTACGCGCAGTGCGGCCGACTAGCCCGGACCTGATTTCACGCCATCTGAAACGCATGGAAACTGCGCTCTACGCGTCCAAAAGCTATCTGAAACAACGCGGCCTGCCGCAACCCGGCAACGCACTGGACGGCCATGACGTGGTGATTTATCAGCGTTCGATTCTGGCCCGCCATAGTACTGCGCTGGGCGGCGAATCCAGCGCCAATGCACGGGTGGTGATGGAAGTCAGTTCAGGATTAATGCTGATAGAAGGGGTGCGTGCCGGCTTGGGTCTGGGCGAATTGCCGACTTATGTGGGTGATGCGCAATCGCAGTTGCAACGTGTCTGGCCGGAGCGCGCCGAACCATACGATCTGTGGCTGGTACTGCATAGCGACCTCAACCGCACTGCGCGGGTACGTGCTGTCGCAGATGCCGTTATTGCGGCTTTTGAACAGGGCTGAAAGCAGGACTACGCCGGCTCGGCCGGCCCGCCCAATCCCGTCGACTGCATCATTCGAGATCGGCCAGTACTTTCAAATGCGCGACCACGCTACGCCCCAGTGCCGACAAGTTGTAACCGCCTTCCAGGCAACTGACGATACGGCCGTTGGCATACAACTTGGCGATTTCGACGATCTGCCGGGTCAGCCAGGCGTAATCGGCTTCCACCAGATTCATCTGCGCCAGATCGTCTTCACGATGCGCATCGAAACCGGCCGAGATAAAAATCATCTGCGGTTTAAATGCATGCAGCGCCGGCAGCCATTGCTTGGTGACCAGATCGCGCACCACATCGCCGCTGCTGTATGCCCGCACCGGCACGTTGATCCAGCGCGGGCTCAGTTCGTCGGGCGGCGTGTGCGGATAAAACGGATGCTGAAAAAAACTCGCCATCAACACTCGCGGTTCATTGATGAACGCGGCCGCTGTGCCGTTGCCATGATGCACATCGAAATCGATGATCGCAACGCGTTCCAGATGATGCACTTCCAGCGCGTGCCGCACTGCTATTGCCACGGTGTTGAATAGGCAGAAACCCATGGAGGTCGATGGCGTAGCATGGTGGCCGGGCGGACGAACGGCGCAAAATGCATTATCCAGCTCGCCTGCGATGACGGCATCGGTCGCAGCAATGGCCGCACCGGCGGCACGTAGCGCCGCATTCCAACTATGCTTGTTCAATGATGTATCGGGATCCAGCGGATAGTAGCGATTGCCGGAAAGTTCCAGATCGTCCATGCCTTCACGGACAGTATCGATCGCATTGCGCGTATGCACGCGCGCAATGGCCTCCACATCGGCCAGCGGCGCTTCACGGCGCTCGATCAACTGATCCAGGCGGCTGGCAATCAATTGATCGTCGATCGCCTGCAATCGCGCCGGCGATTCGGGATGCCACTCGCCCATTTCGTGGCGCCGGCAATCTGCATGGCTAAAGATGGCTGTGGTCATTTCTATGTATCGACTGTCTCTAAAAAGATAGTGTAACCGTATTCGGGGAAGGTTTATCAGGCCCGTTGCGGGTTGGCTGCAACGCCTATGCGGTATACTCCGCGTCGGCCTGAATCGACGATAAATCGACCATCAATCGACGACAGCAGGCCGCAATCCCCCTACTTGCAACTTGGGCCGCTCACTGCCTTAATTGGTCTTAATGCTATCGATGCTTATGTCATTTCCCGTACCTGCCCTGTTGCGTTTGTCTGCGCTGATCGTCAGCCTCGCGATCTCCCCTGCGCTCTATGCCGATTCCATGAAGACCGCACACACAAACGCCAAGCACAAAGCCGGCAAGAAAAAACCGTCGCCGGCCGCCGACGCACAATCGGATGGCGAATTCGTCAATTTCGGACAATGGCGGGAAGTGGGCCTGTTTATCGACGATATGGTCGCCAGAAACGGTTTCAACCGCACTGAACTGAACAAGACTTTCAGCAAGGCGCGGTATATCGATAGCGCGATCACGCTGATGAAACCGGCGCCGCCCGGACGCCCAAAAAACTGGACGGCCTATCGTCTGCGTTTCGTGGAGCCGGTGCGCATCAATGCTGGCATGCAATTCTGGAGTAAGTATGAGGGCGAACTGACGCGCGCCGAAATCGAATACGGGGTGCCGGCCGAAATTATCGTCGCGATCCTCGGCGTCGAAACCATGTACGGCAGCAACACGGGCAATTTCCGTGTCATGGATGCAATTACCACGCTTGCCTTCGATTATCCGGCTACGCCAAACCGGGAGATGCGAATGCAGTTTTTCCGCGGCGAACTGGAAAATACTTTATTGTTTGCGCGCGAATCCCATATCGATCCGTTTTCATTATTGGGTTCCTATGCCGGAGCGATCGGCTTGCCGCAGTTCATGCCTGGCAGCATCCGTCAATACGCGGTGGATTTCGACGGCGACGGCAAAATCGATTTGCGTAATTCACCGGTCGATGCGATTGGCAGTGTTGCGCACTTCTTGAGCGAGCATGGATGGCGGCGAGGTTTGCCGCTGGTTTATCCGGTGAAGGCGCCGGCCGATGATGCTGCTGCCCAGATCTGGCAGCCTTTGCTCAATAAGGGGCTGGAGGCTACTTATTCGGTCGATGACATCAAGACTGCCGGTATTGCGCCGATGGACAATCCATCCGCCATGCCGGATGCTGCCAGCGATTTGAAATACGGACTGATCGATTTGCAGAATGCGAATGGGCCTACTGAATACTGGCTCGCGAGCGATAATTTCTTTGCGATCACTAAATACAATCGCAGTTATTTCTATGCCATGTCGGTGATCGATTTAAGCCAGGCCATACGGGCTGCCCGGGAGCAGTAGCTTCCCGTTTAGCCTAAGAGGCTGTAGCGCTGGTATCGAAGCGAAGGATCAGCGCTGTTCGGCCTTGATCACTTGCGGATCGATTTGCACCGTGTCATCGTTGGCGCCCAGCCAGATTTGACCATCCTGGATCGAGCATTGCAGTTGCATATTGCGTTGCGCCAGCGCAGCCAGCGCCTGGCTGGTATCGGCATCGATATTGATGACGGTTAAATTCTTGGCGCGCTCTACCCGGTTGCCGATTTGTTTCCACCAGATATCGCTGGTGCTGCTGTAGCTATAGACGATCACGTGAGCGGCACGACCGCATGCTTTCAGAATCCGCTTATCATCGGGCTGGCCTACTTCTATCCAGAGATCGATCGCGCCGGTCAGATCTTTCAGCCACAGATCCGGTTCGTCGGTATCGGATAGGCCTTTGCCGAAACTGAGCGCAGGATCGGCGTGGCGGGCAAATGCCAGCACACGGATCATCATGCGTTCGTCGGTCTCGGAAGGATGACGCGCAATGGTTAATGGATGGCTTTGATAATAATGGCGGTCCATGTCCGAAATTTGCAAATCGGCTTTGAAAATAGTTGCTTTGAGAGCCATAGGATGAATACTGCAATGCTGAAAGAGCTGAAGAATAGCCGAGTTGCGATCCGAAATATACGTTCATGCGACAATTCATCCGAACTCATCCGAACTTATCCCACTAATTGCGCGTCGCGCTCATCCATTGCCTTTTGACATGCCCGATATCTGTTTTGCCAGCACCGACATTGACGACCCGGCCCTATTGGCCAGCGCGGCTTTCATCGACACGCGTGCCTGGCTGGAGCAGGCTGTTATCGGGCTTAATCTCTGCCCGTTCGCCAAAGCGGTTTATAGCAAGCGCCAAATCCGCTACTGTCTCAGCAGCGCGCGCGATACCGATACCTTGTTCAATACTTTGTGCGACGAGTTGCAATTACTGGCGGCAGCAGATCCAGCAGAAATCGACACGACGCTGTTGATCCATCCGGAAGTGCTGGGAAATTTCACTGAATACAACGATTTTTTGGCGATTGCCGATACCACAATCCGAAATTTTGGCCTGGAAGGGCAGATTCAGATCGCCAGTTTCCATCCTGAGTACCAATTTGACAACAGTTATCCAGACGATATCGAAAATTATACAAACCGTTCACCCTACCCTATGTTGCACCTGCTGCGGGAGCAAAGCATCGCCCGGGCAGTCAGTGGCATAGAGGATGCCGATGAAATCGTCGAAAGAAATATGAAAACGCTACGCCTACTGGGTCGCGATGGCTGGGAAGCCCTGCCTTTTGTTGTCCGCCGCAAATAAATGCTTTCGTAAATCCATATATAAAAGTAAAAACAATTTTGCTAATATATGGAACAGCAGCAAAAGTTTCCATCCAGCCAATATCTCTGGATTAACAATTTTATTTATGAAACAGTTTAATAACTGATTTATATTTCAAAATGGAAATGGTATTGTTTTTATAATTAATATAAATGCACTGAAAAAATAGTTTCACAATTAAAATAGTTTCGCAAATAAAACAACAATAATGTTCTGGCGATTATTTCCATCAGAACCTGGCCCACAGCACTGCATAACGGAATGACCTGATCATGACTACAATATCTGACGATACACAAATCATCTCGGCCAACGACGTCCAGTATGACCCGGATCGACTGCTCGATGCGCTCATTGAAAAGCTGCATCTGAAAAACGATGCCGCATTGTCGCGTGCATTGGAGGTCGCACCACCGGTTATCAGTAAGATCCGACATCGCAGATTGCCGGTAGGAGCATCGCTGCTGATTCGCATGCATGAAGTGAGCGATCTGTCGATACGCGATCTGCGTATTCTGATGGGTGATCGCCGCGAAAAATATCGTATCAGCGATAAGCAGTTCAAGCCGAAGGCTCCCGACGGCGTGGAAATAATGACTGAATAAATAATAAACGAAGGCCTTGCATCTGCATGCAGGCCTTCGTTTTTATATCGGTCGGAAATATATGTGCAGCAGCGTTAGGCTGCGGCCTTTATGTATTTCATGATCTACTTCATATCTATCGCACAAGCCTTCATCCGGCTCCCATCTCGGCAATACTTAATATTTCTCTTTCGATTATCTCGCCCGGGCCTGCTCAAGCAGGAAACACGCCGGTCGATAAATAGCGGTCGCCACGATCGCACACGACAAAAACAATGGTTGCGTTTTCCACTGTCTGCGACAAACGCAGCGCAACGTCACACGCGCCCGCAGCAGAAATACCGCCAAAAATACCTTCTACCATTGCCAGCTTGCGCGCCATTTGTTCGGCGGTAGATTGGCTGACATATTCAATCTGATCGACCCGCTCCTTTTCATAAATCTTCGGCAAATAGGCGTCAGGCCATTTACGAATGCCGGGAATTTGCGAGCCTTCTTCCGGTTGCGCGCCGATGATCCGGATCGCCGGATTTTTCTCTTTCAGATAACGCGAAACGCCCATAATCGTTCCGGTGGTCCCCATTGCGCTGACAAAGTGCGTAACACGGCCATCGGTATCGCGCCAGATTTCAGGACCGGTCGTTTCGTAGTGCGCCAAGGAATTATCCGGATTGGCAAATTGATCCAGAATAATGCCCTCGCCTTGCGACTCCATGCGCTGGGCCTGATCGCGCGCATATTCCATACCGCCGGTTTTCGGCGTCAATACAATCTTGGCGCCGTAGGCAGCCATACTCTGGCGACGTTCTTCGCTCAGGTTTTCCGGCATCAGCAAAATCATTTTGTAGCCGCGCATGGCTGCGACCATCGCCAATGCGATGCCGGTATTGCCGCTGGTGGCTTCAATCAAGGTATCGCCGGGCTTGATCCGGCCACGCTCTTCTGCCTTCAAAATCATCGACAAAGCAGGCCGGTCTTTAACCGAACCGGCCGGATTATTACCTTCCATTTTGCCGAGAATCACGTTGTTGCGCCGTGCGACGTCTTCGCCGCCGATGCGTTTAAGCTGAATCAGCGGGGTGTTGCCAATGGTGTCTTCAATGGTTAAATAAGGCATGGTCTGCTCAGCATCTCTTTCGTAGCGAAGCGTCATTCTAATATGAGTCTGATAAATAGGTATGAGCGCCGTAGAAACAAGGCAAAAACGGACGGGGAAAATCCCGCTGCGAAGCGGGATCAATCACAACATTAGCCGGCGGCCTTGGTTTTCGCCGCCGCAGGCTTCACCGTTGCCGGTTTCACGGCCACCGGGACGCCTGCCTTGCTCTTGCCGCCCACCATCAAACCGGCGGCCGATAAACGCGCAGCGCTTCTCGGACCAATGCCCGCCACGCGTTCCTGCAAGTCTTCCCAGCTTTTGAATTCGCCCTGCTTGCGCGCGTCCAGAATATGTTTGGACATTGCCGGGCCGATACCCTTGATGCCGGCCAGTGCGCTCTGATCGGCCTTGTTGACGTCGATCTGGGCAAAGGCAAAGCCGATCCCGGCAATGACGGCAATCAGTGCTACTAATAATTGTTTAAACATGGGTAAATCCTTTCGCTTGGTGTGAGGCGCCGGATTGAAACTTGGCACTGCAACAGCATTGACTGGCGAAAGGCGGCAGAACTGGGACAGCATGGCTGGCTGGGCGCGAAATTGCAGCGCCGAGAACAACAGCGCTGCAGCACGAAAGACTAAGCCACTCCTTCTGAAATGGCAAGCTCGTCCCTACTGACAGTAGCGGTACCCAGTTTGCCGACTACGATGCCGCCGGCGCGATTGGCCATCTGCACCGCATCGATGATCGGAAAGCCCGCGCCCAGCATGACCGCGATCGTAGCAATCACAGTATCGCCGGCGCCCGAAACGTCGTAGACCTCCCTGGCAAGCGCCGGAATATTGATCACATCGGCGCCGCTAAAAAGCGTCATGCCTTCTTCCGAGCGTGTCAACAGCAGGGCTTCCAGCTCCAGCGTCTGCATCAACGCCTGCGCCTTGGCGGCCAGCTCCTGCTCACTCTTCCATTTGCCGACGATATGCGCCATTTCCGCTTTATTCGGCGTCAGCAGCGATGCGCCCTTGTACAGCAAAAAGTCATCGCCTTTGGGATCGACCAGAACCCGCTTGCCGTGCTGTTTTGCAATCGCGATCATCTGGGCCACATTGACCAGACTGCCTTTGGCGTAATCCGACAATACGATCACTTCGTAATCGGCCACCAGCGCACTGAACTGGGTGAGCTTGTCGCGCAGTACGGTATCGGTCGGCGCTTCTTCAAAATCGACGCGCAGCAATTGTTGCTGGCGTCCGATCACGCGCAGCTTGATGATGGTGGAAATGGCCGCATCGCGATTGAGGTAATTGGCGATGCCCAATTCGGCCAGCATGCTATCGACGACTGCGCCGGCCTCATCTTGCCCAACCACGCCCAGCAAGCCCACGCCGGCCCCCAGTGTCGCGATATTGCGCGCCACGTTGGCCGCGCCGCCCAGACGCTCTTCGCGCCGCTCAACGCGCACCACGGGCACCGGCGCTTCCGGCGAAATACGATTGACGTCGCCAAACCAGTAGCGATCCAGCATGACATCGCCCACCACCAGAATACGGGCGCGGTCGAAACGGCTAAAGTCGGTCACGGTATTCATGCGTTGGCGCGGCTCAGCACAGAGCGCCCGATACCGAGATATTCAAAGCCGGCTTCCATCATGGTCTGCGGCTCGAACAGATTGCGGCCATCGAAAATCAATGGCGCTTTCAATTGCTTCTTCAATACCTTGAAATCGGGGCTGCGGAAAGCTTTCCATTCCGTGACGATAATCAGCGCTTCGGCGCCGGTGAGCGCATCGGTTGGATTGTCGGCAAAACGAATCCGTGCAAACGCGTCCGGCTCATTGGCGAAGTCGAGCGCCAATACGCGGCGGGCTTCTGCCATTGCCACCGGATCGTAGATCGCCACGCTGGCGCCGCTGCGCAACAATTGGCCCAGCAGCACGCGCGATGAGGCTTCCCGCATATCGTCGGTATTGGGCTTGAACGCGAGCCCCCAGACGGCAAAATGCTTACCGCTGAGGTTCTCGCCGAAACGCGCTACAACCTTATTGCCCAGCACATGTTTTTGACGATTGTTGACCTGCTCGACGGCGCGCAGAATCAACAAATCCTGATCGTAAGCACGTGCGGTGCGTTCCAGCGCCTGGACGTCCTTCGGAAAACAGGAGCCGCCGTAACCGCAGCCTGCATACAGAAAGCTATGGCCGATGCGAGGGTCGGAACCGATGCCGTGACGTACCGCTTCGATATCGGCGCCGACGCGATCGGCCAGATTGGCCAGTTCGTTCATGAATGAAATACGCGTGGCCAGCATCGCATTGGCCGCGTACTTGGTGAATTCGGCGGAACGCACGTCCATCCAGTAAGTGCGCTCATGATTACGATTGAATGGCGCATACAGCGCCTTCATCATGCTGTGCGCCTGCTGTCCGGCCGGCGTATCGTCGCAGCCGATGACGATACGATCCGGCCGCATGAAGTCTTCGACGGCAGCGCCTTCTTTCAGGAACTCCGGATTCGATACCACCGAGAATACGGCCGCGCCAGATTTGTCTGTTTGCGCAGCCAGCACTGCCGCATGCACTTTATCGGCGGTACCTACCGGCACCGTCGATTTATCGACAATGACTTTGAATCCGCGCATGTGGATGCCGATATTGCGCGCAGCGGCCAGCACGTATTGCAAATCGGCGGAACCATCTTCATCGGGCGGCGTGCCCACTGCGATGAACTGGACGTCGCCATGCGCCACGCTGGCGGCGACGTCGGTGGAAAACTGCAAACGGCCCGCAGCGCGATTACGCGCCACGATATCTTCCAGGCCCGGCTCATGAATCGGAATACCGCCGCCGTTGAGCATGTCGATCTTGCGTTGGTCCACGTCCAGACAAAAAACATCGTTGCCGAGTTCGGCCAGGCAAGCGCCTGTCACCAACCCGACATAACCGGTACCGATAATCGTAATTTTCATGGGCTCTCTATATCAATTCAAAATTCAATTCGTCGCACTCAACGCATGCCATTCAATTCATGACATTGAGCTCTTCTGTCCGGCGCGGCGGATAGGTTTCCCACCGATTACAGCCCGGACATTGCCAGTAGAACTGGCGCGCCTTGAAACCGCAGTGGCTGCATTGGTAACGCGCCAGCTTTTGCGTATAACTGTGCACCAGCGTCTTGATCACAGCCAGTTCCGGCCGAACCTCGGCCGGCGCACTCATCAGACGCCCCTCAAGAAATTTATCCAGACCGAGCAAGGTCGGTGTCCGGCGCAATTCTTCGCTGACCAATTGATTGGCTGCTTCGACGCCATCCAGTTCCAGCACGCCCTTGAAAACCACTTCCAGCAAATCGATCGAAGGTGCTTCAGCCAGATAAGTACGCAGCAGATTGATGCCCTCGCGCATGCGGCCGACGCGTTCGTGGCCGTCCATCAAGCGCTTGGCCACCAGCGCTACGTGCGGCACGCTCTGATGCTCGACCCGGCGCCAGACTGCCAGCGCACCTTCGAGATCGTCTTTCAGCAAAAATGCATCGCCCAGCAGCATCGTGGCGCGCACGCTCTTGCGGTCGGCCGCCAATGCCTGCTCCAGCAGTTTCATCGCCTCGTCGGCCTGACTGCGCACCAGCTCATCCTGCGCCAGTTCGCAATAGAACTGCGCAATTTCCCGCTGCCGGCCGCCGGCACCAGACTGCTGCAGGCTCCGCGCCGCTTCGATCGCCCGCGGCCATTCTTTTTCGCGCTGATAGATTTCCAGCAGCGCACGGCCGGCCTGGGCCGCATAAGGGGTATCGATCAGATAATTGAAATTCTCTTCGGCACGATCCAGCAAACCGGCTTTCAGATAATCCTCGCCTAGTTCGAACTGCGCCTGAGTACGTTGCTCCGACGGCAAATCCGGCCGCGCCAGCAAATTCTGGTGGACCCGGATAGCGCGCTCGGTTTCGCCGCGGCGGCGGAACAGATTGCCGAGGGCGAAATGCAAATCGACGGTTTCAGGATCGAGTTTGACGATTTCAATGAAGGCATCGATGGCCTTATCTGGCTGTTCATTGAGCAAAAAGTTCAAACCCTTGAAATAGCCCCGCGGCAAAGTACGCGATTCCGATATCAGTTGATTGATATCGACCCGCGCCGCGAGCCATCCCAGTCCGAAAAAGACCGGAATACCGAGCAACCACCACAATTCAAATTCCATAGAGGAGCGGCCCGATCAAGGAAAGTATTGCGCGCTGTTGACGCTATCGGGCAACGGCGGCTGCGTCTGTGCGCGTAGCTCCACTTCACGCTCTTTCTGCAAGGCAGTCAGCGCTTTGCGTTGGCGATTGGCTTCGCGCCGATGGCGAAACACGCTGGGCGTCATCGCCAGAATGCCGAGCAACACGCCGGTGGCGAAACAGACCAGCAAAATCAGCGCCAGTGGATCGGTTCTTTGGTAGCCGAGAAAGAAGTTCAAGGTCACCAAATGGGTATTTTTCAACGCCAGCCCAAAGAACGCGAGAAACAGGATAATCGCTATGGCTCTGGAAATAACTTTCATGGCGCGGGTCCTTGTAAAAGGGAAGGCGGCTATCGCCTACGATATACAGCAAATGCGAAATTGTACGTGAAAAGAAAAGACCGCCAAAGTTAAGGCGGCATTTAAACGGTAAAGCGGCGAAAAAAAGCCAGGAAAACGCTATTCGGCTCTCTTGCCGGAGGTAAATAGGCAAAAAAAAACGGCATCCGAAGATGCCGTTCCATTTATTGCAATAACTTAGTCTTCCTTGATGGGTTGACCTACCATCACATCTACCCGCTCGCGCAGGGCCTTGCCAGGCTTAAAGTGCGGCACCCGTTTTTCGGGCACCATCACCTTGTCGCCGGATTTCGGATTACGTCCGATGCGGGGCGGTCTGCGATTGAGCGCAAAGCTGCCAAAACCGCGTATCTCGATGCGCTGGCCGGTAGACAAAGCATCCACCATCGCATCGAGTATCGTTTTGACCGCGTAATCCGCATCCTTAGCTACCAGTTGCGGATAACGCTCAGCCAGGCGAGCTATCAGCTCCGACTTTGTCATTGACGCGCTCGACAATTAGTTCTTGTTGTCGAGTTTAGCCTTCAACAAGGCGCCCAGGCTAGTGGTGCCGGAAGCTGCATTGGCGTCGGTAGTCGACATCTTCTGCATGGCTTCCTGCGTTTCCACATTGTCTTTCGCCTTGATCGACAATTGAATGCCGCGGGCTTTACGGTCGATGTTGAGAACCAGCGCTTCAACGGTGTCGCCGACTTTCAGGTGTGTACCGGCATCTTCAACGCGATCGCGCGAGATTTCGGAAGCACGCAGATAGCCTTCGACTTCGTCCGACAACTGAATCACAGCGCCCTTAGGCTCGACCGACTTGACCGTACCGGTAACCAGTGCGCCCTTGTCGTTCATTGCAGCGTAGTTGTTGAACGGATCGCCTTCGAGTTGCTTGACGCCCAGCGAAACGCGTTCGCGTTCGACATCGATTGCCAGCACGATGGCTTCCAGTTCGTCGCCCTTCTTGAAACGACGCACAGCTTCTTCGCC
>JAQGNR010000303.1 GCA_028291765.1 Herbaspirillum sp.
GACCTGGTTGCTTGTGATGACAGGCCGTTCGAGCGCTTGTTCCAGACGCTCGATCACTTCCGCCGATCGGATGGCGGTGCAACTGATGAAATAGGCGTCCGCTGCCGACGCTGCATGTTGCATCGCCTGATCGAAAAACACGTCCGGCGCAAGTTTTCCCATCTCCGTGTTGGTATTCAGTCCGAGGCCGTGATGATGGACGACTTCCAACCCATGGTGCGCCAGGAACGCGATTTCTCGCTGATTGACGGCGTCAAGGTAAGGGGTAAGCAGAACGATTTTCCGGGCTTCGAGGGTTTGCAAGGCTGTGACAATCGCGGCCCCGGTGGAAAAACATGGCAGTCCGGTCGCATTTTCAATGCTCGCCATGATCTCGTCCTGCAATGGCACGCTGTACGTCGATACCGCGGTGCAGTGAAAGATTACCCGCTCCACACCGGCGTCGGCCAGCATGGCAGCGGCAGGCCCGACGCCCGCCGCCATGGCAAGCAATTCTTCTGAACCGCTACCTTTAAGTGGAAGCCGTGTGACGTAGGCTGCCACGCCATCGGGCAGCATGGCCTGTATCTGCGGTTCCGCAATGAAATTTCCCGAGGGCACGATAATGCCCAATCGTGCACGTTCACCGTAATTGATTTGCATGGGGTGCGCCATCTATTGCTTTCAAGCCTTCGATGCGGCAAGCCACTGACGCGCCTGGTCAAGATAAACCGGGTTGATGTATTGCACGGCAGACGTCTTGGCGCGGCCCGGAAGGGCACGAATCAACGCGCTGATGTCGATCAGTGCCTGTATGGCGTCGGGATTGGCCGCCGCATCGCGTGGGAAGATCTCGTCCCGGGTATATTCTTCCCATGCGCGGTCTGCATAATCGGCGCTGATGCCACTGTGCTGCATGGCGATCTCACGGCATCCCATCTTGTTCGCATAGAACCAGTCATGCGCTTCGATGAATGCCTTCATGAAGGCCACTACGGTTGCGGCGTTTTCGTTGCCCCACTTTGCGGAAATGTTCAACGAGGTGAACTGGAACCACGGAAATTCATCGCGAGGTTCGCACAAAGAGGTGTAACCCTGGTCGAGCGCGATATAGTTCAGCGGGATGCCCTGCAGCCCGGCATCGATCTCGCCGTTTTGCAGCTTTTCCCAACGCGACAGGATCGGTCCGACCGCCACGATGGCGTAGTCGCGGGGATGCTCCAGGCCGTGAGCGGAAAGAATCTTCATCACAAGCGAAGAGCTGCCAGCCTCCAGCGAGGAAACACCTATCACGCCGCCACGCAATTGCTCGATGGTCTTAATCTCCGGGCGCGCGATGAAAGAAAATGGCAAGCGGTTGACGTTGCCGGCAATGATCTCAAGATCGCTGCCCGTCTCGCTGCCCAGGATCACGTGCTCAGTCACCCCGAGCGATAGCTGGAGCCGGCCATCAATCAACCGGTCCGTGACTTCGTCGATCGGTTCATACAACTCGATCGAGACATCCAACCCGTGCTTCTTGAAAAATCCGGCATCCTGCGCGATCCAGAGCGGCATGTTGAAATAATTACGCGATACTGCGCCGACTTTTAATGAAATCATGTTTTTTCCTTTAAAGTGAAAAGAGTAATGTCACGACTTGCTGGCAGGCTACGATGCCACTGGTTGGGTGTCCCGGATCGGATTCGTCCGGTCGGCAAGGATTGGCCTGCGTGTCAAAGTCAGGCTTGCCACTGAGCCCAAAATCAGCAATCCGCCGGCAATCAAAAAGGCCGCGGTAAAACCGCCGCTGTATGTAACGGCATAGCCGGTGACGATGGGCGCGGCAAGACCAAAGACATTGCCGCCCAGTATGAGCAGACCTACTGCCACTCCCGAATGCGCCGGATCATCAAGAAGATCATTGGTCAAGGCGATATTCATCGACATGACCGTGGACACGCATGTGAGCGCCACCGAGATGATCAGCACGATTGCCCACATCGAATCCACGAATGGAAGCGCGAATATGATCGATCCGATGAGTAGCATCACGAAGATCATATTGCGCCTGGCGCCGCGTGCGAGCGCCTCGCGCGTCAGCAACCGGTCGCTGAGATAACCCAGCATGATGCCGAGCACACAGGCGCTGGCATAGGGTGCGGCGGTGTAAAGGCTACTCTTGACGACATCCATATTGCGAGCGCGTTCGAAATAAGTGGGCAGCCAGGTCAGGAACAGGTAAAGCGTATATCCGGCGCAGCCCTGAGACAGCGCTAGGCCCCACATTGTCTTTTCAGCGAGCAATTTTTTCAGCCCGCCGGGAGTGCGTTTTTTCGCGGCGGCAGAATCGATGGCAACCCCAGGCGTGGCCGAATCGTTGATCAGCACGCGTTCTTCCGCTGAAATCCATTTTGCCTGTGCCGGAGTGCGGTACAGAATCCACCAGAGCAGGCCCAGGCATACGCCCACTGCGCCAGTGACCAGGAACGAGCCGCGCCAGCCGACTTGCGCGACCAACCAGCCCACGACGATGGCGCCAAGAGCGGGACCCGCATAGGCGCCGGCGTTCAGGGTCGCGGCGGCGAGTCCGCGTTCGGTCTTGGGCGCCCATTCGCGGATGATCCTGCTGCCCGCAGGGTAAGACGACGCTTCGCCAATACCCAGGATAAGTCTGGACCCCAAAAGCAGAAGAAAGCTGGAGGCAAGGCCGGTCAAAATACCCCCCGCCGACCAAATGATGAGCGCCAGTGCAGTAACTTTACGGACACCGAAGCGATCGACGACCAGGCCGGCCGGAATCAGACAGAACAGATACGTCCACAGGAACGAAGAAAACATGTACCCCAATTGAATCGGGGAAAGCTGAAAGGTTGACGCAATGGCGCTTGCGGCAATCGACAGATTAGTCCTGTCGACGTAATTGACCGCGCTCATAAGGAACATGGCGAAATACACTAAATAACGGCGATTCGTACGCATATCGTCTCCTGCTTTCATTAGCCGCCGTGCAGATCACAGGCCGCATTTGTTTGAGAGAATGATGCGCAACTTATGATGAAAACGCCAACTCATAGTTGTCAGCAGCTATATGAATCGGATTCATGTCGGTGTTGGACCCTGGACTCCTATGGACTAGGAAATGAAGATCGATACTGAATCCGTCATGTGACGAAACCGGGTGCAAATCTGTTTTTGGAACTTGGGTTTTCGGCCAAGGAAGCGAAGCGTTTACAGGCGGCTTCCCGCAAGCAAGTCAATGACACGCGATTGCTGAAGGAACAGTTAATGGCGGCACTCGCCGAATGGATCGAGGAGCACCACCTAAAACAGGCTGAAGCGGCCGAGATACTGATGGTGTCGCGCCCGCGCGTGTCCGATGTCGTGAAGCCGGTCAGGCTGGCAATTGGTTGATATGCGATTTGACCCCAATATCTTTTCAGAAAATTGGATGCCTACGCAATCGATCTCCGCTTAACGACGGATCCGCTCTTAATTCTTCGTCCCGACAACCGCCCTGAGTATCACGGGCAGCCCCCTCTAAGCGAATTCGCGCCCAGCACCGAGCGCGCGTGCACGCCCAGCTCTCCGAAAATTTCGACGAAAAGGTTGGATGCGCCGTCTAAAACAGCTGCATGATCCTTGAAATCTTCCATTGCGTTGACGAATCCCTGCAGCTCTACAATTTGCGCCACTTCGTCCAGCGAGCCCAGCTCGTCCCTCAATGCGGAAATAAGCTCCAATGCCGCCGTGCGGGCGAAATGGCGCCCTTGTTCAACGGTGTACTCCCGTCCAAGTTTACCTTGCGGAAACGCACCGTTTTCAGGCGAAGGCCCTTTGCCCGCGAGGTAAACGGTATTGCCCCACCTGCTTGCATTTTTATAGTTCGCTGCGGGTGCGGACGCTTGCGTCAACTTGATTCCCAATTCGCGTATTCTTTTTTCCGCCGACATGCTGTATTACTCCTCTTGTTTTTCTTGTAAATCGTCTCGCTGCTGGTAGCGATTGGCCGGACGCTCCAGCCCGAGGTGGTCGCGCAAGGTCGTCCCCTCGTATTCACGACGGAACAAGCCTCGCTCTTGCAGGATCGGCACGACCTGTTCCACGAAATCTTCCAGGCCTTGCGGCAGATACGCGGGCATCAGGTTGAAGCCGTCGCAGGCGCGACTCTCGAACCAGTGGGTGAAATCGTCGGCGACCTGTTCCGCGGTGCCGCACACCACCCGGTGCGATCTGCTCCCGCCGAAGCGCTTGCCGAGTTGGCGCAGGGTCAGGTTCTCCTTGCGCGACATGGCTTGCACCAGCTTGAAACGACTCTGATTGCCGCTGACGCTGTCCATTTCGGGCAAGGGCTCGTCCAGCGGATAGACAGACAGGTCGTGATTCATGCTGTCGGACAATAGCGCCAGTCCGCCGAGCGGATGCACCAAATCTTCCAGCACGCGGAATTTCTCCCGGGCTTCGGCTTCGGTGGCGCCGATGATGGGCATCACGCCGGGCATGACCTTGATGCTGTCGGCGTTGCGGCCGTATCGCAGTATGCGTTGGCGGATATCTGCATAGAAGCGCTGCGCATCTTCCAGCACCGGCTGCGACGAAAATATCACTTCGGCGTGGCGTGCGGCAAAGTCGCGGCCGGTTTCGGACGAGCCGGCCTGGATCAGCACCGGATGGCCCTGCGGCGGCCGCGCCACGTTCAACGGCCCGCGCACGCCGAACCAGTCGCTCCGATGATTCACGTAATGCACCTTGCTTGGATCGGCATAGATGCCTTGCTGCTTGTCGTGCACCATCACATCATCCTCCCAGCTGTCCCACAGGGATGTGACGACATCGACGAATGCGCGTGCGCGCTCGTAACGCACTTCGTGTTCCGGGTGCTCGGCCTGGCTGAAATTCAGGGCTTCACCGTTATTGGTGGACGTCACTATGTTCCAGGCGATGCGGCCGCTGCTCAGATGATCCAGCGTCGCAAACGCGCGCGCCAGAAAATACGGTTCGTTATAAGTGGTGGACGCGGTCGCCGCCAAGCCGAGGCGTTCGGTCACCGAGCTGAGGGCGCCAAGCAAGGAGATGGGCTCCAGCCTACCCTGTGCGAGATAACTGACCGAGGCATTGAAATTGTCGTTGTAACGATCCGAGATGGCGAGGCGATCGGCAAAGAAAATCATGTCGAACTTGCCTGCTTCGGCAGTTTGCGCCAGCTTTTTGTAGTACTGGAAGTTCAGTGCGTTGGCCGGTTCGACGCCGGGAAAACGCCAGCCGGCCGCGTGATGGCCGACCGACATCAGAAACGCGCCGAGATGCAATTGTCTTGCTGGAGAGCTCATAAACGGGAAAATTCGTGGAGGAGCGGCGAAAGCGCGCCGCCGGAACGCAAAGCCGCTTCGGGCTTCAGTTGATGTCGACAATGGCGTCGCCAACCCGAACCGGTTTCGGCAGCAACTGATAGCGATAGAAGGTATCGGCAACCTCTTGCTGCGCCGCGATCACCTGCGGTGTCAGCGGAAACGAGACGCCCCACGGCTGACGTGACAGGACCTGCCGCCAGACTTGCTGCTTGACGCCGGTGTCCTTCTCCAGAAATTTCGCAGTGTCTTCGAGATGCTTTCTGGCGTACTGTTCGGTCTGATCGATTTCCTTTAGCGTAGCCCGCAATACGGCCGGATAGTCGACCGCAAATTTGCGCGGGGCGATATAAAAACCATAGTTCGCGGGCAGGCCGCTGGCGCTGATCAGGACGCGTGCGCCGCTGGAAGCTTCGATGTCGGCCAGGCGCGGATCGGGCACGACCCACGCCGCCACGTCGCCGCGTTCCAAGGCCAAACGTGCTTCGCTGTATTGCAGATAGGCGAAGGACACATCCTCCGGTTTCAATCCGTTCTTTTCCAGCGCCTTCAACAACAGGTATTGCCCCGCCGAACCTCTGGCGACAGCGATGCGTTTACCCTTGAGATCGCGCACGCTCCGGGCGGTCGATGTCTTCGGCACCACGATGCCGTAGTTCTCGGCATAGGCCGCGGTGTAGCCGACATAGCGGATATCCGGCGCGCTGCCTGCCTGGGCGAATACCGGCGGCGTCGAGCCGACAAATCCGAGGTCGATGTCGCCGGCATTGATGGCTTCGACCATCGGTGGACCGAATGGAAATTCATACCATTTGACCGTCACGCCATGGCTGCCGAGTATTTTCTCCAGATCGCCGCTGGATTTCAAAATGACGAGGCTATTGCCTTTCTGGTATCCGATACGGATTTCCTTAGGCCAGCCGGACTGAGCATCGGCAGCGTATGCGGCGACGGCGCCAAGCAAGCTGCCGGAGATTAACAGCGTTGACAATAAGCGGACGAGCGGCAACGGTCTGAACATGGGTGATTTCCTCAATAGTGACGGTGAAGCATAGATATCTGCCTGCATGTTCACAACGAATGTTTTAATAGATGCTTATGCGGTTTTTGGTTGAGCCGTTGGTGTCACTCCCAAGCTTGGTTGATATCCGTATAACCAAAGTACGGCGCGAACATCGGCGCGGTGCAGTGCTCTACTTTTAAAGAAGACGGCAGCAGCAAGTCTTTCGTATCTGGCTATTCAAACGCCCCGACCGGACCGTCGTATGTTAGCCTCGCATCATGATCTCGACGCCTTCTTCCTTCGCCGATGCAAACGACATCGCTGTCATCTCCTTTCAGGATTGCCACCGCGCACTGCTGGAAAAAACCGAAATCGCCTTGCTCGACGTGCGCGAAGAAGCGCCTTTCGCCGAAGCCCACCCGCTGTTCGCCGCCAATCTACCGATCTCTCATATCGAAGCCGATATCGCCGTGCGCATTCCGCGTCGCGACACCACGCTGGCGATTTACGACAATGGCGAAGGTCTCGCGCTAAAAGCGGCGCGGCGGCTGGTGCAGCTCGGCTACACGGCGGTGCATTTGCTCGAAGGCGGCCTGCAAGGCTGGCGCGATGCCGGCGGCGAAATTTTCATCGACGTCAACACTCCCAGCAAAGCCTTCGGCGAACTGGTCGAATCGCAACGCCATACGCCATCGCTGTCGGCGCAGGAAGTCGATGCACTGCTCACCGCCAACGCCGACGTGGTGATTCTGGATGCGCGACGTTTCGACGAATACAACACCATGAGCATTCCGCGCGGCGTCAGCGTACCAGGCGCTGAACTGGTCTTGCGCGCACGCGAACTGGCGCCACGACCGCAAACCAGAATCATCGTCAATTGCGCCGGCCGCACGCGCAGCATTATCGGCACGCAATCGCTGATCAACGCCAATATTCCGAATCCGGTATCGGCGCTGCGCAACGGCACCATCGGCTGGACGTTGGCCGGTCAGAAACTGGAGACGGGCAAGACCAGGACATTCGCCGACGTCGGCCCGGTTGGCCGCGAACATCTGGAAGATGCCCAAAAGGCATCACGCGCGCTGGCCGATCGCGCCAGCGTGGTACGCATCGAAGCAAGCGCACTGGAGGCATGGCGCGCCGATGCTTCGCGCACCACGTATCTGTTCGACGTGCGCACGCCCGAGGAGTATGCCTCCGGGCATGTGCCGGATTTTCGTTGCGCACCCGGTGGCCAACTGGTGCAGGAAACCGACCACCACGCGCCGGTGCGCGGCGCGCGCATCGTGCTGGCCGACGACGACGGCGTGCGCGCCAACATGACTGGTTCTTGGCTGGCGCAACTGGGTTGGCAGGTCGCCGTGCTCGACGGTCTGGTCGCGAAAAATTTCCATGAGCGTTCCGCTGCAGCTTCTTCACCGGAAAAAAATCCTGACGCCATTGCCAGTGAAGAATTGGCGACGCTGATTTCCAGGGACCATGTCGCCGTGCTTGATGTCGGCGCCAGCGCCAACTACGTGCGCCGGCATATTGCAGGCGCATGGTTTGTACTCCGTTCGCAACTGGCTGATGCGCTGACGAAAATCCCGCGCGCGCAACATTACGTTCTCGTTTGCGAAACCGGCCTGCTATCGCAGCACGCGGTCGCCGACCTGCGCACGCTGCTCGGCGATGGCGCCGATGTGCGCTTCCTCGCCGGCGGAACTGCTGCTTGGGGCACATCCTGCGGCGCGCTGCAAACAGGTGAAACCGCGCTCGCCTCGCCGCGCATCGACCGCTATCGCCGTCCTTATGAAGGCACCGATAATCCTCTCGCTGCAATGCAGGCTTACCTTGACTGGGAATACGGTCTGGTGGCGCAATTGGCGCGTGACGGCACGCACGGATTCTTCGTAGTATGAAACGCATAAGCTATCACAAAAAAAATCGTTCTTATTTGCAGTAGCCCTCGATACAGTCCCCCATAGGACGTTGCAAACACACATCGGGGGATTCATGCAGCGCAGGAATTTTCTTCGCCTTGACGCGGCCGCGGCTCTCCTGCCACCGCCGAGTGAAATCGCCAAACCGCTGGAAAGCGTGCATACGATTTGATGCTGCAGATAAGTCCCCAACGATTTTTCCCACCACAACCAAGAAAAAATGAACAGACACTCCCTCGCCAATTCACAGCGCCGTCTGGCGTTGAAGACCCTCTCCGCGCTTGCTGCAAGCATTTCTTTGCCGATGCTGGCACAGGCACAAAGCGGCGGCAAGACCTTGCGCATCGGCTATCAAAAGTCGTCGACACTGCTGACCATCCTGAAAACCAACGGCACGCTTGAGAAACTGCTGGCGGGCAGCGGCAGCAAAATCTCCTGGCATGAGTTTGCCAGCGGCTTGCCATTGCTCGAAGCATTGAATGTCGGCGCGGTCGACCTGAGTGCCGACGTCGCCGATACCGTGCCGGTGTTCGCGCAGGCAGCCGGCGCGAAGATTACTTATATCGCGCAGGAGGCGCCATCGCCGTCGGCGCAAGCCATCCTCGTGCCGGCGAATTCGCCGATCAAGACCGTGGCCGAGCTGAAACAAAAGAAAGTTGCCGTCACCAAGGCTGCAGGCGTGCACTATCTGCTGATCGCGCTGCTTGAGAAGGCCGGCTTGAAATTTTCTGATATCGACGTTGCGTATCTGACGCCGGCAGATGGCCGTGCAGCATTCGAGCGCGCCAGTGTCGATGCATGGGTGACGTGGGATCCGTTCCTGGCGGGCGTACAAAAGCAATCGCAGGTGCGCGTGCTGGCCGATGGCAAGGGCGTGGCGGATTACCAGCGCTATTACCTGGCATCAACCGTTTTCGCCGACGCCAATCCGGATGTCATCGCCACCGTGTTCGATGAATTGAGAAAGACCGGCCGCTGGGTACAGCAACATCCGAAGGATGCTTCCGCCTTATTGGCGCCAGTGTGGGGACTGGATGCGCCGACCATCGAACTCGCCAACAGCCGCCGTAGTTATAAAGTACGTGCCGTGACTACGCCGGGACTGGCGGAACAGCAGCGCATCGCCGATGCATTTTTCACAGCGGGCTTGCTGCCGAAGAAAATCGTCGCTACCGATTTGCCAATTTGGAAATATTCTTAGTGATGAAATGGTGCATGCGTTTGCTTCAGCGTCGGATGCACCAGATAAATGGTTGAATGGGAAATACTAGAACTCATTTCATAAATAGGCAAAAGTGTGAATGAGGCTATTTGGGCGGAGTGCAAGGCGCGTCGCGCAGCTCAGGGTGGCCCCCTGAGCAAGCGGCGCAACGCAGCAATCCGCCCAAATAGTCCATTCGCGCTTATGTCTATTTATGAAATGAGTTCTAAGTAAGCAGGAGAGGGCGAAAAAAGCCAGCAGCCTTAAATCGCCCACTGCACCTGACTGAAGGTTCGATGCAGAGATACGTCGCCGGTCAATTCGTGGTCGGCGGCCAGCGCCGGTTGCTTCAGTACGCGCGCCAGGATTTCCGCTTCCAGCCGCGCGAAATGCGCATTGCCGCGCTGGCGCGGACGCGGCAGATCGATTGCGCGGTCTAACGCGATTTCACCGTCTTCGATCAGAATCACGCGGTCTGCCAGCACGATCGCTTCCTGTACATCGTGTGTCACCAGGACCGCGCTGAAACCTCGTTCCAGCCAGATGTTTTCTATCAGTTGCTGCATGTCGATACGCGTCAGCGCGTCCAGTGCGCCCAGCGGTTCGTCCAGGAGCAGCAATTGCGGATCGTGCACCAGCGCGCGCGCCAGCGCTACACGCTGGCGCTGGCCGCCGGATAATACGGCAGGCCATTCGCCGGCGCGTTGTTCAAGTCCGACCTGGCGCAGCGAAGTAACCGCGTTTTCGCGCGCGCTTTTCGGCAAACCCAGCGCGACATTATCGAGCACACGCTTCCACGGCAGCAAGCGTGAATCCTGGAACATGACGCGGATCTCCGGCGCAACCTGCGCTGTACCGTTATTAGTGCAGGCGATGCCGCCGCGGCTGGGCATCTCGAGTCCGGCGATCAGGCGCAGCAGCGTGCTCTTGCCGCAACCGCTGCGGCCGACCACGGCGACGAACTGGCCCGGCTCAATCTGCAGTTCGACCTTTTTCAGGACGGCGCGCCCAGCGTATTGCTTGGACAGACCGCTGATGGCGACATGGACGCCGCGCGCGTTTTTGTTTACTTCGATGTCTGGTGTACTCATAGTTTTGGCATTTTCTATCGATAACCGGGATGCCAGCGCAGCCAGTATTTTTCCCCGGCGCGCGCCGCGACGTCGGCCAGCTTGCCGAGCAGCGCATACAGCAGAATGCCGACCAGCACTACATCGGTCTGCAAAAATTCGCGCGCATTCATGGTCATGTAGCCTATGCCCGACTGCGCCGAAATGGTTTCGGCCACGATCAGCAGCACCCACATCAGGCCGAGCGAAAAGCGCACGCCGACCAGGATTGACGACAAGGCGCCTGGCAGGATGACGTCGCGATATAGCGGCCAGCCCGACAGGCCGTAACTGCGCGCCATCTCGATCAGGTCGCGGTCGACGGAACGGATGCCGTGGAAGGTATTGAGATAGATCGGAAAGAACACGCCGATGGAGACCAGGAAAAGCTTCGACATTTCATCGATGCCGAACCACAGGATCACCAGCGGAATCAGGGCCAGCGGCGGTATATTGCGCATCATCTGCAGGCTGGTGTCGAGCAGTGTTTCGGCATGGCGAAAGGTACCGGTCAGTAAGCCAAGCAATAGGCCCAAACCGCCGCCAACCAGAAAGCCCGAGGCGGCGCGGCCGCTGCTCACGCCCAGATGGATCCACAATTCCCCCGAGCGCGACAGTTTCCACGCGGCGCGCAAGACCGCAAACGGTTCCGGCAGCGTGCGGCTGGACAGCCAGCCGACCTGCGCTGAAATCTGCCATGCAGCGATCAGCAGCACCGGCAGCGCCCACGACAGCAACTGGCGGTGGCCGATGTTCCAGTTGCGGCGGCTGCGCGACGGACCGTCGCTGACAGTAACGGAGGCGACCAGCGTCGCAATGTTGGTGGTCATGGGGATGCAGTGCCGAGGTAGCGGCTGTCACCGTGGGCGGGAATAAACCAGAAGACATTCATGTAATTTCCTCGGACGCCGGATATGCAGCAGGTCAGCGCTTGAGCACTGCATCGCGCACGTTGAGTTGTTTGGGAATCAGTTTCAATTCGAAGAAGGTATCGGCGATGCGTTGCTGCTCATCCAGTACGGGTTCGTCGATGGGGCGATAGACGTGGGCATAGCGGTGCAGGCCGGTTTCGATCACATCCGCATCCAGGCCCTGAATCGGCGCCAGTTGCGCCGCGGCTTCCTTGTAATGGCCGCGAATCCATTGACCCTGTTTGGTGATTTCTTCGAACAAGATGGCCAGCGTGGCCTGGTTCTTTTCAGCAAAAGGACGTGCGCTCAAAAAAAATTGATGATGGCTGACCGCGCCCACTCCTGTAGCGAGACGACGCGCGCCGATCTGCTTTTCAGCAGCCGCCTGGAACGGATCCCAGATCGCCCATGCATCGACAGCGCCGCGTTCGAATGCAGCGCGCGCATCGGCAGGCGCCAGATAAACCGGCTGGATATCGGCGTAGGCCAGCCCGGCTTTCTTTAACAGCGCGACGACTAGCCAGTGCACATCCGAACCCTTGTTGAAGGCGATCTTCTTGCCCTTCAGTTCGGCCACCGACTTGATCGGCGAATCTTTTTGCACCAGTAAGCCTTCGGCATCCGGCGTCGGAATTTCATAGGCGCTATAGACAAAGTCCGCACCCGCGGCCTGGGCGAATACCGGTGGCGCTTCGCCGACGTAGCCGAAATCGATGGCGCCTACATTCAATGCTTCCAGCAATTGCGGACCTGCTGCGAATTCGGCCCATTTCACTTCCACGCCTTGCGCCTGCAAGCGTTTTTCCAGCGTGCCATTGGCTTTCAACAGCACCAGGGTATTGGCGGCCTTTTGATAGCCGATGCGCAAGACCTTCGATTGCGCCTGCGCGGCGACCGGCGCGGTTACAGCCACGACGGCGGTGAGCAGACCGGCGATCAGTGCGCGAGAGCGGCGTTTGAATTTGCTGGAAACCTTATTGCCCGGCATGTGGACCCCTTGTTGTTAGTGGTGATGGCAAACAAGAATAAATAAAGCCACGCCAATTACTAACGAATACTTTTGCCCGCGTATATACGAAAAACGGATAAGCATCGAACGCGCGGCAGAGAAAACGCGACCGGTGCTCCGATGCGTTGGGCCAATATCGGGAGGCGGTATTGGACGCCTTGGAAAGCGACCATGCAATATAAGGTTTCCGCATATCGAGCTTCAAAATTATTCGTTCTGTTTTAGACAGCCGCTGGTTAGCCTGTGTGTGCGGCACTTCTTCCGGTCGGAAGGTCGGCGCTCAAACTGTAATTAAAATAATATGACCATCCTTCTTTTATCCGGCAGCCCTTCAGCGCCGTCCCGTTCTACCCGTTTGCTGCACCACGTAGGCGATAAATTGGCAGCGTTGGGCCATCGATATACCAAAATCGACGTGCGCGATCTGCCGGCGGCGGCGTTGTTGCGAGCCGATTTCAAGGATGTCGACATTCAGGCCGCGCTGACGCAGATCGAGCAGGCCAGCGCCGTGGTGATCGCCACGCCCGTTTATAAGGCAGCCTACAGCGGCGTATTGAAAGCGTTTCTGGATTTGCTGCCGCAGTTCGGCCTGACCGGCAAGCTGGTGTTGCCGTTAGCCACCGGCGGCAGTCAGTCGCATATGCTGGCGCTGGATTATGCGCTGCGGCCCGTATTGTCATCACTCAATCCGAAACATGTACTCCCCAGTATCTATGCGACGGACGCACAAGTGGTCTGGTCGGAGCAAGACGGCCTGGTGCTGGATCCATTGATCGACAATCGCGTGCAGGACGGCGTCGAGCAACTGTCTCATGGCTTGCACGCGCTACGCACACCGCACCCGCAAGGTTTCGACGATATTCCTTTCGCCAGGGTCGTCATGTCAAGTTGACCCGGCAACGAGGTCTCGCATCCACATTTTTTCCGCTGAATATTTTGACCGATCAGGAGTATTTGAATGAATGTTTTCTGGTTTATCCCGACCCACGGCGATAGCCGTTACCTGGGCACCGCGGAGGGCGGCCGCGCCGTCAGTCACGACTACATGAAGCAAGTCGCCATCGCCGCCGACACCTTGGGTTACGACGGCGTTCTGTTGCCGACAGGGCGTTCTTGCGAAGATGCGTGGGTGACTGCATCGAGCCTGATCGGCGAGACGAAAAATTTAAAGTTCCTGGTTGCGGTGCGGCCTGGACTGGCCGCGCCCAGCCTGGCGGCGCGCATGGCGTCGACGTTCGACCGCTTGTCCGGCGGCCGCCTGCTGATCAACGTCGTGACCGGCGGCGATCCGACCGAACAGGAGGGCGATGGCATTTTCGGCACGCATGCCGAGCGCTACGAAATTACCGATGAATTCCTGTGCATTTGGCGTGAGCTGCTGGAAAAAACACACACCGGCGGCACCGTCGATTTCGACGGCAAGCACTTGCAGGTCAAAGGCGCAACGGTGCTGTATCCGCCGATCCAGGCACCGTATCCGCCGCTGTATTTTGGCGGTTCATCGGACGACGCGCTGGATTTGGCGGCCGAGCAAATCGATGTCTACCTGACCTGGGGCGAGCCGCCGGCCGCCGTCGCCGAAAAAATAAAGGGCATGCGTGAACGGGCCGCCAAACGCGGCCGCAGCCTGAAGTTCGGCATTCGTTTGCATGTGATCGTGCGTGAAACCAATGACGCGGCCTGGGCCGCCGCCGATGAGCTGATCAGCAAACTGGATGATGAAACCATTGCCAAGGCGCAGGCCAAGTTTGCACAGATGGATTCGGAAGGGCAGCGGCGCATGGCGGCCTTGCACGGCGGCCGCCGCGATAAGCTGGAGGTCAGCCCAAATCTTTGGGCCGGCGTCGGTCTGGTGCGCGGCGGCGCCGGCACCGCCCTGGTCGGCGATCCGCAAACCGTGGCCGACCGCATGCAGGAATATGCCGACCTGGGAATCGATACTTTCATCCTGTCTGGTTATCCGCATCTGGAAGAATCGTATCGCTTCGCGGAGTTGGTGTTTCCGTTGTTGCCGCGTCCGCAGAAAGTTGGCTTGCCGGGTTTCAGTTTGTCCGGTCCGCTCGGTGAAATGGTGGCAAACAGTTATGTGCCGCCACAGCGTAAATCAGCTGAAAGCTGATAGACTTTCCGTTGCGCGGCATCCTGACCATCTGAATGCCGCCATTTAATTTCTCAAGTAACAATATGCATTTTTCAGCACTGACCAATCCTACATTTCTGATTTTCTTATGACGAAATGTGGGATATACGTCGCGGCGGAGAGCCGCATGAACAGTGGGTGTTTTGCATGTGGCGAGGCTTGGGAAGGCCGGATCGTCATGAAAAGCCCAATTTAGTTACTCCGTCCGTTGCCGCGTCTTCAACCAATGACGATATGCACTGGGATTCATTCCCGTGAAGCGAATGAAGGCGCGGCGAAAGCTGCCTTCATCCTCGTAACCCGATTGCTGGGCCACCCGCTTGATGCTTACACCCTGCCCGTCCAACAAAGTGCACGCCATCTCCAGCCGTATGCGCGTCATGAAAACTTTGGGCGACTCATTGACTAGCGCCTTAAGCTTGCGATGCAGCGTTCGCTCGCTAATTGCCAATTCATGCGCGAGCTCCACAGCGGTAAGTCGCGCCGGGGCTTGCCGTACTGCCTGCTCTGCATTAAGTAATAATGGATCACGTTCAGAGATATAACGTTGTGGTGCGTAGACGGTTTGTGTAAGCCGGGTATTGTCGACAACAGAAAAATCTGCGGCAACACGCGCTGCTTCCGGGCCCGCCAATCGACGTATCACATGCAGCGCCAGATCTACCCACGATAGCGGCCCGCCTGCCGTCACCACGCCTTGGTCTTCGAGTAAGGCCGAACTCCATACCGTATCGGCGCGAGGATAGCGTCGCGTCAATTCCTCGTGCAACCACCAGGTGGTAGTACAACGACGGCCATTGAGCAGCCCGGCCTCGCCTAGTACAAAAACGCCGGCGCAGGAGCCGCCAATCAGCGCGCCATGGGCATGCTGGCGGCGTAGCCAGGTAATCACATTTTGCATGGCCGGCGTTTTGGGCGGCAGGCCATCGGCGCCTTCTACGAGTCCGGGAATCAGTATGGCGTCGCAAGAGACGATATCGGCGACGCTAGCATCAACCGCCAAGGGGCGGCCTCGGCCATCGTGCAAAGGTTGGCCATCCATGCTTGCCGTGATGACCTCAAACGTTGCGGCCGGAGACCTAACATCCAGAATGTCATTCTTGGCATGTCTTTGGCCCGCCTGCTCGGCCAGCCAGAACATGTCCGCCAAGCCGACAATTCCCGACGGCAGGCACCCTTCAAAACCAAGCAACACAATTTTCATAGGGGAATTGTAGCGTATCGACGTGGCGAGATTCGCCTATTCATTGGCTGATTCGCCACCTTTCCGATTGACGCCGCAAGGGCCAGAATGACAAACACCCCCTAATTACCGTTCCATTCACCCAAGGAGTATTTCCATGACAAAAGTCGCCGCCATCGTCACATTCAAAGCCAAGCCAGGTAAAGGAGATGAAGTAGCGCGCCTGGTTGGCGCTGCGCTGCCGCAGGCAAAGAATGAACAACCGATGCCGTTATGGCTGGTGCTTCAATCCGAGGTCGATCCTGATATCGTCCATATCGTCGATGTATTTGTTGATGGCGCCGGACGTGACAATCATCTGCAAGATCAGACCGCGGCGCAAATCATCGCTACGGTGCCGCCGCATTTGGCTAGTCCGCTTGATATTGCGCCGATGCGATTGATCGCCGCTAAAGGCGTATAGATAGCGGAAAATTTTTAGTCCAAGCGCATCGTCCGGCCTCGACTTGTCGTTGCTTCACTGGCGCGATTTTTCGCCGCTCGGTGCGATGTCCTTGTGGTCTGCCGCATCCGGTTCTTGCGTCAGTATCTGCAAGGCGGCTCTACTCTGTTCATCCGTGGGCACGTAGACCAGCAAGCGATCGCCGTTCTTCGGCGCCGACCACCAATTGGTTTGATGCAGGGATATCAGCCCGGCGCGAGGATGGCGAAAACGCTTCAGATGGTTTTCAATACCGCGCACTTCATAGCGCTGCCACACTTCCTTGAATTCGTCCGACACCGCAAGCATGCGCTGCAATTGCCGCTCCCACGCTGCGTCATGCATGTGGTCGGCCATCGCTGCACGGAACGTTGCGACCATACGCGGCATGCCCTCATCCCAGTCGGTCAGCGCGGCGCGCCATGCCTTGTTGGTAAACGCGAGATAGATGCAGTTGCGATCCTCCGGTGCGATTTGCGCAAGATCGACACATACCAGGCGGCTGTATGCCTGATTGAAGCCCATGATGTCGAAGCGCGCATTCTGGATTACTGCCGGCAAAGGATTGAGTTGATCGAGAATCGCCTGACTGACCTGCGACAGCTTTTCGCACGCGGGTGTCATGGCAGAGACTTGTTCGACTTTGCCTGCCAGTAAAAAAAGATGCCGCGTTTCCGCCTCCGTGCATTGCAAGGCGGTCGCAATCGCGTTTAATACCTTGGCCGACGTGCGCACCGGCCGGCCTTGTTCAAGCCATGTGTACCAGGTAACACCGATCTGCGCGAGTTGCGCGACTTCCTCACGGCGCAGGCCGGGCGTGCGGCGACGGCCGAAGTGCTGCAAGCCCAAGCGACTCGGATCAAGACTTTCACGACGCGTGCGTAGAAAGGTCCCCAGCTCGCGCGACAAGCTCGTATTGGCAAGCGATGCAAGCTCCTGCTGTTCGTTGATTCCCATCGTATTTCCTCTCGCATATACCCCAGACCGGTATATTTTATACCAGGATAAATAAGAACTTGTACCACGTTAGATGATTCCGCATACTAGCCCAAGTCTGTACAATTTTGAAGAGATTCACACCATGACAACGACCACCAGCACCGCCACCGCTGACAAAACCGCATCCACGCTCGGCGCCACCGGCCTGATGGTGCTGCTGGCGGGGCAATTGCTGCCGCAGATCGATTTCTCGATCGTCAATGTCGCGCTCGACGCGATTGCGCAAACTTTTCATGCCACGCCAACCGAGTTGGAATTGATCGTCGCCGTGTATGGCGTTGCGTTCGCCGTGTGTCTGGCAATGGCGGGACGGCTAGGCGACAACTTTGGCCGCAGAAAATTATTTCTGTGGGGCGTGCAGGTGTTCGGCGTTGCGTCCTTGCTGTGCGGATTGGCCGGCTCGATCTGGATGCTGCTGGCGGCGCGCATTTTGCAAGGTGTCGGTGCTGCGTTGATCGTGCCGCAGATTCTGGCGACGATCCATGTCGGCCTCAGCGGTCACGAACGTTCGCGCGCTCTCGGTTATTACGGCGCCATCGGCGGCTTGGCGTTCATCATCGGACAAGTACTGGGCGGCTTTCTGGTGTCGGCGGATATTGCCGGCCTCGGTTGGCGCAGCGTGTTCCTGATCAATTTACCGATTTGCGTTGCATTGTTGATCGCTACACCGCGCTGGATTCCGGAAACCAAACGCGCGACCAGGGTCAATATCGATTGGCCCGGCACGGCATTGCTGGCAACGCTGATCGTCTGTCTGCTGGTGCCACTGGCGCTCGGCCCCGTCAAACATTGGGCCTGGCCTTACATTGCATTGCTGATCGCCGTGCTGCCGCTGGTGGCGCTGCTGTGGAAAACCGAACTGCGTCAGGAAAAACGCAATGCGCATCCATTGCTGCCGCCGGCGTTATTGCGGATTCCAAGCGCGCGTTTCGGCCTGGTGATTGCGGTGTTGTTTTTCTCCTGCTGGAGCGGTTACATGTTTGCAATGGCGCTGACATTGCAAACCGGCGCCGGCCTGTCGCCGCTGCAGGCCGGCAATGCATTCATCGCGTTGGGCGCGGCGTATTTTGTATCGTCGCTGACAAGTCCTCGCGTGCTCAAACGCTTGGGGCTGGCGCCGGCATTGATACTGGGTTGCGCAGTGCAGATGGCTGGCGTGCTCGGCGTGATGCTGACGCTGAAACTGGTGTGGCCGCATCCGGACTTGCTGAACCTGATCCCGGCAACGATCCTGATCGGCTATGGACAAGCGCTGATTGTTGGCTGCTTCTTTCGCATTGGCCTATCCGACGTATCGGCCGATCAGGCCGGCGCCGGCAGCTCGATGTTGTCGACGGTGCAGCAGGCGTCGTTCGGCTTGGGTTCGGCATTGCTTGGTACTGTGCTGGCACAGACCTTGCGCCTGGGCGGCAGCTACCTGCATGCGATCGTCGCTGCGCTCAGTACCGAATTTGGCATCATGGCCGTGCTGTTGGTCAGCACCGTGATCTATCACTTCCGTCATGGTAAAAAGCGGGCGGCGAATACTTGAGCCGATGATCTTTGAGGCGGCCGTCGACTTATGTATGGCGAAATTGATACGCCTCAGTAACCGTAAAACTCTTCACTGCGAATGTCGTCATCATCGATGCCGACGCAATTCAACGTCTCCCGTAGCGCCTCGACCATGCCCGGTGGCCCCGCCAAGTAGTAGATCGGCGCCGAAAGATCTTGCACGGCCCTTTTTACCCGATCTTCATTGATCCGGCGGATTTCGCCCTCCCACGACCGGCTGGATGCACTCATCCGCGTCATCATCGCGATCATGCGAAAGTACTTATTCTTTACTTCAAGTCGTTGCAGCTCAACCAGAAATGCGGCGTCTTCCGGACGGTGATTGGAGTAGAGAAGTAACAAGCGTTGGGGTAACTGGTCTTTTGCCGCTTGTCGCAGGATACTCATAAATGGCGTGATGCCAATGCCGCCAGCCATGAAGACCCCTGGCCGAGCAAGATCGTGATGCAGGGTAAGCGATCCCATGGGTCCGTTGATCTCTGCGCGCGAACCGATCGGCAGGGATCCGAGTGCATGCTTAAAAACACTATTTCGCATGCGTGTGGCAATAATCAATTCGTTTTCAAATGGCGCACTAACGAGAGAAAATGTGTGGGAGGCGTTCTGGCCGGATGGCAAATTGATGACGACATCAACCGCCTGGCCAGCTTTGAAGCTGAAGCTGGAAGGCTTTTCAAAATGAAACGCCATTGTGCTTTCGGCGATTTCTTCGCTTCCTTCAAGTCTTACCTGATAGGTATTCATCTGATGTCTCCTGGAACGCGGCGGTAAGGCCGGAGAGTCAAAAGGGCTGCTATGAGGTAAATATATGAAAGGCAGCTCTTGGCCAATTGTACGCGTTCAACATCATGGCAGCCATCGGCCGTAGGAGCCCTTAGAATACGGATATACAGGAGGCAATCATGGAGATGAAGCGCATCAATGCGGGGAAACTACGTGCTATCGGATATGAACCGCGAGAGCGTACGCTGCGGGTCGAATTCGACGATGGAAGCGCGATAGATTATGCGGGTGTCGGGACCGAGGTCTGGCGCCGCTTGTCGACCTCAGGTTCGGCGTGGAGCTATTACCGCGACAACATAGAAGAAGAATTCTCAGGCCGCCGAGGTGTTGCGCGCGCACAAAAGAAGCCCAATCCCCTTGATGAACTATTTAAAGCTGCCAGTGATGATGCAGAACCTTAAGCAGCGGGTCGATATCATCTGTTCATACTTCAATTCGACAAAGCGAGACTGGCGATGGCTAAACGGCTGATGATAGAAGGACGCGTGCAGGGTGTCGGTTATCGCGCTTCCTTTGCCGCCAAGGCGATTGCTCTGGGCCTTTCCGGCTGGGTGCGCAATCGTCGAGATGGCTCTGTGGAAGCCTGCGTTCATGGCGAAGTGGCGGCCATGGAGGCCATCATCCTTTGGGCAAGGCGAGGCCCAATCGCCGCCCAGGTACGTAATGTGACCATCGAGGATGCCGCAGAGCCGGCGCCGTCGGATGGCGCATTTAAGATTTTCTGACGCAATGAATCATTCAAAATCAGGATCCTGATAAGCATCTGTGGGAGATCGTCTGGAATCCGCAGTTGTTGCCTCAGGATTGAGGACACAACCGCCACGCCTCTTTACAATGCGCAATCTTGGCGGTTTTTTTTATGCCTGCGTTTATGCGTGATTGCAGGCAACTCGCCATGCCATCCACGGTCATTTCAGAAGAAAACACCCCAAGCCCACCCCCCAAAGGATCCGCAACATGACACTCGCAGCCAGCGACATCCCCGCTCGACTTGATCGGCTACCCTGGTCTCGCTGGCACTGGCGCGTTGTCATCGCGCTTGGCGTGGCCTGGGTGCTGGATGGCTTGGAAGTCACACTCATCGGTTCCATCGGCAGCGTGCTTGAGCGCGCCGACACGCTGGCGCTCACCGCAACGCAAGTGGGCTGGACCGGTTCTCTTTACATTGCCGGCGCAGTACTCGGTGCGCTGATCTTCGGCCGATTAACCGATAAGCTGGGCCGCAAAAAACTGTTCATGGTGACGCTGGCGGTCTACATGCTGGCCACGCTGGCGACTGCCTTTTCCACCGGTTTCGTGTCACTTTCCATTTGCCGCTTTCTGACCGGCGTTGGCATCGGCGGCGAATACGCGGCAATCAATTCGGCCATCGATGAGCTGATTCCGGCGCGGGTGCGCGGCCGGGTCAATCTGGTGATCAACGGCAGCTTCTGGATCGGCGCAGCGCTTGGCGCCGGCCTCAGTCTGGTGCTGCTCGATGCGCGCGTGCTGGGGCCGGTCATCGGCTGGCGCGCCTGCTTTATCTTCGGTGCGGTCATGGCGGTTGCCATCGTGTTGGTGCGACGCCATGTGCCGGAAAGCCCGCGGTGGCTGCTGATGCATCGCAAGGTGGAACAGGCCAATCGAATCATTGCGCAGATTGAAACCGAGGTCCGCCAACAGCATGGCGAACTGGCAGCGGCCGCCGCCGGTATGCATGCATCAGGCAAGGGTACGCCGGCGTTGCGCCAGGTTGCCGTGGTGCTGTTGCAGCGTTATCGCATGCGCAGCCTGCTGGTGCTGACCATGATGGTGGCGCAAGCCTTTGTTTATAACGCGATCTTCTTCACTTACGCCTTGGTGCTGACGCGCTTTTATCAAGTCGCCGATAACCGGGTGGCGCTCTACATTTTTCCCTTTGCGCTGGGCAATGTACTCGGGCCTGCTCTGCTTGGGCCCTTGTTCGACAGCCTGGGCCGGCGCCGGATGATTTCGCTTACTTATATCCTGACCGGGATCGGCCTGGCGCTGACCGGATGGGCTTTTATGGCGGGATGGTTGACTGCTTTTTCGCTGGCGCTTTGCTGGACGGCGGTGTTTTTCTTTGCTTCGACTGCCGCCAGCTCTGCTTATCTGACTGTGAGTGAAGTATTTCCGCTGGAGATGCGGGCCTTGGCGATTTCGATTTTTTATGCGATTGGCACGGGTACGGGCGGATTTATTGCGCCGGTGCTGTTCGGGTGGTTGATTGAAAGCGGCAGCCGGGGGGCGGTTGCTGTGGGATACGGCGTTGGGGCGGGGCTGGCGGTTTTGGCGGGAGGTTTGGCCTTACGGTTTGGGGTCAATGCTGAACGCCAGGCGCTGGAAGACGTGGCTGATTTGTCGGCGTGATAAGGTTTTCTCGGCGAAACGCTCAATTTTGGTGCGCGAAATCATTCCGAGAGAGCTTCGCCCGGAGAAAGGAGCGGGAAACGCCGTATTTCCTCATAGAAATCTTGGCATAATCCTTGCACGCGACTGAACATCTTCTAGGGGTTTATTTATTTTTTTAAGGGGGTATCCATTGAGAACAACAACAACAACAACCGATTTCAACACCGCATCGCCATCTGAGGCCACACACCGCAATCACAATCGCAACCGCTTTGCGCTCAGGGGCGCCGCGGCAATCGTCCTGGCTTTCGCTTGCAGTTACGTGCAGGCCTTCACGGTGGAAGAAGCCACCATTGCGCAAGTACATCAGGCCATGCTGAGCGGGCAATTGAGCAGCAAGGAACTGCTGAGCCAATACATGAAACGCATCAACGCCTACAACGGCACTTGCGTCAGCGGCGCGGTCGATCCCGCCACCGGCCGCCAGTTGGGAGCGGCCACGCCGGTCGAAAACGCCGGACAACTCAATGCACTGATGACGCTCAATGTACGCGGCCAGCGCTCGAAGACCGATAAGGTCGACAACGACCCCAACATGCCGGATGCAATGGAAACCGCGGCCCGGCTGGATGCCGAACTCAAGCGCACCGGCAAACTGGTCGGGCCGCTGCATGGCATTCCGATTGTCATTAAAGACCAATTCGATACCTTCGACATGCGTACCACCGCCGGCGCTCTGACCAATTACGCCAATGACCGTCCGCCCATGGACGCCACCATCGTGGCCCGCCTGAGAGCGGCCGGCGCCATCATTCTGGCCAAGGGCAATATGGGCGAATACGCTTCCGGCGATCGCAGCACCGGCGGCGGCACGACCTGTAATCCGTATGACACCAGCCGCAGCGCAGGACGCTCCAGCGGCGGCCCGGCCGCAGCAGTTTCCGCCAATCTGACCATGTGCGCCATCGGCGAAGAAACCGGGCCGTCGGCACGCAACCCCTCGGCCAACACTAGTCTGGTCGGTATCGTGAGCACGCATTCCCTGCTCAGCCGCGCCGGCCTCATTCCCGCCTCCGCAACCCTCGACCGTCCCGGCGTACTCTGCCGCACAGTGGCTGACGCGGCAACCGTGCTCGATGTCCTCAAGGGATACGATCCCAAAGACCCGGCCACAGCAGCCAGCGTAGGCCGTCTGCCGACCAGACCCCTGCTGGCGTATACGATGCCTGGCTCCTTGAAGCATATGCGCATCGGCGTGATCCGCGACTTCATGGTGCCGTTCAGCCATGCCGATGACGACAGCATCCATATCGCCGAACAAGCGCTCGACGATCTGCGCAAGACCGGCGCGACAGTGGTGGACCCAGGCCCGGGCAATTCACTCTTTACCGACGCCATCAGCGAATTGATGCCATCGATCGCGCCGCAACACTACAAGACTTTGGAAGGCTCGGGCGAAAAACCGACGCCGATCACGCTGCGGATACTGTCCGAATATGAGCCGGCGACGACCGGTGAAGGCCTCTATTTTATGAACCGCTATCTGGCCAACCGGGGCGATCAGCGGATCAAGAACGTTGCCGATCTGATCGCAAACTCGACCTTCTTTACGCACCCGCCTATCGATGGCGTAACGACGCCACCGAAGCAGCGCCTGGAGGCCCTGATGACGAGCACCCGCACGCTGACCGATAAGAAGACCGGCGCGCCCACCACCTTCAAGACCCCGATCGAGGGCTTGAACATCGAAGGCTGGTATGCCAATCGGGCGCTGCTGCAGGCCATTATCGAAAAGGTAATGGCCGACAATCATTTGGATGCCCTGGTCTACCCGACCAAGACCGTTCCCGCGCCGCACCTGATCACCCCGGTCGAACCGACCTTCCTCGCTACCCGCGACGACAAGGTTTCCGTCACGCGGCCTGAAGGCGAGTTCATCGAAACGCACCATGTAGTCACCGAAGCGCGCGGCTCCTTGACGTGGCGGCTGAGTCCCAACTTGGGCTTCCCGACGATTACTGTGCCGGCCGGCTTCACGCACGAAGCCTATGACCGGGCGATCGTCGTCGGCAAAGACGGCAGCTTCAAGGCCGGCGATCTGGTAGGCCCGACCCCAGTGGCCCTGCCTGTCGGATTAGACTTCCTGGGCCGCGCATTCAGCGAACCCACCCTGCTCCAGATTGCCGCCGCGTATGAACATACAACGCACCATCGCCATGCGCCGCCGGCGTTCCCGGCGCTGCCGCAATGATGCAGCCTTGATTAGCTGAAACTTGCCGAATCAATGTCAACAGGGCGGTTCACCAATCAGGTGAACCGCCCTGTTCTATTACTGAAACACATTGCATAAGTTGTATTAGCTCAAACTTGATCTAACCGGTAGTGTCAGGTCAATCTAGTTCGGTTCATCATCTGACCGACCGGAAACGGCCAGAAGCGGGCGTCCTAAGTAAACGATGCCGGCCTGTGCTCACCTGTTTCGATTTCGGAAAATAGAGATAGTCGCCAGATTTTTTTGCAAAATTAAACTCCGTTAAAGGAACAAAATGCTTGGCACTGTAGATATCAAAGTTCGTCCACTGAAACTAGCACTGTTAATCGATCCTGGTAGCGCGAACCAAGTTCGGGATGCAATACAGTTGGCATCCAGCCTCTGGGGTGGCATGTTTTTTCCAATCATCCCCATATATAGACGAATGCCAGCAAGTTGGCGGGAGAGCGCTATCAAAGCCCCGCTGGCGAAAGATGTCGTGCAAGGCTACTTAGATGCCTTCGATCCTGACGTCCTTGTGCAATTTTCTGCGGAGTTGCCCGCATACATCAAAGAATCGCAGCTCCAGATCATCAAGCCCAAAGATATATGGGAGGGGCGCAGTCGAAATCGGGAAATCGATCCTACTTTGGGCATTGGCGTGCTTGATATTCTTAGCGCAGTGTTTGAAGAATGCTTCAAGTACAAGGCCCGGTACCCGTTAAAAGCCATCATCCCTGAGATACCGAAACAGTTTGGCCTATTTTGGGCTAGTGTGTTCGGTGAGTACCCCTCTCATATTTCGGAAGCGATTGATCTTCACTTCGCTGAGCCATTGGAAATTGAACGCCCTAAGGTCACGCCAGAGGCGTTTCTGGACCTGACCGGAGAAATGGTTCTGTTCCCTAGGCGAGCAACGATGTGGGATCTTGAACCGCACGAACGCCATCGCTTTGGTCATGGCGCCTGCATCTACTTCATGGATGCAGGCGAGATCGAGGATATAGTCGATTACTGGAACCTTCGTGCGACAGGGCGAAATGTCCAACCCTTACCCAAGCAATTCTTACAACAGGAATCTTTCAAGAAAGCGATCTGCGAATTTCTCTTACGGGAACGACACGTTCGCCCAAATAACCTCAATATCTATAACGACGCACCATTCATCCGTAGTCGCCACTCGACCATGGAAGAAATAAGTGCCTTTACTAAAACTCTAAATATTGACGAAACTATTTCTAATGAGAATGATGCCCATCACTTCTCAATTCAACACTGGTACCCAAGAATCTGGGATCAATGGGCCCGCGGTAAGGACGGCGGTGTCGTCGACCAATATGGGACCGATGAGGACTCCATCGATATAGCAAGTGAAGCAGAGTTGGATATGCGGATCAAGCCCTTGACTCCCAAGTTCAGAAAAGAGAGTTGGTTTCGAAGTGACGGCCTGTGTGCGAATGAGTTTGATTTTCGTATGTATGGCGCAAATGAACATTTGGCTGAGGTTTACCCAAAAGCACATGGAGAAAACCTGCTTAATGCAATTTCCGGAATTACAGGCGCAAGGGGCGAATGGCGCATAGGACGCAACGGCCTTGTGAAGATTGTTCAGAGCTTGACGCGAGAGCCACGTAAGGTCCCATCGTCGGAGGAGGTATTCTTTGCCTGGTTGGCGGACCACGGTTGGAAGGCAGAGCTATCACCTCCAGGAATTCTTGCCAAGCAGATCTATAAGAAACTGGGAGGAAATCCACTGCTCATTGCTAACAAACCAGTTTTGGGCCTGATAGAACATATGAACGGTGGATCAGTCAATAAAAATGGGACACCCATGCGAGACAACCGAATTGGCGGAGAAAGAGAGCTGCCTGTCGGTACTGTTAAGAGCTTGCTAAGCGACTCAAAAAAATCTTCTTCTCGCTATGATTATTTCATCGAACGAGGAGTATTCAAGCTGGGCTGGAAAACAAAGTGTCCCAATTGTCAACGCAGCACCTGGTTTGCGTTGCCTACACTGCGCGAATCGATGGAATGCCCAAAGTGCTTAACTTCCTTTACAGCGGCCGGAAACATCGAGCAGACGGGCAATGGTTGGTACTACAGAACTACTGGTCCTTTTAGCGTACCAAACTATGCCGATGGTGCCTTTGCGGTGCTACTCACATTGGACGCCATAGGAGATCGAATGTTCTCCTTTTTGAGAACCACATCGGTACCAAGCTTCGTGGCAACCTCACCTGAAAAGCCTAATTTAGAAGCTGATCTCGCAATGTTTTGGAAAGACTCGTTACATGGTGAAGACGCCGAGGGCTTATTATTTGGTGAGTGCAAGACTTATGGTTTGTTTGAGGTAAAAGACTTTAAGCGAATGCAATACCTCGCAAATTCGTTTCCGGGTGCTGTACTTGTCTTCAGCACTTTAAGAGAATCCTTGACCAAAAGAGAAATCTCGGCGCTCACTCGACTAACCAAGGCTGGCAGAAAATACTGGAAATCCGAACGCCCTATCAACCCCGTCCTTATTCTTACGAGTAATGAACTTTTAACTACGAAACGCCCACCCTATTGCTGGGACGAATCCTTGCAAAAACGCTTCTCCCATGTGCATGATCTACTTTCTCTTTGCGATGCGACACAGAAAATCTACTTACGTCTTCCATCATGATTTGAAGATTGGCACAGGGATTCGGAGAAACGGCGTGTACGCCATGAAGCACGTTCTACGGCGCACCTTCAGAGCAAGAGGTAAGCTGGAGGTCTAATTTTTCCTATGGCCGGTTTGGCAAGTAGCTTGCGTGACAGGCGTCGAATAGTATTTGTCGAAGCGCGCAAATACCTCTGAATATGTCCGCAATCGGCCAGTAGCAGTCATAATCCTTGGCAAATTATCAGGGACGATGGGCAGTGGACGACGAACACAAACAGACGCTCGTGCTGGTTCAAGAGCAGGGTCAGAGAATTGCCAAATTGACCGAACTGGGCGAGGCCAACTCTGCAATCCGTGAGGCGCATGCCACTTTGCCACAAACGAAAAAAGCGAACCTAATAGAACAAGAATGGGAAAAAAAGTACATCAATTTGGAAAGAACGAGGAATATCTTCTTGATGAAAGAGCACTGCGTCATATCCTCGATGGGAATTTTGTGGTTAGGTCAATCACCGACATAAATGGGAAAAAGACGACAGAGGAAGTTCTTTCTGGCGGACTGCATACTTTGTCGGGATGGAGTTCATTTCTTGCAAAGCATCCTGGGGTGGTGCATTTGCTTGACTATGATCCTGAGGTCAATGATGAGTGGTATTTCGCGCGCGAGCTTCAAAATGGCGTGATTACACTGAAGATACCGCGAAAACTCTTTAGCAAAGATGCGGCCTCTATCACAATGATGCCGGACATTCATTACAAATCCGGATATCTTTGGAAAACGCTCTTCCCGCAGACTTATACGGAAGAGGATATTCTTGATGTGATCGGACAAGCGCTGATAAACATTGATGTCGAGGAATCTGAGATTGGTGATAAGCAGTCTCTGATCATTGGGTTTGCTCGGACGATGGAACCCTTTTCGGCTATTCGAATTAGGTTCCAATTGGAAGGCAAAAATATTCGATCTGCTTTTCCTACCTGGGATCAGCCTCATACAGGAAATAACGGCAAGCCGTATTCGCATGAGCATTCCATTTCATTCCATATTGCCGAATCAACAGTCGGTAATATCAATCGCCAAAATCTCAAGACTCGCAGCCATCTGTTTAGCAAACGGGGATTTTTTGAGTTTTACAATCTCATAAATCTAACGCCATTGTTTCTGTTGCGAAGGACTACTCCTGAATATGGACAAATTCAGGATGAATGGCATGAGCAGAGAAAGGCAGAGATACGTCAATACATTCAAGGTGTCAGTGATGCGGAGCTTGATGCGATCGAAGGTTACTTGTTTGATTTCTGCATTAGTAAGGAAGCGTTTTTCTTGCAGTGCAAGATATACGAAACAGAACAAGAGTTGCTGGATAAGTATCCTGGTTTCTTAAACGTGGCTGCAATGATGCAGAACTTATGTGACTGCATGTACGCACTATTTTGTTCGGATAACTTGAAGACGGAGCGGCGGTTTTTGAGCGCGATGCAACGCTTCTTGTCGATGAGCGTAATTCATGCAGGAGGAATGAATACGATTGAAGGCAAGCGACTTTTCCACTTGATGTCCCAGTGTGCCTCAGAGCACCATGCGGAAGATTCAATCAAGATATTCATTGAGGCACTAGCGGTCTCTCCTATGAGAAGCGCAGTCTACAACGAGTTCAATGTCAATACGTTTGTTAAAAAGAACAACGATGAGGGACTAGCATACATCGGTTATTCAGGAGTAAGAATGGCATTCACAAGAGAGCACCTTGTGGAATTTATTGCAATTACTTTAGGTGAAAACTACCTTCTGAACTTTTCGCGGGAAGTGCGCTTGAAAATGGCAGACATTCTTGTCTCTGAGAATTATTCTTCGAATCTCATTCGAGATTCATTGGCTTATTTCAGAGGGGAGGATTTTGATTTTTTTGCTGAGAAGCTCTACCTCATAGAGAGTTTCGTCGGAAATAAGGTTTTGCCAGCAGAAGATGCATTTATTTCCGTGATGCGGGATTATTGTCGGATGCTGATTACCTATCGACTCAGGATAGTGTTAGAGGACCCGGATGCATATCAGGCTGATCCATTTGATTACGAGTACGGTAGTACGGAGATGTTTGAGCTAACCAAGCAAAAGCACAAGAGAATGTTTATCGTGCTAATGCATCAGATGGCGCTTGAAAGCATGGCCAAGTTCTCGGCGAAAGTGGGATATCAGAAGTTGGAAAAAAGATGCCAGTCTTTGTTGAAAGTGATGACAAAAGAACAGATACCAACACCCAAACATATTCCGAACTACATACCGAGTTGGGAACAAGATCCAAAATATAGGAAATTTCCAAAAGATGACTTTAGTTTTCTGAGGCGAGACTAATGGCGTTCGCTATTTCAAAGGTACGCCAGATAATAGAAAATGTCGGGTGAGCTGGATACAATTGCCAGGTACTGTGGAATGTGTCCGCTATAGGCCAGAAGCGAGGGCCGGAGCGGGGACGATAGAAAGTCCTCATCTCAAATCATCGGAGACGGCCCTACCGGTTTACAAGAACTGACAGTTGGATTTTTGGCTTGTTTACATAAGTGACGCCGAGTATTTGTGAGAGCATGGCCGCGACATATACCGGATTCATTTCGGAAAAAGAGCGAATTTGGGCGAGAGTCATCGTTCCTCGC
The DNA here is from genome assembly GCA_028291765.1 of Herbaspirillum sp. Taxonomy (GTDB): domain Bacteria; phylum Pseudomonadota; class Gammaproteobacteria; order Burkholderiales; family Burkholderiaceae_D; genus Herbaspirillum. Next base: position 29,504 of record JAQGNR010000303.1, read on the forward strand.
AATCTAAGTTCATCGTAAGCGCCCTCAATCTCTTTACGAGGAATCCTTCTGTCTACCGCCGTTTCGAGCGGACGAACTACTACCGCGTTGGTTTCGACCTTCACAATCAGGAACAAATTTTTCCTCCCAAGGGTCGCTAACGTTGACCCAGCTAATCCGTATATTTCGGTCCACATGCCAAATCCTCGGTTGACGAAAATCAGAATATTCTCAAACAAACGACTGGCGGCAGTACCAGAAATGAATTCGAGTCTCAATAGACTCAACACTGGCCGTTGAACGCTGTCAATTGACAGTTCGTTCATTGTAGTCGTATAGAATGCGTTCTAATCATCCCTTATCGACAATCCCATCAGCTGTGCCAATACCGGCCACGCAACCATGGCGATTCTCAGCGCTTCGTTCTCGCGCCGGTCGTAATACTTTTCCGGATCGACTTCGGGCAGGTGAAGCTGCAAGCCCTCGATGTCGCTGGTAGCCCAGTGTTTTCCGTGTTCCCCGCTTTTATTCATCTCTGCGCTTACCTCCGCATTGACCTCCCCGCTTACCTCTTTACTTACCTCTTTATTTGCCTCCCCACTTATTTCCTCACTTGTTTCTGCACTTATTTCCGCACGTATTTCTGCATTCATCTCTTCATTCATCCTTCATCTGCCAGCAACCCAATCGCCCGCCGATGTGCGCACCATGTAACCAGTCCCCGAGCGCAAGGTGATCGTATCCTCGTTCTCGCCGATCATTTCCGTGTGCGGCAAATCCACCGCATATTGCGAAAGCGATGGTGCAATCGACTTGAACGGGCTGCTTGCCGTCATGTTGGATAACAATTGCGCCAATGCCGTGTAGCTGGCTGGCGTATTGATGACCTGCATCGGCGGATGCGCATTGGTAAAACCGATTAACTTCACACCGACCGGGACGTTGACAATATGCGGCGTCGGGATATCGCGCAGGCCTGCAATCTGGCCTGTTTCGCCGCGTATTGCTGCACCGTGTTCGGGAATGAATACCAGCACCGCTTTACGGCCAGAGGCCGCGACCAGATCGGAAAACTTATCGATTTCCGTCATCAGGGTGTTGACGCGCTGGGGATAGGACTCGATGCTGGTCAGATGGGAATTGGGCAGCACGTTCCCATCGTGCAAGCTCACGGAGTTGTAATACAAGGCGACCGGGCCTTGGATCGACTGGCGTGCTTTCCACCAGTTTTCCAGAACCGAATAATCGTCGCGCACCGGCGAACCGTCAAAGGCTTGCATGCCCACGGCCGCGCCGTCATTGGGAAAAGCCTTGATGCCGGGAACGCCGATGTTGCGCGTCACATCGCCGATAAAATCGTCGAAGCGGCCATCGTGATTGAGCAGCACTTGCGGCGTGAATCCGGCCGCGGCCAAGGTGGGGATAATATCGCAGGACTGCGGCACCGCGGCATACAGGTCTTTATGTGCGTTCTGGCCGCAGTCCGCACGCAGCAAACGGATCGCCGCAGGGCCGCTATAACTGGCGGCGGAGCTGAAGTTGGAAAACAGATAATCAAAATGACTCAGCAGAGGATGATTCTTTGCCTTGGCCGCGTCCAGATCGTCCCAGGACAAGGAACATATCTGCAGCAGCAGAACGTCGAATTGCGCATCCGGCTGCGGATCGATGTGATTGAATGTCACCAGGCGCTGCGATTCGGTTTGCCTGAATTGTTTCAGAATCGCTTCGTAGTTCGAGGATTGCAGCAACGGCGCCGCCGCGACGGCGCCGCCGTTGTTAGCTTGTGCGCCGTCCGCGCCGACACCGCCAAACGACAACTGACTAGCCATATTCCATAACGGCGTAGCAAGGAAAGCGATCAGGATGAAGGAGCTGATGCGTATCCACCGATTCAATACGTAGTACGCCAGCAGCGCGGCCAGCCCGATCAGGAGGACTTTCGCCGGCAAGAGACGCGCGAGTAGTTCCTGCATGTAGGCGGGCGTAAAACCCTTGAGGCTGTCGAACTGCTCGAAGACATGCATAAAGGGCGGCAGGTTCGATTCGTAATAAATCAGCGGAATGGCAACGAGCACCGCCATGAGCGAGCGCACCACGCGGATCCAGCGCCTTTTGAT
>JAQGNR010000305.1 GCA_028291765.1 Herbaspirillum sp.
TATTGCGGCATCGATATTGCAGCGTTTTGGGATGGAATTTCTACAGCAGACGCCTCGCCAAGCAAAAGTCGGCTGAATACGGCATGATTGATACAGCTTTAGACTTTAACCAAATCAATACATACACATATACAAGAGGGGCCAAGCCCCTCCCTTGCCGCCAGCCTATCGGCGGCCACCTGTAAGGGATAAGTAATGAACACGCGCGATATGAACCTCGTCACTATGCCTGACGTGCAAGAAACCCCCGACACCCGCCATCTAGTCATTGAGCGCGTCGGCGTCAAGGGTGTGCGCTATCCGTTGAGGGTCAAAACCGGCAACGGCGTGCAATCGACCGTCGGCACCTGGAATATGTATGTGCATTTGCCTGAACACAAAAAAGGCACGCACATGTCGCGTTTCATCGCCCTGCTGGAAGGCTTGGATGGGGCGTTGGATGTAGAGCGATTCGGAAAATTGATGCGTGACATGGTTACGCTGCTGGATGCAGAGGCCGGCCGCATCGAAGTCAATTTCCCGTATTTCATCAATAAAACCGCCCCCGTTTCAGGCGTGCAGAGCTTGATGGACTACGAAGTCGGTCTGGTCGGTGAAATCAGGAAGGGCAAACTGGACGTGTCGCTCAGAGTATTGGTGCCTGTCACCAGCCTGTGTCCTTGCTCAAAGAAAATTTCTGCCTATGGCGCGCACAATCAGCGTTCGCACATCACAGTGACGGCGTTGTTGAGTGAAGAGCTGGCGGTCGATGAACTGATCGCAAAAATCGAAGCGCAGGCATCGTGTGAACTATATGGTCTGCTGAAACGTCCGGATGAAAAATACGTTACAGAGCGTGCTTACGACAATCCGAAATTCGTCGAAGATCTGGTGCGCGATGTCGCGGTGATGCTCAATAACGAACCGACTATTGCCGCTTTTACGCTTGAAGCGGAAAATTTCGAATCGATTCACAATCACTCGGCTTATGCGATGATTGAAGGCGATAAGCGTAAGTAAACCGGCGCGGGTAAAACTACGGCAGGCAAGAAAAACCGGACTCAATTAAGACTTGAGTCCGGTTTTTTTATGTATTTGTTGGCGGAGGGTCACCTCCGGCTCACCCCTCACGCCGCCACAAAACATCCTCTCCGCCATCCACCCGATTGAGCACCCGCGCCAGCACAAACAGCAAATCGGACAGCCGATTCAGATATTGCCGCGGCCCATCGTTGAGCGTCTCGCTACGTCCCAGAGCGACCACACTGCGTTCGGCGCGACGGCAAACGGTGCGGCATACATGCGCCAATGCCGCGCCACGCGAACCGCCCGGCAGAATGAATTCCTTCAACGGCGGCAGATCGGCGTTGTAATGTGCCAGCAATGCATCGAGCGCCGCGATTTGCTGCGCGCCGATCAGCGTGTGGCCGGGAATGCATAACTCGCCGCCCAGATCGAATAACTGATGCTGGATAGTGAGCAGTTGCCGCTGCAATGCCGGCGGCAGCGATTCGCATACCAGCACGCCGAGCTGCGAGTTCAGCTCATCCACATCGCCCATCGCTTGTACCCGCAGATTATCCTTGGCTACCCGGCTGCCGTCGCCCAGCCCGGTGCTGCCGTCGTCGCCGGTACGTGTCGTTATTTTGGAAAGCCGATGGCCCATATTCACCTCTGTAAAGTTGCCGCCAGCATACGGCAAGCGGGGCCTGATGACAAAGCGCGTCTTGGCGATCAATAATCTGCATGCAATAACCTGAAATCCGCCGACGAGGTAGAATCGCGGATTGCGGTCCGGCTGCCAGGCCCGGCGCTTCTCCTAATATCTATCAAAATCATGGGATCAAATGGCAACACGTCTTCCCCCCGTGCATGCGTTATCCGCTTTTGAAGCGGCCGCCCGCCACAATTCATTTGCCATTGCCGCCGAAGAACTCTGTATTACGCCATCGGCACTGTCGCATCGCATCCGCTTACTGGAAGATTTCGTCGGCGAACGCTTGTTTCATCGCGACGGCCGCTCCATCAGTCTGTCCGAGTTCGGCCGCCGCTATCTGGACGTCGTGCGCAGCGCATTGCGCACGCTGACCGATTTTCCGATGCCTAGCCGGGATGCGCTGGTGCAGCCGCGGGTCAAGATCGTGTTGCCGCCGACCTTTGCCCGTCATATGTTCATTCCACGCCTCAAGCAGTTTACCCAGTTGCATCCCGATATCGTGGTGGAACTGTTTTTATCGGTGCCCTTATACGATTTGAGCCTGTCGGAGAGCGATGTCGAGATACGCTTCGGCGCCGGGCGCTACGCCAATCTGATTGCCGAGAAATTATTTGAAGAGCCGACGTTTGCCGTTGCCAGCCCGGCTTATCTGAAAACGATCCCGCCACTCAATGAACCGGCCGATCTGCAGCACGCCACTTTGCTGCGCTCGGCGCTGGAGCCCTGGCAGCCGTGGTTCGAAGTAGCGGGACTGGATTGGCCTGAGCCGTCTACTGCCTTGCGGGTCGACGATTTGGGTTTGCTGCTGGAATCGATACGCTACGGCCATGGCGTGGGCCTGGCGCGCCAGCATTTTGCCCAGGAAATGCTGGATAAGGGTGAACTGGTCGAGTTGTTCGATCATGTCCATTTAAAAACGCCGCCGCATGCTTATTACATGGTCTACGAGAGCCGGGCGCGCGAACGCCGTGAAATCGATGTTTTCATCGAATGGCTGCGCGGGGCCTTTGCCAATTTTGCCTGAATTGAAAACATTTCATTCAGTACGATAAATTGTTTCAATGCCGGGTAGCCGCAAAATAGCGGCAGGGCGGGGCTTTGTGGGTACACTATGAAGCACGGTAAAGACGCCGTTAAAAAATAAAAACATGGAAGACAATCGCCGACGAGGCCATGTTCCAGGAGACCGTCATGTCTGTCATCATCGAATCCGCTATTGGTGCGCAGGCGCCGGCAGCGCCTTCATTTACTGCGAGCCGGCAACGTGAAGTAACGGCTGCGCTCAAGGCGGTGCTGCCGCCCCATTGCGTCCTGTTTGCCGAGGAAGACACCCGCCCCTACGAATGCGATGGCCTGACTGTATACCGGCAATTGCCGATGGTGGTCGTGTTGCCTGAAAACGAGGCGCAAGTCGTCGCGGCCATCAATGTTTGCCGTGAACTTCAGGTCTGTATCGTGCCGCGCGGCGCCGGTACCGGCTTGTCGGGCGGTGCGATGCCGATTGCCGGCGGCGTGGTGTTATCGACCGCCAAATTGAATCGCATCATCGATATGAACCCCTATTCGCGTACCGCCGTGGTGCAGCCCGGCGTGCGTAATCTGGCCATTTCAGAGGCCGCCGCCATCCATGATTTGTATTACGCGCCGGACCCCTCGTCCCAGATCGCCTGCAGCATCGGCGGCAATGTGGCGGAAAATTACGGCGGCGTGCATTGCCTTAAATACGGCCTGACTGTGCACAATGTGTTGCGCGTCAGGATGATTACAATCGACGGCGAAGCGGTTGAACTGGGCGGCGGCGCACTGGATGCGCCGGGGCTGGATTTGCTGGCGGTTTTCATCGGCTCCGAAGGCATGCTCGGCGTTGTGACGGAAGTGACGGTGCGCTTGATTCCGAAGCCGCAAACGGCGCGCGTCATCATGGCGTCGTTCGACGATGTGATCAAAGGCGGCAACGCCGTGGCCAATGTGATCGCCGCCGGCATCATCCCGGCCGGGTTGGAGATGATGGACAAAACCAGTACGCGCATGGTCGAGCCCTTCGTCAAGGCCGGTTACGACATCGATGCCGCCGCCATCCTGCTGTGTGAATCGGATGGCACCCATGCTGAAGTGGAAGAGGAAATCGGCCGCATGCGCGCGGTGCTCAATACCAGCGGCGCGACCGCTATCGCCGTCTCGGCATCAGAGGCGGAACGTCTCAAATTCTGGTCTGGCCGCAAGAATGCATTTCCGGCGGCCGGTCGTATTTCACCCGATTATTACTGCATGGACGGCACCATTCCGCGCAAACATTTAGCGCATGTATTGCTGGGCATCGAGCAAATGGAAATCAAATACGGCTTGCGCTGCGCCAATGTATTTCATGCCGGCGACGGCAATTTGCATCCGCTGATTTTGTTCGACGCCAACCAGGCCGGCGAACTGCACCGCGCGGAAGAATTCGGCGCTGAAATTCTGGCTTTATGCGTCGAGGTCGGCGGCACCATCACCGGCGAGCATGGCGTGGGTATCGAGAAAATCAATTCGATGTGCGTCCAATTCGCGCCGCTTGAACGGGAGGCGTTTTTTAACGTCAAGCGGGCCTTCGATACGGCCTTTTTGTTGAACCCGGATAAGGCGATTCCAACGCTGCACCGTTGCGCCGAATACGGACGCATGCATGTACAACGCGGCGCGCTGAAGTTTCCCGATCTGCCGCGCTTTTAAGGAATCTCATGGATCAGGTATTACAGGATTTCAGGCAACAGATTCTGGCCGGCCAGCCACTGCGCATACGCGGCGGCGGCAGCAAGGATTGGTATGGGCAGACGCCGCAGGGCGCGTTGCTCGATACCCGCGCATACGCAGGCATCGTCGATTATGAACCGACCGAACTGGTCATCACTGCGCGTTGCGGCACGCCGCTGGCCGAAATCGATGCCGCGTTGGCGGCCAATAATCAGATGCTGGCCTTCGAACCGCCGCATTTCGGGCCGGCGGCGACCGTTGGCGGGATGATCGCCTGCGGTTTATCCGGCCCTGCGCGGCAGGCGGTGGGATCGGCGCGCGATTTTGTGCTGGGCGCAGTCTTGATGGATGGCGCCGGCGAGGTGCTGCATTTCGGCGGCCAGGTGATGAAGAATGTTGCCGGCTACGATGTCTCGCGTTTGTTGACCGGATCGCTGGGCTGCCTCGGCCTGATCCTGGAGGTCTCGATCAAGGTGCTGCCTAAGCCGTTTGCCAGCGAGACGCGGCGTTTTCACATGCGTCAATCCGATGCGATTGGCCGTCTGAACGAATGGGGCGGCCAGCCCTTGCCGATTTCAGCCAGCGCCTGGTGCGATGACGTGCTGACGGTGCGTTTATCGGGCGCTGCGGCTGCGGTTGATGCGGCGGCTGCAAAAATGGGCGGCGAGCGGCTTGAAGATGCCGACGCGTTCTGGCGCGATCTGCGTGAACAGCGGCATGCTTATTTCGGTCGGGAAGAGAGCGCCGCCGCGCCGCTGTGGCGCTTGTCGGTGCCATCGGCGACTGCGCCGCTGGCCTTGCCGGGCGGCACCCTGATCGAATGGGGCGGCGCACAGCGCTGGCTGCGCTTGCCGAGCCAAGCCGGTGCGCAAGCTTCACAAGCCGACATGCAGGCCGATATGCAGGCCGACGCGGCGACCATACGTTCGGCAGTTGCCGCCGTTGGCGGCCATGCCAGCCTGTTTCGGGGCGGCGATAAAGAAGTTGGCGTATTTCAGCCACTCACGCCAGTTGTCGAGAAAATTCATCGCAAGCTGAAAGACAGTTTCGATCCCCGCGGCATTTTTAACCGCGGCCGCATGTATCCCCATTGGTAATCTGTTAGCAGAAAATACGACCATGCAAACCAATCTTGCCGATTTCATCCGCGACACCGCCGAAGGCCAGGAAGCCGACGCCATCTTGCGCAGTTGTGTGCATTGCGGCTTTTGCACGGCGACTTGTCCCACTTATCAATTACTGGGCGACGAGCTGGACGGCCCGCGCGGTCGCATCTATCTGATGAAACAAGTACTGGAAGGCACGCCGGCCAGCGCGAAAACGCAATTGCATCTGGATCGCTGCCTGACTTGCCGTAATTGCGAAACCACCTGCCCGTCCGGTGTGCAATATGGGCGTTTGCTCGACATCGGCCGCAAGATCGTTGAGGATCAGGTGCCGCGGCCCTTGGGTCGGCGTATGGTGGGCGCTGCACTGAGAGCATTTTTGCCGCGTCGATGGTTATTTACACCGGCCATGAAAATGGGGCAGATGGTGCGTCCGCTACTGCCGCAGAAATTGAAAAATAAAGTACCGCAAGCACAAGCGCACGGCGTCTGGCCGACGCGGGTGCATGCGCGCAAGATGCTGTTGTTGGCCGGTTGCGTGCAACCGTCGATGTCGCCGAATATCAACTATGCGACTGCGCGCGTACTCGACGCGCTTGGCGTGCAATTGCTGATCGCGCCCAAGGCCGGTTGCTGCGGGGCGATTCGTTACCATCTGAATGATCACAATGGCGGCCTGGACGATATGCGGCGCAATATCGATGCCTGGTGGCCGTATGTTGAAGAAGGGCGGATTGAAGCGATTGTGATGAATGCGTCCGGCTGCGGCGTGATGGTCAAGGATTACGGCCATCTGCTGATGCACGATAAGGACTATGCGGAAAAAGCGCGGCGTATTTCGGCGCTGACGCAGGATATCAGCGAAATTCTGCCGGCATTCGAGGGCCAACTGCAGCAACAGCTAAGCGGCAAAATCGGCCAGCGTATTGCCTATCATCCGCCTTGCACATTGCAGCACGGGCAAGGCATCCGCGGCAAAGTCGAAGGCTTGCTGCGCAATGCCGGCATCGACGTGCAACTATGCGCTGACAGCCATTTATGCTGCGGATCGGCCGGGACTTATTCGGTATTACAGCCGGCCTTGTCTTATCAATTACGCGATAACAAACTCGCCGCTTTGCAAGCCACCGCGCCCGACGTGATCGTTTCCGGCAATATCGGCTGCCTGACGCATTTACAATCCGGTACGGCCACACCGGTGCTGCACTGGATTGAATTGATCGATCAGGCGTTGGGAGGCGTTTCGGCCAGCAGCGTCTGAATATCTTCGCGCAATTCTTCGGGTTTGGTGGCGGACGCATAACGATTGAATACAGTGCCGTCGCGCTTTACCAGGAATTTGGTGAAATTCCATTTGATGGCCTGGGTGCCGAGTATGCCGGGTGCTTTTCTCTTCAAATAGTCAAATAGCGGATCGGTTTTCTCGCCGTTGACGTCGATTTTCGCAAACAACGGAAAACTGACGCCGTAATTGGTTTCGCAAAATGCGCCGATCGTCGCCGCATCGCCGGGCTCCTGTCCGCCGAACTGGTTGCATGGAAACGCCAGGATCTCCAGGCCCTGCTGCTCGAACTGTTGATACAGGGTTTGCAAGCCCTGATATTGCGGTGTGAAGCCGCACT
>JAQGNR010000018.1 GCA_028291765.1 Herbaspirillum sp.
TTCGCGGTCGCGGCGTGATAGCCCAACATGCCCCAGCCTGATGCTTCGACTGCGGCAGCGGCGGCAATCAGTTGGGCCTTACATTTGTCAAAGGAACCAAATTCGGCCGCAATCGCTTTGGCCAGCGCGCCCTTTGGCTCGCCGCCTTTGCCGGAAATGCCGGTCCAGTAAATCGTATGCAGGATATGGCTGGACAACTGGAAGGCGAGTTCTTTTTCGTAAAATTTCACCAACCCGAAATCGCCGCTTTCCCGCGCTTTTGCCAATGCCTCTTCGGCTTTGTTGGCGGCGGCTACCGCCGGCTTGTGATGAAAGGTGTAATGCAATTCGACGGTGCGGGCGTCAATGACCGGCTCCAGAGCATCGAACGCGAACGGCAGAGGGGCGGCGACGTATTTTCCGGAGGCGTCGGTCAATTTATCCATAATACGAACGCCTTCTTTTGCATAAGCAGGCTGTTGCAGCTGCGTGGCGACAAGGCCGGCTCCGGCGACTGCAGAGGCTTGTATGAAGTTGCGGCGTGACGGCATAGTAGAACTCCTTGGGGGTTAGGAAACTTTCGGTGGCCAGTTGTGCGTTTCGTCCTGACAGCTTCGGCACCAGGCATAAAGGGCGTCGTACATCACCATGCCGTGCCGCAGCATCTCGTGGTCATCGGCAAACAAGGCCGACAGACCGAGCGAGATGGCGTATAGCCCTGACGACTGCGCGGCAAGATCCAAGCGGGATGTGTCCGCGCCGCGCACAATGGTCGCCAATTGCTGCAATGCCGGGTCGGTCAGCGCGTATTTTTTGAGGAAGGCATCGAAGCTGCACAGGTCGCCTTCATGCGTCAATTCCACGCCGACGACATCATAGGGAATGGCGCCGGTGTTTTCTGCGATGTGGCTTACGTCCCGGCCTGGAACGTATAAAAACTCCGCATCCTTGTCGATGAATTTCGCAATCAGCCAGGGACAGGCGATGCGATCAATTTTCGGGCGTTCGCGAGTGATCCATTTCATGTCTGCTCTCCTTTAAGTGCTGCGTCCTTATAAGTGAAGGCGGTAAATCTCAGTGATGCACCAGCGGATAGACGATTAAACCAATGATGGCCGCCGCCGCAACGACGACCGGCTCCTGCAATTTCTTGAATTTCCACAGCAGCGCAATCGTCACCAAGGCAATCAAGATCGTTGGAATGTCGACAATCGAGCGTCGGGCAATGACGATGACCGAGCCGGTAATGGCGCCGATCGCAGCGGCCGTAATGCCGTCTACAAAGGCGACGACGCCGGGCAACTTGCCGTATTTCTTGAAATACGGCGCAGGCAGGACGGTAAACAGATAACAAGGCAGGAAGGTCGCCAGCGCGGCAACGGTCGCGCCGGGCAGTCCGGCCACCAGATAACCGATGAAGCCGACGGTGATGACCACCGGTCCCGGGGTAATCATGGCGACTGCTACCGCGTCGACGAATTGCTTGTCGGTGAGCCAGTGCAGATCCGTCACGACACCGCCATACAGAAAAGGGACAATGGCGAGGCCGGAACCGAAGACAAACGCGCCCGCTTTCGTAAAGAAGATCCCGATATGTGTCAGCAAGGACACGTCAATCGTGCCAAATAAACTGCCGGCGATGGGCAATTGCGTCAGGGCGGCCGCGTTCAGATTGCCCTTTGCCAGCCATTTCGGTGGTGCGCGCAGCAACCAGACCAGCACACCGGCGGCGATAAACAGCCAAGCGATTTCGGATTCGGTCACGACCGTCACCGTCGCCAGCAGCAGATAAATCGCCCACAGCAATTTGTCCTTGCCGACGCTCTTTTGTGTCAGCTTCTTGGCGCTCATGGCGATGATGCCGATGACCGCCGCGCCGACGCCGTAAAACACCGCCTGCATCCACGACAGTCCGCCGAAGCGTATGTACGCCCAGCCCAGCGCCACCACCATGAAGAAAGAGGGGATGACGAACGCGATGCCGGCAAGCGTTGCGCCGCGCAGCCGGTAATGCACATACCCCATGTAAATTCCGAGCTGTGCCGCCAGCGGTCCCGGCGCGAGCTGCGCCAAAGCCAAGCCTTCTTTGTAATCGTCTTCGCTAATCCATTTTCGTGTTTCAACCAGATCGCGGTACATATAACCGACCAGGGCGACCGGGCCGCCAAATCCAAGCGTACCGAGCCGCAGCATATACAGCATCATTTGCCACAGCGTGTAACTACAGCTTGCTGTTGGCGCGGCGATGGTAGAAGGCGATGTTTTCATGGGCATCCTCGGTTAGGCATTCTTTTTTTGTTGTTCGCTGAAATGGGCATGCAGCGCGTCGAGGACCGACCCCATTTCCGCCAGCAACTGGTCGTCGTCCGACAAGCGTTGGCGCATGCCGGTCATGATGGCTTCAAAGCCGATCGCCTCCGGTACCGGATCGCCGCCCAAATCCAGGGCGTGGACGATGGTGGCGATGCGCAACAATCCGGGATCCTTGTCCAATCCAAAACTCGCCAGAAGCACCTCGAAGGTCACCAATTCGCCAATATGCGTGAACGCGGCCCCGTCGAAATCGAAGCCCAATGCGTCGGAGGGGCAGTCGGCGGGTTGCGCGAGCCATAAAAAGTGTGCCTGTTGATCGATGAAGCGTTGTATCAGCCAGGCGCTGGCCACACGGTCGACCCATAAATGACGGCGCGTGGCCCACCGCTTGTTCTGATAGGCATGCGGATCGCGCTTTTGCACCGCGCCGGCTGCGGCATGCGGTTCGTCGGGCGACATTACTTGCGTGGCGAAAGCATGAAAGTCGAGCCAGGACACCTCGGCATTGAGGCTGGTCTCATTGGGGAAATAGTCGATACTGCGCAGCGCGTCGTAGTCGCGGCCTAATTTGCGAAGCAGACGGGTAATTTCCTGCTGCGTGAGGGCGGGTACTGTTTTTCGCGTCTCACGCAAGCCGTCGACGAATTCGGCGTAGTCGTGATTGCGCTCGAATAGCCCTCGAAATAATGCCTCTTCGTCTGCCGACCGGGGTTGGACATCCAGCAGCCACGCGATACCGCCTTCTGCGATGGTTTCTTCAGCGAGCGCAGCAAAGGGCGCTGCTGCTGCGGGTGGCAACAAATAAGCGCCATCGCGCAATGCGCCGCAGCCCAGCGCTTTTAAGGCGCGCCAGATGCGCATGCGCGGTGTGGCGCTGGATGCAGGCAGGCTTAAGACGAGGAGCTGCCATGCTGATGGTGTGCATAAAGTATTCATATCTGTATTGTAGATATAAATACAAATATGTAAACATAATTACAATAATATTTACGACGTTCTGGGCGCTGCCCGTGGATTATTCAAAATAATTTGAAAATAATTCAAACGCCATCCCAATTATCGAATGAGCACGCTACGCAGATAATGCACCCCAACAGTTTGCATTTATCGAAAGTAGCCACTTATGAATCTAGACCACGCAACCATATTCACCGCCCATCTCGACGCCGCGCGCCGTTTTTTTTGTGACGTTGTCGGCCTGACAGAGGGCGAACGGCCGCCATTCGGCGTCCCCGGGTATTGGCTTTACGCCCAGGAACGCGCGGCGATTCATCTAGTCGGCTCCGCTGCCTTAGGGCAGGCCGGATGCGTATCGCCACGCATCGATCATGCGGCTTTCCGCGTGGAAAATCACGCCGAATGGGAAGCCTTGCTGGAACGGCTCCGCACGCACGCCATTGCGTATCGGCTGGCGGAAGTGCCTTTGTCGCGCGAGCTTCAATTATTTGTAAATTTGGAACCGGGCGTGGTCGTCGAGTTCGTGACGGCATTGCCTGGCTCGCATAGCTAAAGCCGGAGAAAACCATGCCACTCCCTTTATTGGCGCTGGCCATCAGCGCATTCGCCATCGGCACCACCGAGTTCGTCATCATGGGCTTGCTGCCCGAGGTGGCGCACGACCTTGCCGTATCGATACCTGCCGCCGGGCTGCTGGTGAGCGGTTATGCGCTCGGCGTTGCCGTCGGCGCGCCATTGCTTGCCGTGTTGACCAGCCGCATGTCGCGCAAGCTTGCGCTGCAACTCCTGATGGGGGTGTTCATCCTCGGCAATATCCTGTGCGCGCTGGCATCCGGCTACGACATGCTGATGATCGCCCGTGTCGTGACATCGTTCGCGCATGGCTCTTTTTTTGGTATCGG
>JAQGNR010000184.1 GCA_028291765.1 Herbaspirillum sp.
AATATCCCGCCACATGCCCAGCTGACGGCGCCTCACTTGCGGCCAGCGCACATTCCGGTTTGAACCCTTCGGTCACTGCAAAGCTTGACCGCTCAACGATGCCGCCAGCACCCGCGCTACGTGCACCGCTTCGCGCTGTGCGCCGTCGTGTATCTGATGCCTGCAGCTGGTGCCGTCAGCCACCACGATATTGTCCCTGCCGGCGCTACGCAGTGCCGGCAACAGCGACAGCTCGGCCATCGCAATCGAGGCTTCGTAGTGTTCATGCTCGTAACCGAAACTGCCCGCCATGCCGCAACACGATGATTCGATGACAGACACCTCGGCGCCGGGAATCCACTTGAGCACCGTCTGCACCGGCGTAAATACATCGAACGCCTTCTGATGGCAATGCCCATGCAACAGTATCTGCGGCGACTGCATCGCTTTGAGCGCCAGTTTGAGATGGCCTTCCTTTTGTTCTTTCACCAGGAACTCTTCAAACAGGAAGGCAGACTGCGCCAGCGTCTTGGCCTGTGCGCCATAGCCGTAGTGCAGGAATTCGTCGCGCAAGGTCAGCAGACAAGAGGGTTCCAGCCCGACGATGGGAACGCCTCGGTTCACAAACGGCATTAACGCATCGAGCGTTCGTTTCGCTTCCGCCTTGGCCTGCTCGACCAGGCCGGCCGATAAATAGGTCCGTCCGCAGCATAAGGGCCGCTCGCCGTGCATCGTATTGAAATGCACTTTGTAGCCTGCGCTTTCCAACACCGCCTGCGCGGCGCGGGCGTTTTCCGGCTCCATGTAATTATTAAAGGTATCGACGAACAGCAGCACTTCGCGGCCGGATTGGACGCTGGCTTTTGCGCCGGCCAGGAAGGCGTTGCGAAAGCGCGGAAACGGCCGCTGCGGCGCCAATCCGATCAGCGTCTTTATCCAGCCGCTCAGTAGCGGAATGCGGTCGGCCAAGGCAATTGCGCCGCCCAGCTTGCTGGCGTAAGGCGCATAAGCCGGCATGAAGCTGACCAGGCGGTCGCGCAAACGGATGCCGTACTTGCCGGCTCTGGCGGCGCGCGCTTCGATTTTGATCTTGGCCATATCGACCCCGGTCGGGCAATCCCGTTTGCATCCCTTGCACGATACGCACAGGTCGAGCACTTCCTTGACCTCATCGCTGGCCAGTCCATCGCTGCCGAGCTGGCCGGACAAGGCAAGACGCAGGGTGTTGGCGCGGCCGCGCGTGACGTGCCGCTCGTCGCGGGTAATGCGGTAACTCGGGCACATGGTGTCGGCGTCGAATTTGCGGCAATGCCCATTGTTGTTGCACATCTCGACCAACTTGGCCAAGCCGCCGGTGCGGTCCTCGCCGGTGCCGGGCGCGGTTTCTTCGCCGGTCAGCGCATTGCGCTTGACGTTCCATGCCGACCAGTCGAGCAAGGGAATATGCGGCAACTCGCGATAGCTCGGTGGGAAGCGGAAATTGGCGGCCTCGTCCATCTTTGGCGGACGCACCATCCGGTCCGGGCTGAGACGATTGGTGGGATCGAACAGCGACTTGATTTCCGCAAAGGCGGTATTGAGTTGCGGCCCATACTGCCAGGCGACCCATTCGCCGCGGCTCAAGCCGTCGCCGTGTTCGCCGGAGTACGCGCCTTTGAATTTCCTGACCAACAGCGCCGCCGCTTCTGCGATCTCGCGCATATCCTTGGCGCCGCCACGACGCATGTCCAGGATCGGACGCACATGCAGGGTGCCGACGCTGGCATGCGCATACCAGGTGCCCTCGGTCCCGTATTTGTGGAATACCTCGGTCAGCTGGCTGGTGTATTCGGCCAGATGCTCCAGCGGCACCGCGCAATCCTCGATGAAAGAGATCGGCTTGCCGTCACCCTTCATGCTCATCATGATGTTCAGGCCGGCTTTGCGCACATCCCACAATGCTTTTTGCTCGCCCGGATTGGTCATTTTGATGACGCAGTCGGGCAACTGCAAATCGCCCATCAATTCATCCAGACGCGATAGTTTTTCGCGTTGCTCGTCCAGATTTTCGCCGGCAAATTCCACCAGCAGAATGGCTTCCGGATGGCCGGTCAAGGCCTTTTCGATGACTGCGCGGAAGGCCGGATTACGCATCGACAAATCGATCATGGTGCGATCGACCAGTTCGACCGCGGTCGGACCCAGCTTGACGATATGCTGCGCCAGATCCATCGCTTTATATAAGGTCGGGAAACTCACCACGCCCAATACCTTATGCGCCGGCAGCCGCGCCAAGGCCAGCTTGATCTGGCGGCTGTGCGCCAGCGTGCCTTCGGAGCCGATCAGGATATGCGCCAGGTTGGCTACGCCATCGTCGGTGTAGTTGCGCGGGTTCTGGCAATCGAAGAGGTCGATGTTGTAGCCGGCAACGCGGCGCAATACTTTCGGAATACGTTCGACGATCTCGTTGCGTTCGCGTTCGGCGATGCGCCGCAAGCCGTCGACAATGCCGGCGATCCGCGCGCCCACGCTACTTTCATGCATTGTGTCCAGGCGGCCGAAGCGGCCTTGCGTGCCGTCTTCGAGAATGGCATCGATGGCCAGGACGTTGTGCACCATATTGCCGTATTCGATCGAGCGTGAACCGCAAGAGTTATTGCCGGCCATACCGCCGATGGTGCATTGCGCGGAGGTCGATACATCGACCGGAAACCAGAGGCCGCGCGGCTTGAGCCAGGCATTGAGCGTATCGAGCACGATACCCGGCTCGACCGTGATGGTGCGCGCGAGGGGATCGAAATCGATTACCTTGTTGAGCCATTTGCTGTTGTCTATGATCAGCGCTTCGCCCACCGTTTGGCCGCACTGGCTGGTCCCTGCGCCTCGCGCCAGGACCGGAATCCGGCGCGAACGCGCGATGTCGAGCGCCAGCACCAGATCGTCCTGGTCGCGCGGCACCACGATACCGATCGGCATGATTTGATAAATCGATGCATCCGTCGAATATCGACCGCAATCGGCCTTGCTGAAAAGAACATCGCCTTTCAGCGCCTTGCGCAATTCATCGGCAAGGGGGGTGCTGGTGGCGCTAGCGTTAGCGTTAACGTTAGAACCGGCGCTCGACGGAACCAAGTGCTTGGGCTTGACCATCATGGGCTGTTTCCTGTCAGTTAGTGCTTAACGTAATTCGAAATCGATAGGCGGGAGGCCGGCAATGCTGGCTGCGACACAGCAGGCCTGGGCCGGGAAATGCATACCCGTATACGAACCCGTCGTGATCACGGCGCCGGCCGGGATGGCAATGCCGCGCCGGTTGCAGTGATTGACGAGCCAGCACAGTAAGCGGCGCGGATCGCCGGCCGGATTGACGCCTGGACCCTTGAAAATGTCCTTGCCGTCGACGTTCAAATGCACGATAGGATTCTGAAAAGGAAAGTCGTCGCGGTAAGCGATTTGTTCGCCTACAATCAGTGCGCCGTGACTTTGCAGATCCGCCAGCATCGCTAGCGGCGGCGCTTTCGGCCAGCCGGCAATGCGACTGGAAACAATCTCGATCGAGGCGCCTATTGTGCCGATGCTTTGCATGACTTCCTGCTCGGATATCTCGGCTACGCCAGGCATGAAACCACGATTGAAACCAAAAAATATTTCAAGCTCGATCCCTAGCACCGGGTAATTGTCGCGATCGATGATGGCGCCCGGTTTGTAGATGCCTTGCTGCGGCAACGGCGCGCAATGGGCCGGCCCATCGACGGATTTCGAACCGACCTTCCAGCCGCCGATGCGCGCCTCGCACTGATCGATAATAAAGTGCTGTATGGCATACGCATCATCGGCATTATCCGGCATCAATGCCGGCGGCACCGTGATCGTGGAATACGAAGCATAAGCCTTGCTGAATAGACTTCCCAATGCGTTGGGGGAAGACGTTGACGATTCCATGGTGTTCCTATTTTGTCATCTCCCGGAGCGCGCCATTTCAGGATGCCCCGGGAATTTTTAACGATATGCGCGAGTCTGCGTTGCGATTTATACCGACGCTTTCAAGATGCCGTCAGGACAGCATCGTCAAGCGGCGCCAACGTCGAAACGAACTTGCTGTCCGGCTGCAATCTGAACGCTAGTACGACGCCAATACCCATCAATATGATGCTGCCCAGGAATGGCAATTCCCAGTTGCCGAACCGGTCTATCAGGTAACCGGAGAGTACTGGCGAAATAATGGCTGCCAGTGCAGATCCGGTATTCATCATGCCGCTGGCCGTACCGGGAAATTCCGGTGCGATATCCATTGGAATTGCCCACATGGGACCGATTGTCATTTCCGCAAAAAAGAAGCCTGCGCTAAGAGACAGGATCGAGATATAGACGTTATGCGCAAACATGAGCGGCAGCAAAGACAGCAGTGTGAGAAACATGCAAATGGAGACCATGTGACTACGGGCTTTTTTGAGTTTTCCTGTCTTCTTGAGAATCTTGTCGCTGACAACGCCGCCCAATGTATCGCCAATCACGCCGGCAAAAAATACACTGGATGCAAATAAAGCGGACTTCGTAATATTTAGATCGTAGCTATGCAGGAAGTATTGCGGAATCCAGCTTAAAAATAACCAGAGCGTCCAGCCGTAGCAGAAATATACGATCGTCACCGGCAGCATCCGTTTGAACAATGGCCCCCAAGGGACGGGCGGATTCTTTTTCTTGGGAGTGCCCAATTTCGAAAGTTCTTCCGCGGTAATCCTGGGATGATCGGCTGGATGTTCGGTAAAAACAAAGGCCCACAAAACAACCCAGACCAGACTGAAGATGCCGCAGAAATAGAACGACTGGCGCCAGCCGTACATGGCCATGATCCAGACCACGGCCGCCGGCGCGATCGCGTTGCCGATTCTGGAACAGGAATGCGTAATACCTTGCGCAAAGCCCCGGCTTTCCTTCGGTATCCAGCGCGCCATGGCGCTAGTCGCCGCGGGGAAGGTGGCGCCTTCTCCCAAGCCGAGCAACACGCGCGCCAACAGCATCGAAATCAGGCCGCCGGAAAATCCGGTCAGAATGGTCGCGACCGCCCACAAGAGGCCGCAATAAATCAAGGTACGCTTGGAGCCGAATTTATCGCTGACCCAGCCGCCAATAATCTGAAAGATGAGATAGGGATAAGCGAAGGCCGAGAATACTAGCCCGATTTGCGTTTTGGAGAGATCGAACTCTTTCC
This sequence comes from Herbaspirillum sp., assembly GCA_028291765.1. Classification (GTDB taxonomy): domain Bacteria; phylum Pseudomonadota; class Gammaproteobacteria; order Burkholderiales; family Burkholderiaceae_D; genus Herbaspirillum. The sequence continues at coordinate 5,171 of JAQGNR010000184.1, forward strand.
CAAATCCGGCCGCCGCAGAACTCACGTTCACGCGATCGAGATAGGTAATGAAATACATCAGACAAAGCATGACCAGTACGATGGTCGTCGCACGAAAGCGTAAGTGTTTCATTGTGTTGTCTCCGTCATAGTTAAGTCGGAACGCGCTATTGCACGCGTTTCATATTCAGGGCTACATCCTCTTTGGAACGATGCCTGAACCGATCTGGCCTGTTGTTTCGCGCCTTGCCATGCGGGTCAGCGTGGCATTTTTCCCTACGGCACGAAACAGCAGAACGTCTGCAATAAGCAGACGTGATTACAACTAAGCTACTTTTAACGCAGGCTTCCTTTTTTGCGAGGTCAGATAATCCATGGCAGCAGCGACGCCGCTGCCCTTAAGCGGAACACCTGCCAATTTCAGACCCATTTCACAGCCGGAAAGCGTCGCCATCAACGACAGCTCGTTGGCTTCGCCCAAATGGCCGATACGGAACATGCCGCCCTTCATTTTTCCGAGGCCCGTCCCCAGTGACATATTGAAGTTTTCGTAAATAAGTTTACGGATCGCATCGGCATCGAATCCGGCCGGCGTCATCACGCCGGTCAGCACCGGCGAGTACACGGCGGGGTCCGCGCATTGCACTTCCAGACCCCAGGCGTTGACTGCCGCGCGGCATGCTGCGGCCAGGCGCTGATGACGTGCGAAGACATTATCCAAACCTTCGCCGAGAATCATGTCCAGCGCTTCGGATAGTCCGTAGAGCAGGTTGGTGTTGGGGGTGTATGGCCAGTAGCCGGTGGCATTCATCTCAATGATTTCGTCCCAGCCCCAGAAAGCTTTCGGCAGCTTTGCCGTTTTACTGGCGGCGATCGCTTTTTTGGAGACCGCATTGAAGCTGATGCCAGGCGGCAGCATCAATCCTTTTTGCGATCCGGAGATGGTGACGTCAACGCCCCAATCATCGTGCCGATAGTCGGCCGATGCCAAACCGGAAATCGTATCGACCAGCAGCAATGCCGGGTGGCCGGCGGCATCGATGGCTTTGCGTACCGCCGCGATGTCGGATGTGACGCCGGTCGACGTTTCGTTATGCACCACGCAAACCGCCTTGATGGTATGCTGCGCATCTTTACGCAAACGTTCTTCGATCAGGTCGGCCCGTACGCCATGGCGCCAGCCCTCGATCCCCGGCAAGCCCAGGAATTCCGGCTTCAAACCCAAGGCTTCAGCCATTTTTTTCCATAGGGTCGCGAAGTGGCCGGTTTCATACATTAGAACCGTATCGCCGGGACTTAAGGTATTGGTCAGCGCGGCCTCCCATGCGCCAGTGCCGGACGCTGGGTAAATGACGACCGGTTGTTCGGTTTTGAATATTTTTTTGATATCTGACAGGACTCGCAAACCCAGCGCACCGAACTCAGGACCGCGATGATCAATAGTCGGATAGCTGATCGCCCGCAAGATACGATCGGGCACGGGGCTAGGCCCAGGAATTTGCAGGAAATGACGGCCCGCTGGATGGAAGTCCAATTTAAGCATTATTTCTCCATATGAGTTTCATTTTGAATTTTGAATACAAAATTACTTTACCAGAGTGAAATTGGAAGGTATACCTCTTTTTAAGAGAGATCGGAAAATAGGCAAGAAATAGACACTGTTTGTTTCTCTATTGAAATAATGGAAATATTGGCGCATCCAAAAAATCGATATTTGGACCCCATAAGCAAGAAAAATAGCTTGATGTTAGAATTCAAAAAATGATAAGGAATTTGAATGCAAAATTCAGAATTTGAGAACTTGGGCCGTCCCGAACCTCTCGCGGGTGCTTCGGTGCCTAAGCTTGAACGCAAGCGACTGCACGATACGGTCGTTGAGCACATGCGCAATTTAATTGTCGAAGCGGTGCTGGCGCCGGGGACGAAGTTGAACGAGCGTGAGTTATGTGAAACCCTCGGCATTTCCCGCACACCATTACGGGAAGCGTTGAAGGTATTGGCCGCCGAAGGCCTGATCGATATATTGCCGAATCGCGGCGCATCGGTATCCAAGTTGTCCGAGACCGAGATCTGGGAAACTTTTGAACTGATGAGCGTGATGGAGGCGATGTCGGGCGAACTCGCATGCGAACGCATTACGGCGGTCGAAATAGCGGAAATCAAGGCGCTGCATTACGCCATGCTGGCGTGTAAGGCGCAAAATGACTTGCCAGGCTATTACAGCCGTAACCAGGCCATCCATAACAAAATCAATGAAGCCGCGCGCAATTCGGTGCTCCATCAAACTTATTTATCGTTGAACCGTCGCTTGCAGGCCTTACGCTTCCGCTCCAATTTTCATGCCGACAAATGGGACCGGGCAGCGCACGATCATGACGAAATGGTGAAAGCGCTTGAGGCGCGCGATGGCAAGCGTTTAGCTGAAATCCTGCGTCTGCATCTGTTAGAAAAACGCGATGCCGTATTGTCAGATCCAGCACCGCATTCACTACCCACCGCAATTAGCTAAGGCAACGCTAATTAAGTGCCATTAAGGGCGTCAGGCGGGCGTTAGTCATGCGACATCGCCCGCTCCTTCGATATTTGCGTAGGCATCATGTTGACGTTGGCGTTATGCATAACCCACAACGAACCAGCCACGACAATGGCGATGAGCAGCGCCGTGCAGATGAAGATTGCCGTGTTCTGGCGCTGGTCCCGCGCAGCGCCTATGTGCAGGAAGCAGACCAGTTGGACCAGTAACTGGGCGACGCAAAGTACGACGATCGCGGCCAGCATCATGCTGTGCGGCACGATACCCGCCATGACTACCCCGAAGGACGCCAGGGTAAGTATCAGCGATAGACCAAAACCGATGACATAGCTTTTTACGCTGCCATGCGAGGCGGCATGGCTGGATGCGTGGGGGGAGTGATGTTGAGCAGTTTTCATACAAACTCGCGCAGGTAGATAAAGGTAAAAACGCAAATCCAGATCAGATCCAGGAAGTGCCAGAACAGGCTGAGGCAAGCCATGCGACGTTGGGCCATGCCGTCCAGACCGTAGCGTTTGATCTGGTGCATCATCACCGCGATCCACAGCAAACCGCAGATGACGTGTAGACCGTGCGTGCCGACCAGGGTGAAATAGGCGGACAGGAAAGCACTGGTGCCGGGGCCGGCGCCTTCATGAATCAAGTTGCCGAATTCGTAGAGTTCCATGCCGATAAAGGCAGCACCGAGCAAGAAGGTCAGGCCCAGCCAGGCGATCACCTTATTCTTGCGGCCGGCAGGCATGTTCAGCATGGCCATGCCGAAGGTGAAGCTGCTCACCAGCAGCAGCGTGGTTTCGCCAAAGACAAAGGGCAAATCGAAAAGGTCTTTTCCACTCGGCCCGCCCGCAGTGTTGGCGGCAAGCACGCCAAAGGTCGCGAACAGCACTGAAAAGATCAGGCAGTCGCTCATCAGGTAGATCCAGAACCCTACCGTGGTCTTGGCGCCGTCGTCGTGCACATGATGCGCATCATGCGTGTCATGCGCCGCACCGCTATGAATGTCGTTAATGGATATATTGCTCATGCTCATGCTTAGGCGGCCTCACGTAATTGCGCGAAGCGCATGTTCTCAATCCGTTCGACCTCAGCCGCCGGCACGTAGTAATCCACATTCCGATTGTAGGATCGGACAATAAATGTAGCGATCGCTCCCGCCAGAGAAACGCCTGCCACCAGCCACATGTGCCAGATCAGGGCAAAGCACAGCAGGAAACCAAAGACTGAAATGATCACGCCTGCTGGGGTGTTTCGCGGCATGTGGATGTCTTCGTAGTGCGCCGCCTTGACATAAGCACGGCCGCTATCCTTGTTGTCCGTGTGCTGCTCCAGGGAAGTGATGTGCGGAATGTGGGCAAAGTTGTAGAACGGCGCCGGGGAGGCGGTGCTCCATTCCAGACTGCGACCGTCCCATGGATCGCCAGTCAAATCCCGGTACGCTTCACGGTCGCGGATACTGACGATGAGCTGGATGATCGTTGAACCGATGCCGGCGAATATGATGACTGCGCCGCACAACGCCACCACCAGCCAGGGCTGCCAGCCAGGAACCGCATAGTGATTCATGCGCCGGGTCATGCCCTCGAAGCCGAGTACATACAGCGGCATGAAGGCCATGAAAAAGCCCACCAGCCAGCACCAGAAAGATACCTTGCCCCAAAATTCATTCAACGTGAAGCCAAATACCTTGGGGAACCAGAAGCTCATACCCGCCAGGCAGCCGAATACGACGCCGCCGATAATAACGTTATGGAAGTGCGCCACCAGAAACAGGCTGTTATGCAGCACAAAGTCGGCGCCAGGCACGGCCAGCAATACGCCCGTCATGCCGCCGACGGCGAACGTGACCATGAAGCCGATAGTCCAGAGGGTCGCCGAATGGTAGCGAATCCGGCCGCGGAACATGGTGAATAACCAATTGAACAGCTTCACGCCGGTCGGGATGGAGATGATGGACGTCATGATCCCGAAAAACGCATTAACGTTCGCGCCCGAACCCATGGTGAAGAAATGATGCAGCCAGACGAAAAACGACAGGACGCCGATAGAGCATGTGGCGTAGACCATCGATTTGTAGCCGAACAGAGGCTTGCCCGAGAAGGTGGAGATGATCTCGGAAAACACGCCGAAGCACGGCAGGATCAGGATGTAGACCTCGGGGTGGCCCCAGACCCAGATGAGGTTGATGTACATCATGGCGTTGCCGCCAAGCTCGTTGGTAAAGAAGTGCATGTCGAGATAGCGATCGGCGGCCAGCAGCGCCAGCGTGGCGGTCAAGACGGGGAACACGGCGACGATCAGGATGTTGGTGATCAATGCGGTCCAGACAAAAACCGGCATTTTCATCAAATTCATGCCCGGTGCGCGCATCCGCAGAATGGTGACAACGAAATTAACCCCCGTCAGCAAGGTTCCCAAGCCGGATATCTGCAGCGCCCAGATGTAATAGTCGACGCCGACGGTGGGGCTGTAGCCGAGTTCCGATAGCGGTGGGTAGGCAACCCAGCCGGTGGCGGCAAAGTCGCCGACGAACATCGATAACATCACCAGCGCCGCGCCCATCGCCGAGAGCCAGAAGCCGAGCGAATTGAGAAACGGAAAAGCCACATCGCGCGCACCGATCTGCAACGGCACGATGACATTCATCAGTCCGATAATGAAAGGCGTCGCCACGAAGAAGATCATGATCACACCGTGGGCGGTGAAGATCTGATCGTAGTGATGCGGCGGCAGGTAGCCGGCGGCGTCGTTCGCTGCGATGGCCTGTTGCATGCGCATCATGAGTGCATCGGCGAAGCCGCGCAGCAGCATGACCAGCGCCAGGACGATATACATCACACCGACGCGCTTGTGGTCGACGGAAGTGAACCACTCCGTCCATAGATACTTCCACTTGCCGAAGTGCGTGATCGCGCCCAGTAACAGGGCGCCGAGGAGCACGACGACCGCCAGCGTACCCATGATGATCGGCTCATGGTACGGAATCGCATCGAGCGTTAATTTTCCAAACATAGTGACTACTCCGCAGGCTGGTGTGTGGGTTGCATGTTCATCTGATTCATGGCCATGCCGTCTGCGCCGGAATCAGGCATGTGCATGTATTGCTTAACGACGCCATTGAACAGGCCAGGATCGACGCTTGCGTAGAAAGCCACTGGATTTTTGCTGCTGGGTTGCTCAAGCGTTTGATAAGTTGCCTGGTTCAGCGTCAGCGGCGATTTCCTGGCTTGCCGAATCCAGTTATCGAACTCGGGCCGGCTGGTGGCGACAGTGTCGAAATGCATATCGGAAAAACCGGGGCCGCTAAAGGCCGAGGACATCCCGGGATAGATGCCTGGACTGTTGGCAATCAGATGCAACTGGGTCTGCATACCCGCCATGGCGTAAACCTGGCTTCCGAGCTGTGGAATGAAGAAAGAATTCATCAACGACTCCGCCGTCAGCTTGAAATCGATCGGCGTATCGACGGGTATCGGGAGCCTATTTACCGAGGCCACGCCGTAATCGGGATAAATGAATAGCCACTTCCAATTCAGCGCGACTACCTCAACGCGGACCGGCGCGACGTCTGACTTTAGCGGCTGGTACGGGTCCAAAGAGTGAGTGGTGCGCCAGATGAGGACGGCCAGAAAAGCCACGATCACGCAAGGGATGGCCCATACGATCACTTCGATTTTGGTGGAATGGGCCCATTTGGGTGCATAGGTGGCTTTAGAATTCGAGGCGCGATAGCGCCAGGCGAAATACAGCGTCATCGCGATGACCGGAATGACAACCAGCAACATTAAGCCCAGCGCGACGAGGATCAGGGTCTTTTCCTGCGCCCCGATATCGCCTTGGGGATTGAACAGCGCCATGCTGCAGCCGCCGAGCGAAAGGAGTATTGCGCAGCACAGAACGCGCCCCGCATGCTTGCTAAAATGAAAAATACGCATACAAGGTATTGGAATATGTGGATAAATATGGTGCTTGTATGCATAATAATTAAAAACAATATCCATACATTATGACAAAATGACCCAGCCAAAATCCATACAAGAAGGCGTTCAAACAATCTCCTGGATTGGCGATTTCGTCCACCAGGCGGGGCCGCGCTACCTGCAGATCGTCGGCTTCATCGAGCGCGCGCTTTCCGATGAACGTTTGCGCCCCGGCGATCGCCTGCCGCCGCAACGCCGCTTGGCCGCGCTGCTCAAGGTGGACCTCACTACGGTGACCCGTGCGTATGACGAAGCGAAGCGCCGCAATCTGCTGCAAGCGCATGGCGCTCTGGGCACTTACGTCGCAGCGCCTAAAGTCGAACTGACGCAAATGCTCGATCTGAGCATGAACATTCCACCGCCGCCGGCGGACGTGGATTTTGACGATTTGCTGAAACAGGGGCTGTCGCAGGTATTGATGCGTACCGACACCGACCTATTGATGACCTACCATCTGGGCGGCGGCAGCAAGGCGGACCGTGCAGCAGGCGCCGCGTGGCTGACGCCCATGTTCAACAGCGTCGAGCCGGAACGTATCGTGGTCTGCCCCGGCGCGCAGTCTGCGCTAGCCGCACTGATACTCGCCCTCACCAAGCCGGGCGATGTCATTGTCAGCGAACCGGCGGTCTACCCAGGGCTGCGCTCGGCAGCGGCGCAGTTGGGGCGTCGCGTTGTGGCTGCGGAGACGGATGAAGCTGGGCTGCGTCCCGATGCTTTGGAAAAAGCGTGCCGCCAGCACGGTGCGCGCCTGCTCTACCTCAATCCAACGATCCAAAACCCGACCGCGCGGACGATGCCCGAACAGCGGCGGCGCGAGATCGCGCGCACCGCCACGAGATGCGGCGTCAAGATCATTGAGGACGATCCTTATTGGCTGCTGGCCGACGATGCGCCCCCGCCCGTGGCGTGCTTTGCGCCCGAACAGGTCACCTATATTTCGACGCTTTCCAAGTGCCTGACCCCTGGCCTGCGCACAGCATTTGTCCTCTTGCCCGATGCCGAAAGCCGGGAACGATTCCTGGTGGCCTTAAGATCGTTCGCCGTGATGGCGACACCGCTGACGACGGCTTTGACGACGCAATGGATACACGATGGATCGGCGGCCCGGCTGCTGGCGGGCGTGCAGGCCGAGGCGCGCGCCCGGCAAGATTTGACCAGGCAAATATTGGCGAGCACGCTCCACTTCTCAAGCGGGGGCATCCATGTATGGCTTGCCTTGCCGAGCTATTGGACCTCACAGGATCTCGCCCGCACCGCACGCGCAGAAGGTCTGGCCGTGACATCCTCGGACGCCTTCTATGCGGGCCCTAAATCTCCCAATGCCATTCGCATTTCGCTAGGCGGCATCAAGGATCGTACCCGCCTGGCGGCGGCATTGAGAAAATTGTCGCAACTGCTTGAACGCAAACCATCCATACATCGAGACATCGTGATTTAACTTGAACCTCGTTGTTCTGAGGCCTGCAAAAATTCTCTTAATAGAAATCAAGAAAATTCCAATTTTAACGCGTGTTTTTTTGTGGGAGGATCCGCAGCTGATCTGCTTGATCTACCAGTCAATGACTGCTTCATAAAATTGGAACATAAGCTGATCATTTAATCAGCACGCTGATTATTTTTCGGTGTTTATAGGATGTTTATTGCCATGAAAAAAATTCTGAGAATCGCGTTGGAAGTACCTTTTATGAGGCCGCGCGAACGGGCAATTTCTATTCCTTCTCAAATAGCGTAACCATGAGTGCAGATGAACACCATCCTGGCAAACCTGGCCAGGGTGTAGGTGCTCGTGTACCGCGCAAGGAAGACGCCCGTCATTTATTGGGCAAAGGAAAATTCGTTTCAGATATGACATTGCCGGACTTGCAGGAAGTCGCATTTCTCCGCAGTCCCATTGCCCATGGACGCATTACGTCGATCGAGAAGGCTAGCGAATACGCGGATAGAACGTTCACGCGCGAGGATCTGGACGGCGCATTGGACATCATTGCGTGCTCAAAGCTGCCGACTTATAAAGAGTCAATCCAGCCGCTACTGGCATCGGGCAAGGTCAGGTTCGTTGGCGAACCGATGGCGATGTGCTTCGCGCCCACGCGCGCCGAGGCTGAAGATTTGATAGAAACCGTCATGATTCAGATCGACGATTTGCCTGCCATTCCCAGCGTCTCGGTTGCCAGGGAACAGGCTGCCGGCAATCGCGTGCATGACGAATGGGAAGACAACACATTCCTGACATTGGACATGGATAAGCGTTTCGCGGAACTCAGTGCTGGCGCGCCTGTGGTTGTATCCCGGAAGATCGATCTGGCCCGGCAATGCATGGCGCCCCTGGAGGGCAAAGCGGTGCTCGCCTACTGGGATCATCAATTCGATCAGCTGATTGTCTACAGCGCAACGCAGGTACCGCACATGATCCGCATGGGTCTTTCGATCTGTCTCGCGCTTGACCAGGAGCGCATACGCGTAATTTCACCGGATGTCGGTGGTGCATTTGGTTATAAATGTGTGCTCCAGCAGGAAGAAGTATGCGTTGCCTGGCTTGCCATGAAATTCAAACGTCCATTCCGGTTCGTGGAAGACCGGCGCGAACATCTGGTAGCGGGCGCCAATTCCAGGCAACACCATTACGATCTGACGGCATATGCCGATCGGAAAGGGCGCTTGCTTGCCCTGGACGCCAGGATTGCAATCGACGGCGGGGCCTATTCGGTATGGCCCTTTACGATCGGACTTGAGCCTGGCCAAGCCATCGGCAATCTCCCTGGGCCGTATGCATTTGACGGCTATCGATGCGTCACTGAATGTCTGGCGACCAACAAGCCGGCATTCCTGCCCTATCGCGGCGTCGCCCGCACCGGTGTTTGTTTCGCCATTGAATTGCTCATGGATGCCGTAGCACGCCAGGTGGGGCGGGAACCTTGGGAAGTGCGCGTGGACAATCTGGTGCAGGCTGCTCAAATGCCCTATGTCAACGTGGCAGATAAACATTATGACGGTGGCGATTATCCCGAGAGCTTGCGCAAGGCGCTCGACATGATCGGGTTTGATCGGTGGCGCGAGCGGCAGCGGCAAAGTGTCAGCGCCGGTGGCGCAAAACGGTTTGGCATTGGCGTGGCGACGTACACGGAACAATCCGCACACGGCACCTCGGTATTTGCTACGTGGGGGACGCCTCTCATTCCCGGTTTCGATTCGGCAACGCTGCGGATTACGCCTGATGGCGGCGCAGAGCTGCGTGCCGGCATTCACTCGCATGGCCAGGGCATGGAAACAACGTTCGCGCAAATCGCCCATGAAATTCTAGGGATTGATATCGGTAGAATCCGGCTCATTCACGGCGACACTGCGCTAACACCATTTTCCACCGGAACTTATGCTTCTCGATCGCTGGTGATGTCCGGCGGTGCGGTTTCACGTGCGTGCAAGGAAGTGCTCCCCCGTCTTTTGAAAATCGGCGCGCACATGCTCGGCGTTCCCGAGGATATTTGTTCGTTGTGTAACGGGGCGGTTACCGCAAGCAAAGGCACTTCATCAGGCACTAAAAGCATCACGATCGAGCGGATCGCTAACGCATGGTATGCCAATCCCCACCTATTGCCGCCAGACGTTGATCCTGCGGGATTGGAAGCCACAATGGGGTTCAAGCCCGCGGTCGATACCGGCACGTTCACCTATGCATCGCATGCTGTGGCGGTTGAAGTGGATACGGAAACGGGCCATGTGCAATTACTCGACTATGTCATCGTGGAAGACTGCGGCACGATGATCAATCCTATGATTGTAGAGGGGCAAACATATGGCGGCGTAGCGCAGGGTATCGGTACCGCGATGTACGAAGAGATGCCTTATGACGGCAACGGGCAGCCGCTCGCTTCGACCTTGGCCGATTACATATTGCCGGGGCCGACCGAGATTCCCAATCTCCACATCCATCACTTCGAGACGCCTTCGCCGCATACCGAGTTCGGCGCCAAGGGAATGGGCGAAGGCGGCGCCATAGCACCGCCAGCGGTCATTTTCAACGCAGTCAACGATGCGTTGGCGGATATGGGTGTCGAACTGCTGGAAACACCAATGACGCCTCGGCGCGTATTGGCAGCAATCGCGCAAGGCCGGCGTTCGCGGCAAGCCCATGCGATGGAACCCCTGGTCAAGGAGTGCACATGAAAGCCGTCGCATTTACCTATGAAGCGCCGGCATCGCTGAGGCGTGCTTGCGAGGTTCTGACGCAACATGGCGAGGCAGCGAAAGTCATGGGCGGCAGCCAGTCCATGGGGCCGATGTTGAACATGCGGCTGGTGAGGCCCTCGGCCGTAATTGATGTTTCCCGTTTGCCGGAATTGCGCTCGGTCGAGGCCGACGAGCTATCGATACGCATTGGTGCGGCAATCACGCATGCCGAGATCGAGGACGGGGTATTTCCAGCATTGCGCGGATCAATGATGCAAGCGGTCGCGCGCGGCATCGCTTACCGGGCGATTCGTACCAGAGGCACATTGGGCGGAAGTCTTGCCCATGCGGACCCGGCGGCGGATTGGGTTGTCGTCTGTACGGCGCTGGGCGCCCGCCTAACGCTCGTATCGTCCGAAGGGCAGCGCGAGGTTTCCATGGATGAATTTATGTTTGGCGCCTATACGACGGCCTTGGCGGCGGGGGAAATAATCGCGACAGTCACCATTCCCTGCGACAGTGCGCAGTCGCGTTGGGCATATCAAAAATTTTGTCGCAAGACTGGGGAATTTGCCGAAGCTAGCTGCGCTGCCTGGTTCAATCCTGAGCGGCGTCTTGGCCGCATTGTCCTCGGTGCGCTGGACGGGCCGCCGAAGATACTCAATGAGCTGACGCTGGCGTTCGCTGCCGAGGGGCCACCTACGATGAAAACGCCCGCTTTCGAAGCGAAACTTAAACGGGCGATTACTGAGGCAGCGCCTGATCGCGACGCGGTCGATCACCAACTTATGAATACAGTGGTACGACGTTGCCTAGAGCAATTCAGATAGGATTTTCGAAATGGATGTAATTGGGATCAACATTAACGGCCTGGCGACTACCAAGGGCTGTCCGGATCGGACCCACCTTGCCGATTTTCTGCGCGACCACCATGGTCTGACTGGCACCCATCTTGGGTGTGAGCATGGGGTGTGCGGTGCTTGCACAGTCCTTGTCGATGGGCAGCCAACGCGTTCGTGCATTACGTTTGCGCCAGCGTGCAATGGCAGAAGCGTCACGGCAATTGAGGGGTATGGCGATGACATATTGATGTGTGAGTTGCGGGCTGCTTTCACTAAACATCATGCCCTGCAGTGCGGATTTTGTACGCCAGGCATGCTGGCCACGGCAAGAGACATCGTGCAGAGATTTCCCTATGCTAATGAAGATTTGATACGGCACGAGCTGGCGGGAAATATTTGTCGTTGTACCGGCTATGTTGGCATCGTCGCTGCAATTCTTGCTGTGTTGAAATCGCGTCTGACCTCCTTGCAGGAATCTGCTACAGCAGTTACAGCAAATACAGCAGTTACGGCATCGGCGGATGCTGTGTGCAGCGGTGGAAATCTAGCCGCCTTTTCGATTGACCCGCAGTCGCTTCCTAATAAAGAGAGTAGCGTCGAAAAAGCGGATGGTGAAGCTTTTGAACGAGCGGCGGATAAAGAAGGGTGGTCCAGGGTTGAGGCGAGCTTCGATGTGCCCTATCCGGCTGCAGACGTATGGTCCTTCATGCTTGAGCTTCACGAAGTGGCGGCATGCTTACCGGGAGCGGTTTTGACGGAACAGTCCGCGGATCGTGTCGCAGGTTACATCGCCATCAAATTCGGGCCTATGTCGGCGCGTTTTAACGGTACCGCCCGCTTGGAGCGTGATATGCAGGCCCGGCGAGGCGTCTTGAAAGGCGCCGGTAAAGATACGCTGAGCAATTCGCGCGCTTCCGGCAATGTCACTTATATCGTCCGGGAGAACAATGGCGGCAACGCAAGCGTCGTGGTCGATCTGCAATACGCCCTGCAAGGACCATTGGCCCAGTTTTCACGATCCGGTTTGGTAAAAGATTTCGTGCGAAGAATGATTGCAGATTTCGGGCGTAACGTGGCTCGGCGTATGGATCCTTCATTGACCGAGGCGCAACGTAAGGAATTGGTTGCTGATAGCACCAATCCGATCGTTCTGTTTTTAAGTGTGATGTGGAATCGAATTAAAAGCTTGTTTTCGCGTGGCTGATGGAGATTTTTTTGCGGCGGGACCTTGGCTTTTGAAATTGCCTTGGAATGGGGCGGCGCTGAAAATCGGCAGCCTAGGGCAAAAATTGCAAATAGATTTGAAATCTGGCGAGCCGCCATGGTAATTTCCGGGTTGCGGCTCTTTTCAAGGGCTGGTAAATACAATAATACTTATTCACATAGATATGGTCAAAACTACCCCTCCCTTGGATTTGCACTTGTGTTTCCAGTTGTATACGACGTCATTGAAAATGACCCAGTTATATAAGCCGTTGCTGGAAAAATTGCGGCTCACGTATCCGCAATATCTGGTGATGGTAGTGTTGTGGGAACAGCAGGGCCTGGGCATTAAAGACCTAGCAGAAAAACTGCATCAGGACTCTGGATCCATCACGCCCCTGGTAAAGCGATTGGAGCTCGAAGGTTATCTGGTGCGGCAACGCGATCCAATGGATGAACGCAGCCTGGTCCTGTCACTCACTCCAGCCGGCAAGGCCCTGCAGGAGAAGGCCTATGGCGTCAGCCAGACAGTGCAGATGACGTGCGGTTTAGAGCACGAACAATTCACCGCCTTGATGCAAGGCTTGGAATACTTGCAAACCCGATTAAGCAACTAGCGCGTATTTCCACTGCGCCATGAAAAAATATAGGCAATTAGATTGCGCGCTAATTATTAGCGCACTATAATATTTTGGCCTAATGTTTTTGATCGAACAAAGCGGCGCGCTTTGCTTTCAAGTGCAGAGCGGTAAAAGGCTTTTGTCCCCATCAACTGATCCTGAAGGAAAACCAATGAAGAACTTTACACTCTTGCTCAAAACATCCCTGCTGGCTCTGGCCGCAGCCGCCAGCCTGGGCTCAGCTGTCGCTGCACCTGCTACTGAATCGGCGGGAACCACGGTAGTGCTGGTGCACGGCGCATTTGCCGATGGTTCCAGTTGGAACAAGGTAGTCCCATTGCTGCAAGCGAAAGGCTTGAAGGTGGTATCCGTGCAAAACCCTCTGACCTCGCTGGCAGACGACGTGGCAGCAACCAAACGCGCGATTGATGCGCAAAGCGGCAAAGTCGTTTTGGTGGGGCATTCCTGGGGCGGCACAGTCATCACCCAAGCTGGTGCCGACAGCAAGGTATCTGCGTTAGTGTATGTGGCTGCGTTCGCACCATCGGAAGGCGAAACGGCAGAGGGGCTAGGCAAGGACTATCCCGTTCCTCCCGGCATCAAAAAATTGAAGGCGGATGCTGACGGCTATCTGAGCCTGCCGGCCTCTGCGCTGGCAGAGGACTTTGCGCAAGACCTGCCGGCAGCGAAAACCAGGCTGATGGCGGTCAGCCAGGGTCCGATCAATAGCAAGGCGTTCGGCGAAGCTGTGTCGGTTGCGGCATGGAAAACCAAGCCCTCCTACTATATCGTCGCGGCTAAAGACCGCATGATTGCACCGAGCCTGGAAGCTGCAATGGCGAAGAAAATCGGCGCCACTACTGTAACGCTCAACTCCAGTCATGTTGTTATGCTGTCAAAGCCCGCTGAAGTCGCGGCAGTGATCATTTCGGCGGCGGCCAAGTAAGAAGAGGATACGTTTCGACAAGCTGCAGAGCGATTGGCGTCTTGTGGGAGGTAGTAGTAATTCTTGGGGCCGCATTGACGCCTTCGCCTTCGCCATCGGTGAGATGTAGCACCGATGGCAGAAAAAACTGCCGTCGCTATTTAATGCGCTGCTGGCGGAGGCCAAAGCGGCTGATGAGGTGCCCCCTTCTGGAGGCGGTATCAAAGTGTCATAGTGGAAATCGGTAAATCCACTATCCCAGCATTACTTCTTCACTAACAAAAACAAAGTCGACTCTTGTGAATTTCATTGAACTGATTATTTTGGCCGCCGTATGGGGCGCATCGTTTTTATTTATGCGCGTCGCGACACCTGAATTCGGCCCAATTCCGCTGATCGCCCTGCGCGTCGGGATTGCGACGCTTGTATTACTACCGTTTATGCGATCGTCTTTGGCACGTGGTCAGTTCAAAACTAAAGTGCGTCACCTGCTGGTCGTCGGCGTCACTAGTTCTGCGATTCCATTTTGTTTTTTTGCCTATTCGACATTATTCGTGAACGCGGGATTGGATTCGGCCCTGAATGCGACAACGCCTCTGTGGGCAGCGCTCATTGCCAGTATCGGATTTCAAGTATCGATGGGGCGGCAGCAAATTTTCGGCCTGCTACTCGGTTTTGTTGGCGTTGTCGTGTTGCTGCGTGACACTTTCGTTGCGGGTGTATCGGGCGTTCCGTTGGCAATAGGGGCTGCGCTGGCCGCCACGTTGTTCTATGGCTTCACGGTGAACTATTCCAAGCGTTACTTAGCCGGAGTACCACCGTTCGTGGTTGCTTTCGGGAGCCAGTTCTTCGCCTCAATTGTGCTGGCGCCGCTGGCGTTATTGCTGTGGCCGGCGCACTCGATCTCGCTATCGGCATGGGGCTGCGTTGCAGCACTTGGAATTGTCTGCACTGGCTTTGCCTATGTACTATTTTTTCGTCTCGTCGAGAATGTAGGAGCTGCGTATGCCGCGTCAGTAACCTTTCTGATTCCCGTCTTCGGGATAATTTGGGGCGCTTCCTTCTTGGGTGAAAAGCTTACGCCGATGATGTTTGCCGGAGGTGCAATAGTGCTGCTCGGCACGGCAATCACGAGCGGTAAAATATCGTGGCGACTCTTCCAAGAGCATAAGTAAACGTTCAGTCATCCATTGCCTGACATGACCCTGCAGTTCGACTTCTTTGTCATGGGAGAGAAATTCTGCGCACAATGACCGCCGGCATCGCAAAGCCCACATCAATGCCGCCTACCACAGGTTGAAGCGAGCTCGGGCCTTATTGGATAAAGGTGATGTAATCGATCGTTCTCAAATATGGAAGGCTCCGGAGGAGCGCTGATTGAACGTGCTATGCGACCAATGCGTACATTTCGCGTTGTATTTCTGGAGTGAGCAGGCGTGCTTCTTTTGCGACATTGATCTGCTTAGTCGCCTTTGATACTTCGATTATCGTCTGTTCCAACCCGTAGCCTCCTTTAGCTTGCAGCCAGCCTAAAACATCAGCCAAATGCCAAATAGCAGCGCTACCTTCATGAACGGGGACTGGAAAGCTGGTCGAATAGCTAACCATAAGCTTACGCAGATTCTGGCGACTCATCCCGATTAGTTCAGCAACATCTGTGAGACCGACAAAATCGGGAGCCGCTTCGATTAGTCTGGAAGTAGGGACAGCATGTTTCACATCAGTGAGGGCACTTATGAGAGCGGCTCTCGCATTGTCGGCTTCGCGGGTGAATTCCAACGCAATGCGGCCAGGTTGACCAATGCCTACCAAGGCATCGTCGCAGCCAGCGGCGCCTAAGCGCTCGACCAATTCATCGAGGTTGCAGTCATCGCCTGATAACTGGTATTTGAGGGTGAAAGAAAATTCCATTCCCGTTCTCCTAGACCTTTTCAGGGGCGTCTTTCTGTTGATTGTGTGTTGTGCAGTTATCGATAACGCGTTTTAACGCTTTCGCATGGTTGCTCGCATTTTTTGGGGTGCTCCAAACGGAAGTGATGCAGAATTCGCCGCAGCGGCATTCATCATCGTTATAAGGGCAATAAATCTTGCCCCATGCATGGCCCCCGCCCACTTCCACGCGCCAATGATTATGTTCAGCATATTTGAGCGCTTCCTCGATCTCTTTTTTCGAGTGACTTTTACGGGCCATTCAATATCTCCAGCATAGTTGCGCAGTGGTTGGTTGTCAATCGACAACTTGCGGTGGCCGCCAAGAGCGCTTTAACAACGTCAACAACATAGCCAATCACTGATAAATAATTCGTTTGTGCTTTATGCTATGTTGCATATGTAGCGAAATACTGCTTAGTTGATTTCGGCTAGATCGGGGGATTTTAGCGGGATCGTATTAATCTGGAAGTGAGGAATTTCTATGAATTACAAAGATGTAATAGTGAAGGCGACTAAAGGGCGAAGCGTGAATAGTTTAGCGAAGGCATGGGGAGTGCCCCAAAAAACGATGGAAAGCTATATCAAAGGTTTCACATTGCCCGATCCATGCACCGCGATAATTTTGGCTGATGAGGCTGGGATCGGCCACGGGAAAATGCTGGAGATTTTGGCGCAGGAATACAAAATGAAAAAAGCAACGCGACCAAGAGGCAGCGCTGCTTTTCAAAATAAATCATCTTTGGTGGCCCGGGGCGGAATCGAACCACCGACACAAGGATTTTCAATCCTCTGCTCTACCGACTGAGCTACCAGGCCAAGAGGCGAGAGTATAGCAAAACATTTTCAAAACGCAAACACCTTCGGCAAAAAT
>JAQGNR010000054.1 GCA_028291765.1 Herbaspirillum sp.
TAGCCCAGGGGACCACCCTGGGCTGCGCGACACGCCTTGCACTCCAGCCAAATAGCCTAATTCACACTTATGCCTATTTATGAAATGAGTTCTATTGACCCGTAAGTAATAAGGCGCATCGATTGCAGTCCTCTAAAATCCGAACGCCTGGGCCAATCCGCGCCCTTGCCGGATCAGCGCAGGCTGATCGCTGCTCAGATCGATCACCGTAGTCGGTTCCAGGCTGCACGGCCCGCTATCGATAACCAGCTCGATCTGACGTTCCAGCGCATCGCGGATATCTGCAGCATCGGTCAAAGGCTGATCTGCCCCCGGCAGTATCAATGTGGCGCCGATCAGCGGCGCTGCCAATTCCTCCAGCAAGGCGTGTGCAATCACATTTTCCGGCACGCGCAAACCGATGGTTTTACGCGACGGATGGCTGAGCCGGCGCGGCACCTCTTTAGTGGCTTCCAGAATAAAGGTATAAGGTCCCGGCGTGGCCGCCTTCAACATCCGGTACTGGCGGTTATCGACCTTGGCGTATAACGCGATTTCGCTCAGATCGCGGCACAACAACGTCAGATGATGTTTATCGTCGATGGCGCGAATACGGCGCAAACGCTCCACGGCATCCTTGTTATCGAGCTGGCACACCAGCGCGTAGCAGGAATCGGTCGGCAACGCGACGATGCCCCCTTCCTGAATGATTTGCGCGGCCTGCTTGATTAGCCGTAATTGCGGATTGTCCGGATGAATTTGAAAAAATTGACTCATTTAAGATTGACTCATGTTCTGCACTGCAGATTTGTAAAGAGCGTATAAAAAATATGAAAGAACGGTAAAAAAACAATAAAAGAGGCGGCAGCCTTAACAGCCTGCCGCCTCTTTCCTTTAAATGATCCCGCCCGTGGGCGGTAACAGCATGCTAGACAGCACGGCCGCGCAAGGCCGCGATACGCTGCTCGATCGGCGGATGGCTGGAAAATAGTTCCATGAAGCCCGGCTTGTCGTTAATACCGAACGCCGCGATCGATTGCGGCAAACTTTCGGCTTGCACACCGCCCAGACGCGCCAGCGCATTGATCATCGGCTGCGGTGTACCCAATAATTTGGCGGCGCCTGCATCGGCGCGAAACTCGCGATGACGCGAAAACCATGCAACGATGATCGACGCACCGATACCGAATACGATTTGGCAAACCAGCACCGTCACAAAGTACCCGATGCCGGTTCCGCTATTGTCATTGCGCGACAATGCTCGATCCACCACATAACCGACCACCCGCGAGAGAAACACGACAAACGTATTGAGCACGCCCTGGATCAAGGTCATGGTGACCATATCGCCATTGGCGACGTGCGAGATTTCATGGGCCAGCACCGCTTCCACTTCTTCCTTGGTCATGCCTTGCAGCAAACCGGTCGACACCGCAACCAGCGCCGAATTTTTAAACGCGCCAGTCGCAAAAGCGTTCGGCTCGCCATCGTATACGGCCACTTCGGGCATCGAGATGCCGGCCCGTTGCGCCAGCTTGCCGACCGCATCGAGCAACCAAAACTCGGTCGAATTGGCTGGCGCCGCAATCGTGCGCGCGCCGGTAGACCATTTCGCCATCGGTTTGCTGATCAACAATGAAATGATCGAACCAGTGAAACCGACCACTACCGAGAACACCATCAACATCGGCAAATTCAATCCGGCGCGGCTCATGAAGCGATCGACACCGAGCAGCGACAGCACGATGCTCAGCACCACCATTACGGCAATATTGGTCGCCAGGAACAAGAAAACACGTTTCATTGCCACACTCCTACTTGATAAAGATAAGACAAAGCGATAAGACAATAATAAGGAAGTGGGTATTACGTCAAGGCATGAGACAGAAAATCAAGAGCCGGGGCGATCTTGCAACCGATCTTGCAACGCGATCTTGCGACGCGATTTTGCAACGATCTCTTACAAATCCCAGTTATGCCAGACCGGAGTGATGCCCGCAGGCAGCGGCGGCAATCCGCCGAGATCGATACGGGATTCGCCAGGGCTATGGAAATCGGAACCGCGCGACCCCATGAAGCCGTAACGCTTTGCCACTTTGGCATATTCACCATACTGATCCGGCGTATGGCTGCCGGTGACCACTTCAATGGCGTTGCCACCCAACTGCTTGAATTCGTCGAATAAGGCGCCGAACTGCAGCGATGAAAATCTGTAGCGCCCCGGATGCGCGATCACCGCGACGCCGCCGGCGCCGCCGATCCAATCAACGGCCTGCTTCAGTGTGGCCCAGCGATGCGGCACATAGCCGGGCTTGCCCTCGATCAGATAATTGCGAAACACTTCGCTGCTATCGGCACAGACACCGATTTCGACCATATACCGCGCAAAATGCGTGCGCGACATTAAATCCGGATTGCCGACATGACGCAATGCCCCCTCAAATGCATCCGGAATGCCGGCCGCCGCCAGTTGTGCCGCGATATCGCGGCCGCGTTGCTCGCGGCCGTTGCGCGTTGCCGACAGCCCTTGCACCAATTGCGGATTGGTTTCATCGATCTGCAGGCCGACGATATGGACCGTTTCTCCGGCCCAGGTAATTGAAATTTCGACCCCGGTCACATAGCGCAGAGCCAGCGCCTGGGCCGCAGCACGCGCAGCGGCGATACCACCGATCTCATCGTGATCGGTCAAAGCCCATACATCCACGCCATTTGCTTTGGCGCGCGCCGCTACCGCCGCTGGCAGCAAAGTACCGTCGGAGATATTTGAATGACAATGAAGATCAACATTGAGCATGAAAAATGCCCTTCCCAGCAGCGTTAAAACAAACGATATTGTACGCCGCTTAAGATTGCAGCATGCAAAACTACCCGCGCTGCCGTGGGGAAACTTGCCCCTATGCTGCCAGAAAACGTTCGATCGTTTGCGCCAGCAATGCCGGTTGATCGTGATGCAGCATATGGCCGGCGTCTGCAATGCGTACCGTTTGCACCTGCGCAATATGGCCGCGCCGCCGATCCCATTCGGCGCGCGCCTCGGCTTTGCCGCCGAAATTTTTTACAATCGCCGTATCGATCGCCTCCACCCACAATACCGGCGCGGTAATACGCTGCCAGCATGCCAGCATCTCGGCAACGCGGAATAAGACCGGATTACTGTTTTTATGCAGCGGATCGCCCAGAATTTCCCAGCGGCCCTGCGCATTTTGCGCCGACCAATAGGGCGCCAGAAACGCCGCGCGTGCATCGCTGAGCCGCGGATTGTTACTTTGCAAACGCCGCATGACATCCTGCTGCGTCGCATAGTCGTTCATCCTGGCCGGCGTGCGTAACTGATCCAGCCAATGCGCGTAATGCGCGGGTGCTTCTTCCGGGCTTCGGTCCGGCAGGCCGAAGCCTTCGAGATTGATCAATCTGGCGACCCGCTCCGGCCGGATGCCCGCATACATCATCGCCACATTGCCGCCCATGCTGTGTCCCAGCAACCGGATCGGCGCGTGCGGCGAATAATGCTCGACGATCGCCTCCAGATCGGCCAGATAATCCGGATACCAATAAGCGTCGCGACCGCTGCGTTCGCTCAAACCGAAACCGCGCCAGTCAGGTGCGATCACATGCCAATCCTGCTGCAGGTAATCGACGATGAACTGAAAGGACGCGGAAACATCCATCCAGCCATGCAACATGAACAGACACGGCGCGCCGGCATCGCCCCAATGGCGGATATGCGCACGCAAGCCGCGAATATCCAGGAATTCCGAACGGGTGGGCTTATGTGGCGGGGGTGCTGCATCGGGCAATGTCGTCATGTAAATTGAAGCACAAGTAAGGGCGGATTAGACAAATTGAATCTGGTGCAACATCGCTGCATTGTAATGCTGTCTGTCATAGGACAGTTTGCGAATCGATGCGAATAATACATTCAGTCTCCTATGGTATAAAGATGCGCTGCTCTTCTTTTCTTTTATTCAATATGATCAAATCTATTTGCATTTATTGCGGCTCTTCCCCGGGCGCTTCCCCCGCTTACGCAGAAGCGGCGCGCATGCTGGCGCGCGCCATGGTCGAGCAGCATATCGCGCTGGTCTATGGCGGCGGCAATGTCGGGTTGATGGGTATCGTTGCCAGCGAAGCGCTGCGTCTGGGCGGAGAAGTGACCGGTGTAATTCCAACCGCATTAATGGAAAAGGAACTGGGTCACAGCGGCCTGACCAAGCTGCATGTGGTCAACAACATGCATGAACGCAAGGCCATGATGGCCGAACTGGCGGATGGTTTTATCGCGATGCCCGGCGGCATGGGCACGATGGAAGAGTTATTTGAAGCGCTGACATGGGCGCAGTTAGGCTTTCATGCCAAGCCGATCGGCCTGCTCAACACCGATGGTTTCTACAACAGCCTGATTACATTCGTCGAGCAGATGGTCGCGCAGCGTTTTCTGACTGCCGAGCAATCGCAGCTCATGATGCATGAAAACGCGCCGATGGCGTTATTGGAGCGCTTCATGCAATTCCAGCCGACTTATTCCAGCAAATGGCTGGATCGGGAAGCGGCCAAAAATCTGCTGCCTTAGGGTAAGGCCGTTCAGATAAGAAAATTTAAGTTTGGCGGTGATCCTTCCTTCGATACGCTTCGCTACTCAGGACTGTCGGAAAAGCACGCCGCGTTGCGGCTACTCAGGACGAACGGTTTTTCCTTAAATTTTCACAAAAACCCGTTCGTCCTGAGTAGGGACGCAGTCCCGTATCGAAGGATCACCTCTATCCCCAAATCTAGTTAACTGAACGGCATTAGCTGCCTTAGGGCCTGCCCTAACCTTATCGCTCAAGCATCCCCATCCAACGCTTGCCGGAAGTCATCGACCAGATCGTCGGTATCTTCAATACCGACCGAAACCCTTATCAAAGACTCGGCAATTCCCATACTGGCGCGGCGCTCGGCGCCCATTTCATAGAAAATAGTGTGCGCCACCGGAATCACCAAGGTGCGCGTGTCACCCAGATTGCTGGCTGGAATCGCGAGCTTCAGGCGATTCATGTAGTCGAAGCAATCGATACCATCCTTCAACTCAAAACTCAGCAAACCACCATACGAGCGAAATAGCGCGCTTGCCAAAGCATGCTGTGGATGCGACGGCAAGCCCGGATAGTAGACCGCAGCCACACGCGGATCGGCCTCCAGCATCTGCGCTACCGCCAGCGCATTGGCGCATTGGCGTTCCACGCGCAAGGCCATTGTCTCGCTGCCGACAGCGATGTGATGCGCCGCTTCAGGCCCCAGCGTAGCGCCAAAATCGCGCAAGGCTTTGGCGCGGATCTGGGTAATGCCCCACTGCTGCGGCGCACTGCGCTTGTAGTTTTCTGCGATATGCGGATAACGCGTCCAATCGTAGACACCGCTATCGGTCAGCGCGCCGCCCAGCGCATTGCCGTGACCGCCGATCGCTTTGGTCAAGGAATTGACGATCAGACCGGCGCCAACCGACTTCGGCTGAAACAGATACGGCGACGTCATGGTGTTATCGACCACATACAGAATGCCGCGGCTTGCGCACAGCGCGCCGATCGCCTTCAAATCGGCAACCTGGGTACGCGGATTGGCAATCGTCTCGACAAATACCATCCGCGTAGCCGGGGTGAGCGCCGCCTCGATCGCGGCGACACTGGTAGCGTCGACCATTGCCACGGCAGCGCCCTGCGCTGCCACGGTTTGCCAGAGGCTATTGGTATTGCCGAATAAAAATGCAGTCGATACCACATGATCGCCGGCGCGCAGCAAACCCTGCACGATAGCGCCGATGGCCGCCATGCCGGTGGCGAAACAAAGCGTCGCCACGCCGTTTTCCATTTTGGTGATTTTGTCTTCCAGCGCGCTGACGGTCGGGTTGCCCTGACGGCCGTAACGGTAACCGGACTGCTTGCCCTGAAATACTTCGGCCAGCTGACGCGCATCTTTATAGCCGAATGCGACGGAGGTATGAATCGGTTTATGCAGCGAACCGTGTTCTATCGCTTTCTCACGATCGCTATGCAGAATGGTCGTGGTAAAGCCGTATTTTTTCTGTTCAGTCATGTTTCGGTTGTTGCTTTTTAGTCGGCGCGTGCAAGATTCAGATTGAGTTGCGAGCGCACCAGATCGTCAATTTGCGGTTTCGGATTCTGGCGGGCGTATTCGAGACGGTCCAGATATTCGCGGGTGATGTCGCCGGTCACGTAGATACCATCGAAACAGGATGCTTCAAAACTCTTGATCGCCGGATTGCAATCGGAAATCGAAGCCTTCAACGCATCCAGATCCTGATAGACCAGCGCATCCGCGGTAATTTCACGACACACTTCTTCGTCGCTGCGACCGTAAGCGATCAGCTCGTGACGCGTCGGCATATCGATGCCGTAGACATTCGGAAATTTCACCGGTGGCGCAGCCGATGCAAAGATCACGCGTTTGGCGCCGGATTCGCGCGCCATCTGCACGATTTCACGGCTGGTCGTGCCGCGCACGATCGAGTCATCGACCAGCAAGACGTTTTTGCCCTTGAATTCAGAGCCGATCGCATTGAGCTTTTGACGCACCGACTTTTTGCGGATTGCCTGCCCCGGCATCAGGAAAGTACGGCCGATATAGCGGTTTTTGATAAAGCCTTCGCGATATTCGATACCCAGTTTCAGCGCCAGCTGGATTGCGGCCGGACGCGATGAATCGGGAATCGGCATGACCACATCGATTTCGCCATGAGAAAATTCGCGGCGAATTTTGTCGGCCAGGTATTCACCCATTTTCAAACGCGATGCATAGACCGATACGCCGTCGATAATCGAATCCGGGCGGGCCAGATAAACGTATTCGAATGCGCAAGGATTGAGCGTTGGATTCTCGGCGCATTGCTGGTTATATAACTTACCGTCGAGATCGATGAAAATGGCTTCCCCGGGCATGACATCGCGCAGGAAACGGAACCCCAATCCTTCGAGCGCCACCGATTCGCTGGCCAGCATGTATTCCGCGCCCTCGTCGGTTTCGTTAAAACCGATGCACATGGGACGAATACCGAACGGATCGCGGAAACCCAGCAAGCCATAACCGGCAATCTGCGCGACCACCGCATACGAGCCGCGCACCCGCTTATGCACCATGGCGACCGCCTTGAACAAAGCGGCAGGATCGAGCGAATAGCCGGATGTCGCTTCCTGCAATTCATGCGCCAATATATTGACCAGCACTTCGGTGTCGGAAGAGGTATTGATATGACGGCGATCGATATTGAACAACTCGATTTTGAGCTGCTCCGCATTGGTCAGATTGCCGTTATGCGCCAGCGTAATGCCAAACGGCGCGTTGACATAAAAAGGCTGCGCCTCTTCTTCGCTGGAGGAACTGCCCGCAGTCGGATAACGCACATGGCCAATACCGGTATTGCCCAGCAGCGAACGCATGTTGCGCGTGCGAAACACATCGCGCACCAGGCCATTGGCCTTGTACATGCTGAAACCGTTGCCGGAATTGGTAGCGATGCCTGCGGAGTCTTGCCCACGATGTTGCAGCAGCAGCAACGAATCGTAGAGCATTTGATTGACGGGATGGTGAGAGACGATGCCGACGATGCCACACATGGTGGACTCCTAAAAAACTAAATTAAAAACGAACGTGTTGCACAAATTTACCGGGCAGATAAGGCATGATAGTAGTAGCCAGGGTTTCCGCCAAAGGACTAAGTAGCGCATTTTTCCAAAAAGGCTGCTGCGGAATCGAAGTGGTGCCGCATAACAACACAATTGCCAGCACAATGACGATGCCGCGCGCGAAACCGAATAAGCCGCCGAGGCCGCGATCGGCCAGCGACAGACCGCTGGCCTTGACCAAACCATCGAGCGCCCTGCTCAACAGCGCCATCAGCAAGCGGGTGCCGATGAACAAGGCAATAAAAGCCACGATCAGGCGCGTTGCGTTGCCAGGGATCATGTCCGGCAACATGGCCGCCAGGGATGCGCCGTACAAATTGGCGACTATCAGCGATACGATCCAGCTGGCCAGCGACAGAATTTCCTTGACCAGGCCGCGCAGGGTGCTAATGATCACTGAGCACACCAGTACGAACAAAACCAGATAATCGAAAATCGTCACAATACTAACAATCCATTTGCAAAATCCGCGGACTTTCGAAGCAATCGCCACGCCGTTGGCTGGCGCTCGTTTTCGACTATCAAGTCGGTATCAGGGTTGCGTTCAACCCGAGTTTGACGATTTTGACGCGGGCTTTTTCGGCCTCATCATGGGTGGCAAATGGACCGACGCGAATCCGCGTGCGGTCTCCGGCCCGCGTTGCAACCTTCTGCATATAGGAACTGATACCGGCAGACATCAATTTGTTGCGCAACTCGTCGATTTTTTCCTGCGTTGCCAGTGCCGCAACCTGAATCACGAATTTACCGGCTGCCTTGCCGGTGGTGGCGCCTTTATCGGACGGTAATGTTTTACCCTGCAGTATGGCCAACGCGCGTTGTTCGTCAGTCGCTTTGGCGGCAGCCGGCGCGGTGTGTTTGGGTTCGGCGGCAGCAACAGCTTTTTCGGCTTTCTCAGCTTTAGGCGCTGCAGCAGCGGGCTTTTCAACAGGCTTTTCAACCGGCTTCTCAACTGGCTTCTCCGCGACTTTTTCTACCGGTTTTTCAACGGCTTTCGTCGGAGGGTTTACAGGTTTAGTTTCGACCGGCGCCTGCTTCGCATCCAGCGGTGTGGCATCGGGCTGCGTGATTGCGGCGGCAGGTGCGGTAGGTGTGGTAGGTGCGGCGGCCTTGCTATCTTTCGATGGAATCTGGATGGCGATATCGCCCGTCAGGGGCTTCGGCTCAGGATCGAGAATCATCGGCAGCACGATCACCACCGCCAGCACCAGCACCACGGCGCCGATCAAGCGGCGGCGGGCGCGTTTCTTTTCGGGCAGTATCGGATCGGGTTCGGCATCCTTGCCACCGCGGTTGACCCGTGTTGTGCGCGTGGGACGCGTGCGCGCATTCGTGAAAGGTTCGTCGGATTGCGAACGGTAATCGCTTTTGCCGGGGGCGGCATCTTGCTTGTTTTTATGAAGGAACGAGAACAAGCCCATGCGGTATATAGGGTGAAATTGTTAGTGAAATCCGGACTTGCGTGCTTCCATCACAGCCGCGACAGTCAGGAAGGATCCGAAAACCACAATTCTATCATTCTCACCGGCTCGCTGATGCGCATTTGCATAGGCTTGCGCCGGATTGGCGAATAGTTCTATCGAGCGAGCGGCATTGGCTGCAAATTCCGGCACAACTCCTGCGTCCAGCAGCTTGTCTTTCAATTGCTGCGCGGTGGCCGCGCGCGGCAACGGCAGATCGGTGACGCACCAGTGATCGACATGCTCTTTCATCTGCGCCAGGATGCCGTCGATATCTTTATCGGCCATCGCGCCGAACACCGCATACGTGTAGGGATGAAATCCCATATTGCCGAGATTTTGCGCCAGCGCCGCGGCTGCATGTGGATTATGCGCAACGTCCAGCACCACCAGCGGCTGGCCCGGCATGACCTGAAAGCGCCCCGGTAAATCGACCATCACCAGACCGGTGCGCACTTCCTGCGCCCCTATCGGCAATACCTGGCGCAACGACTCCAGCGCCGCCAGCGCCGCAGATGCATTGAGCAACTGATTGGCGCCCCGCAAACTCGGATAAGCAAGCGAATTGCGGCGTTGCCCGCGGCCGCCGTAATTCCATTGCTGTTTGTCGCCGGTGTAATTGAAATCGCGTCCCATCAGCCACAAATCGGCACCGATCGCATTGGCATGATCGATCAGCGATTGCGGCGGCACCGGATCGCCGCAAATGGCAGGCTTGCCGGGGCGGAAAATACCGGCTTTTTCAAAACCGATGGCTTCCCGCGTGTTGCCCAGATAAGCGCTGTGATCGATATCAATACTGGTCACGATCGCCACATCGGCATCGATAATATTGACCGCATCGAGACGGCCGCCCAGACCGACTTCCAGGATCGTCACATCCAGATCCGCATCGGCCATCAGTTTGATAATCGCCAATGTCGTGAATTCGAAATACGTCAGCGAAATATCGCCGCGCGCGGCTTCCACCAACTGAAAAGCCGCGATCAGCGTGGCGTCGTCGGCCGGCACGCCGCCGATACGCGCACGCTCATTGAAATGCAGGAAATGCGGTTTGATATACAGACCGACCTTGTAACCGGCGCGCATCAGGATCGATTCCAGCATGGCGCAGGTCGATCCCTTGCCGTTGGTGCCTGCCACGCTGATCACCGGTCCGCGAAACGCGATGTCCATCTTCTGCCGGACCTTGGCGACCCGCTCCAGTCCCATATCGATGGCTTGCGGATGGCGTGTTTCCAGCAGCGTCAGCCAATCGGCGAGCGTGACGGGAGAATTGTTTGCTTGCATTGCGTATGACCTAGACCTGGAGGCCGGAGGTGACCCTTCGATACGCGACTACGTCGCTACTCAGGGCGAACGGGATTTTGCGAAATTTTCACCAAACCCCCGTTCGTCCTGAGTAGGCCGAAGGCCGTATCGAAGGATCATCTCTATCCTTAAAATACCGAACTAAACGGTGCGATCCGTTTTCTTGCCGAACCGCTCACTCAGGCCAGCGATTCAACCGATTGATTTTGCAACAACGCCAGCAAATGCGCGATTTCCGTGCGCATCTCACGACGGTCGACGATCATGTCGACGGCGCCCTTTTGCACCAGGAATTCGGCGCGCTGGAAACCTTCGGGAAGCTTTTCGCGGACCGTGTTTTCAATCACGCGCGGACCGGCAAAACCGATCAACGCCTTAGGCTCTGCAATCACCACGTCGCCCATAAATGCAAACGATGCCGACACGCCACCCATGGTCGGGTCGGTCAGCACGCTGATAAAAGGCAGTTTCTTTTCGGACAGCTTAGTCAGCATCGCCGTGGTTTTTGCCATCTGCATCAGCGACAGCAAGCCTTCCTGCATCCGCGCGCCACCGGTGGCGGTAATACAGATGAACGGGATTTTCTGCTCCAGCGCCGTCTGCGCGCCACGCACAAAGCGTTCGCCGACCACCGAACCCATCGAACCACCCATGAATTCGAATTCAAACGCCGCCACCACCACCGGCAGCGTCATGATGGAACCACCCATGACGACCATGGCATCGGTTTCGCCGGTGGCTTCCATCGCCAGCTTCAGGCGATCGGGGTATTTTTTGCTGTCTTTGAATTTAAGCGTATCGATCGGCAGGGTTTCCTGGCCGATTTCGTAACGGCCGCCTTCGTCGAGCAGAGAATCGAGCCGGGTACGGGCGCGAATGCGCATGTGATGGCTGCATTTCGGGCAAACATGCTGATTCGATTCCAGATCGGTACGGTACAGAACGGCTTCACAGGACGGGCATTTGACCCATAAACCTTCCGGAATCGATTTCCGGCTGGAAGCATCGCTGCGTTGTATTTGAGGGGGTAGTAGTTTCTCTAGCCAACTCATATTGACCTCATTATTTTTGCGGTGGCGAATTGTACCAGAGGTAATGACCTGCTGATTATTGCCAATTTACCATCGTTAAATTGATCTTAGGACTGCGTATTAGCATTAGCATCCATCGCCTGGCGTATGCCTGCGACAAATGCCTGAACCGCCTCAACCGCCTTCTCCTGCGGGGTGTTTTCCAGCTCCTGAATGATTCTGCTGCCAATCACCACTGCATCGGCGACCGAAGCAACTGCCTTCGCAGTGGCGCCATCGCGGATGCCGAAGCCGACCCCAATTGGCAATTTGACATGTTTGCGGATAGCCGCGATGCGTTCGGCCACTTCAACCGTATCGATATTGCCGGCGCCGGTCACGCCTTTGAGCGATACGTAATAACTGAAACCGCTGCTGACCTTGGCCACCTGCTCGATACGCGCCTCAGTCGAGGTCGGCGACAACAGGAAAATCGGATCCATGCCGCTCGCATGCATTTTACCGACAAACTCTTCACATTCTTCCGGCGGATAATC
This sequence comes from Herbaspirillum sp., assembly GCA_028291765.1. Taxonomy (GTDB): domain Bacteria; phylum Pseudomonadota; class Gammaproteobacteria; order Burkholderiales; family Burkholderiaceae_D; genus Herbaspirillum. Next base: position 11,997 of record JAQGNR010000054.1, read on the forward strand.
GACCACAATCGTGCCGTCCACCCCGGCTTCGAGAGCGCCGGCGATAAAGCGATCCATCCCCATGCGCTCGATCGGATTGGCGTATCCCATCAGCACTACCGGCGTCGTATTATTGCTCAAACGAAATTCTCTGACGAATGCAAACACATCGCGCAGGCCGATATTGAATTTCAACGCGCGTTCGCAAGCCCGCTGAATCACCGGTCCTTCGGCCATAGGATCGGAAAACGGCACGCCGAGTTCCAGAATATCGACGCCGCCGGCCACCAGCGCATGCATTAGCGGCACGGTGAGCGCCGGGGCTGGATCGCCTGCGGTGATAAAGGTGATCAGCGCCTTTTTGTTTTGCGCCGTTAACGCGGCAAACGTAGATTGGATTCGGGACATTTTTTTAAGAGTAATTTTGAGATTGAGCCAGGTGGTCGCTTAGTTGCTTAGTCATTTGGTCGCTTAAGCAGATTTACCTGCCCGCTCCTGGACGGTATGCATATCTTTATCGCCACGGCCGGACAAATTGACCAGCACAATCCGGTCCTTCGGCAAGGTCGCCGCCAGCTTGGCGCCATAAGCCAGCGCATGGCTCGATTCCAGCGCCGGGATGATGCCTTCGATCCGGCAACAGGTATGGAACGCCGCCAGCGCTTCATCGTCGGTAATGCAAACATATTCGGCGCGGCCCAGATCCATCAGCCATGCATGCTCCGGGCCGACGCCGGGATAATCCAGTCCGGCCGAGACCGAATGCGTCTCGATGATCTGGCCGTTTTCGTCCTGCAGCAAATAAGTGCGATTGCCGTGCAGCACGCCTGGAAATCCACAGGTCAGCGAAGCCGAATGACGCCCCGAATCCAGCCCCTCGCCGGCCGCTTCGACCCCGATCAGCCGTACTTCTTTATGCTCGATATACGGATAGAAAATACCCATTGCGTTCGAGCCGCCGCCAACGCAGGCGACCACGTAATCCGGCTGACGTCCTGCCATTTCCGGCATCTGCGTCAGGCATTCGATCCCGATGACCGACTGAAAATCGCGCACCAGCATCGGATAAGGATGCGGGCCGGCAACCGTGCCGATGATGTAAAACGTATCCTCGACATTGGTGACCCAATCGCGCATGGCTTCGTTGAGCGCATCCTTGAGCGTCTTCGAGCCGGACTCTACCGGCACCACTCTGGCGCCCAGCAATTCCATCCGATACACGTTCTGCAATTGCCGTTTGATGTCTTCGCTGCCCATGTAGACCACGCATTCCATGCCGAAACGCGCACAGATGGTCGCAGTCGCCACGCCATGCTGACCGGCGCCGGTTTCGGCGATGATGCGCCGTTTACCCATGCGTTTGGCCAGCAGCGCCTGTCCGATCACATTATTGATTTTGTGCGCGCCGGTGTGATTCAGATCTTCCCGTTTAAAATAAATCTGCGCGCCGCCGGCCAGTTCGGACCAGCGCCTGGCGTGATAAATCGGGCTTGGACGGCCGACGAAATGTTTGAGTTCGGAATGGAATTCCGCCAGGAATTGCGGATCGTGCTGATATTTGGCGTAAGCCTCGGTCAACTCCGCCAGGGCGTGCGTCAGGGTTTCTGCGACGAAGCTGCCGCCGTAGCGGCCGAAATGCCCTGTTGCGTCCGGGAAATTATAAGGCCCCTCGTACGATGGGCGCGTTGACGATTGGGGGCGATTGGTATCGCTCATGCTGATTCCTTTGATTAGATAACTTAAGCCTTTAAGCTGTAACTCACTCAGGCTGTGCCGGCGATGGCATTATCGGCATCCTGCACTGCGGCTATGAATGCGCGAATTTTGCTGCCGTCCTTGATGCCCTTGCCGCTTTCGACGCCGCTGCTGACGTCCACCGCGTGCGGGCGCACGAGACGCACCGCCTCAGTGATGTTGGCAACGTTCAAGCCACCACTCAAAACGGCCCGAGGTGCGAGTTCTTCTGGAATAAGAGACCAATCGAATACCTTTCCACTACCGCCATAACTATCGACCAGCGTATCGAGCAGGAGTCCACTGAAAAATGGGCTGGCCGTGCGATAAGCAAGTTCGTATTCTAACAAATCCTCGGGCTGCGTCGTAGCGGCAATGCGTGCTGCGCGCATAAACGGACGTTTAACGGCGGCGGCAATCGCTGCGCATTGTTGCGGCGTTTCATCGCCGTGAAACTGCAGCATGGCCAATGGCGCATGCGCCAGCACTGTCTGCACCTGCGTTGCCGATGCATTGACGAATAAGCCGACCGGCGTAACAAATGGCGGTAATTGCGTAATCAGGACGGCGGCTTGCTGCGCCTTGATAAAACGCGGACTTTCAGCGTAAAACACAAAACCGACCGCATCGGCGCCGGCCGCCACTGCGTCGGCGACGTCCTCGGCGCGCGTCAATCCGCAAATCTTGATTCTGGTGCGATGTTTCGTAAGCAATGTCATAAACGAATTTCCCAAAATTAAGGCTGCTCTAGTCTACCCACGGCCAGCCATCCGGCGTCGGCTGCTGCGGCAATTGCCATTGAGCAGGATAATCGACCCGCGCCAGATATAAGCCGTCGGCCATGAAAGTCGGAGCTGCTTTGCTGCGGTCGCGCTGCGCCAGCACATCGGCAATCCAGCCCGGCGCCTGCTTGCCCTGCCCGACCGCGATCAGCGAACCGACGATATTGCGCACCATGTGATGCAAAAAAGCGTTGGCGCACAAACTGAATATGAACATGTCGCCGGATTGCACAATATCAAGACGGTGCATGCTGCGCACAGGTGTTTTAGCCTGACATTCGATGGAGCGGAACGCCGAAAAGTCATGCGTACCGACCAGATGCTGCGCGCCTTCGCGCATGGACTGCAAAGTCAGCGGACGGAACACCCAGCCGGCCCGGCCAGCGAGCAGCGGCGAGCGCACCGGGTGGTTATAGAGCAAATAATGATAGGTCCGCGCAATCGCACTGAAGCGTGCGTGAAAGCCGTCTTCGCGGGCATACGGCGGGCCGGACGCAGCGCCATCAGGGATAGACGGCGCTGCGGCTTCAACTATCGGTTGCGGTGGCAATTCGCAGGCCCAGCGCACTGCAATCGATGCCGGCAGAAAGGCATTGACCCCGCGCACCCACGAGGCGGTATCGCGCGCGAGAGTTGTATCGAAATGCACCACCTGCTCAAGCGCATGCACACCGGAATCGGTACGACCGGCGCAAACCACCTGCAGCGGCACCAGCGCAAAACGCAGCAACGCCGCTTCCAAGGTATCCTGCACAGTCTGGCCGTGGCGCTGCGTCTGCCAGCCTTGCCAGGGGCCGCCATCGTATTGAATACCAAGCACGATGCGCTTGCTTGCCGCTTGTGTCATGCAATTACTCTCATGCCATTACTCTCACACCGCTACGCCGGAAAAAATAAACGGGCGCATGAATATTGCGCCCGTATCAGAAATAAGCAAAACAAATTGCCGCTTGGAGGCTTATATGGACGCCGCCGTGTTGCGAAATTCAGGGCAAGGGGACTGTTGCGGGCTGTAGCGGCTGTTTGTGCTCCGTTCGTGTCATTCCGGCGGCCTTCGGCCACCTCCCTTCTTTACCTCACTGCGCACAATATACCGCCACACCCACGCCCGATGGCGCCTTCACTGAACTGCGTTTGCCTATGCTACCGGCTTTGCCGATGCCGCTAAGGCATCGTTCAACGGCATCACCGATGCATATTTCTGCGCCATATCGAATAGATTGGCTTCATG
>JAQGNR010000108.1 GCA_028291765.1 Herbaspirillum sp.
TGCTCCGTTCATGTCATTCCGGCGGCCTGCGGCCACCTCCCTTCTTTACTTCACTGCTCACAACATCCAGCCACACCCCAACTGACGGCTCCGGCACCCAGCACGCCACAGCCCGCCTGACGGCCTGGCCGCCCATGGCGCTTCATCTTTATTTCCCCGCCAAGGTGTCGTTATAAATCTTCACCCATTTACTCCATTGATCCATGGTCGCAACCGGGTCTTCCAGTTTTATTTTGATATTTTTCATCGGCGAGGCGACGGTGGTATTGGTCGGGACATAATCCCGCGACGCCAATATTTTTTGTCCGTCGGGCGAAAGAATATAGTCGTAAAACAATAGTGCGGCCGCCGGATGCTGCGCATGACGGGCGATGCCGATGGCATTGGCGCGGGCGATCGCAGGCTCAATGGCAAACCAGTCGACCGGCGCCCCGTTGCGCATGACGCCGGTCGACACATAGTTATACATCGCCAAAGCCATCGGCACTTCCCCGGCAGCGACTAAATTCTGCAACAGCGTGTGACCTTTGCGCAGCGATATGCCGTTGGTGGCGACAATATCCTGAAAAACTTTAATGCCTTTGGCTTCGCCCATGGTTGAGATGGCGGATGCAAACCAGTCTGAATCCTCGGCTTCGATGCCGAGCATGCCTTTCCATTTCGGATCGAGCAGATCCTGATAGCTCTTTGGCAGCTCGCTCTTCTTGATCTTGCTTGTGTTGTATGTTTGCACCCATACGGTCAGCATCGTCGATGCCCATTCACGGTGTTTGGCAACGGCGTCGGGTATCAGGTCTTTGAAAACAGGTGACGCGACCGGTTGCAATATTTGTTCACGATGCAGCGCTTCCATTTCCGGCGCGCCGATGTGAATGGCATCGACGGTATAGCGTTTGGCCGCCGTTTCGGTGATCGACCTTTGCAGCACCTGGGCGCTGCCGGCACGCCAGACTGTCAGTTTGATGCCGTATCTTTTTTCGAAATCGGCCTTGAGCAGCGGCATGTCGTTCTCGGCGATCGATGTATAGAGCGTCAGTCCGCCTTCCTGTTTCGCCGCGGCCAATAGTTTTTCGGTCCGATCCGGCCCGCTGTAATTGAGGATTGAATAATCCTGCGCCAGGCAGGGCAGGGTAATCAAGCTCATGAGCAGCAGCGCGATGGATGCGCGGGCAACAGCAATGAATGTCATTTTTTTTGTCTCCACAGGAGCCGTTTTTATTTGCTTATATTTTTCTTGCGCGTGCATATTGCGCTAATTGGCCAATTATTTCACCTGCTTGACGATTTTCGCTATGGGAAACGCTTTCTATACTTTGTAACGCTCGACCATTCGTTTAAGCCGCTGCCCGAGCTGGTTCAAATTGCCGGCGGCAGTTTCCAGTTGTTTGGTACTCGCCACATTCTGGCTGCTGGTCTGTCTGATGTTTTCCATCGCACCGGTCAACTGGTCCATTCCGGCCAACTGCTGCTGGCTGGAGGCTGCGATCTGGGTCGCCGTCTGCGCCGCCTCGTTCACACTGAGCGCCAGCGCCTGGATCGAGCCGCCCGCTATCTCAGTCTGCTGGGTTCCTGCTTCGACCGCCTTGCCGCCTTCCTCGGTCGCCATCATTGCAGCGCCGGTGGCTTTTTGAATGTCGCCCAAGATGGAGCGTACCTGGTTGGTCGCCTGGCGCGATTGCTCGGCCAAGCTCTTGACCTCTTGCGCTACCACGCCGAAGCCCTTGCCGTGCTCTCCTGCCTTGGCCGCCTCGATGGCGGCGTTCACCGCCAGCAGGTTGGACTGTGCGGCCAAATCTTCCACGGTAGCGATAATCTGCCCGATAGCCTCACTTTGCTCCGACAGCCTCATCATGCTGGCGGCGATCGCTTCCATTTGCAGGCGGATGCGTTGCATGCCGGCGCCAAGGTCTTCGGCAGACTTGCGCCCGCCCAAGGAAGTTTGCGCCGACTTCTGCCCGCCATCGGACACCAGTTTGGCCTTCTGGCTCGCCATCTGCGCCGTTTGCCGCACTTCTTCCACAGTGACGCTGGTTTCGCTCACGGCTGCAGCCGACTCGCTGGCGCTGGCGGCCAATTGGGTGGTCGAGGCAAGGATTTCACTGGCCGCCGCGCCTAGTACATTCGCACCTTCGATCAACTCGCGAATCTGCGCACGCAGGTCATCGCCCATGCGCGCGAAGGCATTGCCGAGGACATCGTCTGCGGATTGGGGTTTCACGACCGAGCGCAGGTCGCCGGCAGCAATCTGCTCAGCCGCGCTGGCCATTTCCTGCAAAGACAGCGTCATGCGGTTGAACGCTCGTATCAGTACCCCCACTTCGTCGCTGCGCGTATCGGTCGCCAGCTTGACGCTCAAATCGCCGGCGGTAATACGCTCGGCCACGCCGGTGATTTGTTGCAGCGGTCGCGCAATATTGCGCGTGATCGCCCAGCCTGCCAGTGCCGCGAACAGCACCGCGGCCGAGGTACCGAGTACGATAGTCCATTTCACAACAGTGGCATCGTCCTCGTTCTCTTCGGATCGTTGCTTGAGCAAGGCGATCTCCTCACTTTGAATCTGATCGATGATCCGTTTGATCCCTTCTTTGATCGCCTTGCCGTTGTCGCTTTTTATGCGCTCAACAGCCGCTTTAACGCCATTTGTTCGGAATAGCTTGGCCGTTTGCTCGGAAAAATCCATACGCTCTTTGATCATCGGCCCTAGGACGTCGAGGCGTTTTTGCTGGAGCGGATTGTCCGCCGTCAATTTTCGAAGATTCTCAAGCGCCAGGCCAATTTTCTCGCCAGCGGCCCGGGACTGTTCAAGAAAACGCTCCTGCTCAGTGAGGTAATAGCTGCGATTAGCTAACTCGACTTCCTGCAGCAATGAAGGAGGCTCCTTGAGCACCAACAGAACTTGATAGGAGTGTTCGCGCCAGTCTGACGTCTCGATCAAGCGAATTGTCCTTTGATAGGAGGCTGCGCCTACCAGGAAAAAAATCACTAGCGCGATGCCAATCCCGGTACCGATCTTGGTTCCGACATTCCATTTCATGATGGACGCCCCTTTCTTATTTATATTTAATTTTCAACTTCGTGATGCAAGATGATTTTCGGGGCGGCCAGGATGCGAACCATCACATGATGGCCGCATGAGCGCTGTGGAGACAGTCTTTTTTCTGAAATAGTTGCGATTCCCCGACGAAACCACTCAATTACTCAGTGGCGTTATATCCACAAACAAAATTGCTGCAAATAAATATTTCTTACTGGTAAATTTTCTTGCCAATTCTAGGCTCGCGGCGGCAATATCGTACCCGCCACCTCGCCGAAGCCGATGCGCGCGCAGCCGGGTTTCTCGGCCCAGCCGCGCATGGCGACGGTGTCGCCATCTTCCAGGAACAGGCGCGTTTCACCGTTGGGCAAGGTCAGCCGATTCTTGCCACCGGCGGTCAATTCCAGCAGCGAGCCGGCTTGTTCCGGCGTCGGGCCGGATTGGGTGCCGGAGCCGAGCAGATCGCCGGGCTGCAAATTGCAGCCGCCGACCGTGTGGTGCGCTATCAATTGCGACACGCTCCAGTATGCATAACGGAAGTTCGATAGCGAAACACGCGCCGGCGGCAGGCCGTCGCGCTGCATCGATGCCGTTTGCAGCAGCACTTCGAGCTGCACGTCGAAGCCGCCGCCGGCGCGTAGTTGGTCCGAATCCAGATACGGCAACGGCTGTGGATCGGCGGCGTCGCGGGTCCAGGCGGTGCGATAAGGCGCCAGTGCTTCCAGCGTGACGATCCAGGGCGAAATCGTGGAGGCGAAATTCTTGGCCAGGAAGGGGCCCAGCGGCTGGTATTCCCAGGCCTGGATATCGCGCGCCGACCAATCGTTGAGCAGGCACAACCCGAACACATGCGACTCGGCATCGCGCATCGCAATCGCGCTGCCGATGGCATTGCCGGCGCCGATGAAAATGCCGACCTCAAGTTCGTAGTCGAGCCGTTTGGTGGGAGCAAGCACCGGTACGGTCGCGCCCGCTGCGAGCGTCTGGCCCAGCGGGCGCAGGAATTGCTGGCCGGAGACTGCAATCGATGAGGCGCGTCCGTGGTAACCGATCGGCACCCACTTGTAATTAGGCAGCAGCGGCTGCTCCGGGCGAAACAATTTTCCAACTGCCGTAGCGTGATGAATCGAGGCATAAAAATCGGTGTAATCGCCGATCCGGGCCGGCAATGCATATTCCGCTTCGCTTTGCGCCAGCAGCGCCGCCGGCAACCTGGCCGCTAGCGCCGGCGGCGCATCGCTGCGCAACAGGCGCGACAACGTCAGCCGCAATGCCGACCAGGCCGGCGCACTCAGCGCCATCAGCGCATTCAAACTATCGCTGCAGGCGGCGGCGATAGCCTGTGCGTTCAGCGCATCTGCTTGCGCAAAGAGGCCGCCGCGCAGCGCCGCTTCAATGTCGAAAATTTGATCGCCGATGGCGACGCCGACCCGGAAAACTTCGCCGCTGCCGCGCCGGCGGAAAACGCCGAACGGCAGGTTTTGAAGCGTGAAGTCGGCCCCCGGCAGATTGGCGGAATCGACCGAACTGCGCAGGCGGCTGTCATGCGTTTCATTTAAAAGTGTGTTCATTTTTGTTCCGGATTAAAGTTCTTTTTGAGGCCGCTCCAGCAGGCGTAATAATCAGCCTGCAACTGCGCCGAGGCCAGCGCCTGTGCGGTAGGGCAGATCACCTGTTTGGTCTCGAACATAAATGCCATGGTGTGTTCGAGCTTGCGAGGGATGCTGGTATCGGTGCTGCTGGCCTGTTCGAAGGTGGAGGCGTCGGGGCCGTGGCCGCTCATGCAATTGTGCAGACTGGCGCCGCCGGGCGCGAAGCCCTCGGCCTTGGCGTCGTACTGGCCGTGGATCAGCCCCATGAATTCGCTGGCAACGTTACGGTGGAACCAGGGCGGGCGGAAGGTATCTTCGGCCACCAGCCAGCGCGGCGGGAATACTACGAAATCGAGCGTGTCGACGCCGGGCGTGTTGCTGGGGGCATGCAACACCAGAAAGATCGATGGGTCCGGGTGGTCGTGGCCGATCGAACCGATTGGGCTGAAGTGGCGCAGATCGTATTTATAAGGTGCGTAGTTGCCATGCCAGGCGACCACATCCAGTGGCGAGTGATCTATTTTTGCGGACCAGAGATTGCCGCCGAATTTGGCCACTAATTCGAAATCGCCTTCGCGGTCTTGGTAAGCCGCGTGCGGCGTCAGAAAATCACGCGGGTTGGCCAGACCGTTGGAACCGATCACGCCCAGATCGGGCAGGCGCAGCAGCGCGCCGTAGTTTTCGCAGATGTAGCCGCGCGCGCTGCCATCGGGCAGGCTGACCTGGAAGCGCACACCGCGCGGTATGACGGCAATTTCCTGCGGTTCGAGTGCAATCAGGCCCAATTCGGTGGCGATATGCAGGCGGCCCTGCTGCGGCACGATCAGCAATTCGCCGTCGGCGCAGTAAAAGTAGCGTTCCGTCATTGAACGATTGGCCGCATAGAGATGGATCGCGTTGCCGCTTTGCGCCGCGGGCGAACCGTTGCCGGCCATGGTGAGCCAGCCTTGGATGAAATCGGTCGGCGCCTCCGGCGGCGGCAACGGCAGCGGGTCCCAGCGCAATTGGTTGGGCGATGCGGCCAACTGGTCGAAGCGGCTGACGATGCGGCCTTGATCGATTTGTTTGAATGGCTGATGCATTGCCGCGGGGCGGATGCGGTACAGCCAGGAACGGCGGTTTTGGCTGCGCGGCGCTGAGAAGGCGGTGCCGGAGAGCTGTTCGGCGTATAAGCCGTAAGCGGCGCGTTGGGGAGAATTGCGGTGCGCCGGCAGCGCGCCGGGCAGGGCTTCGCTGGCAAATTCATTGCCAAAGCCGGATTGGTAGCGGCCCGTATCGGTCAAGGTCAACGCGTCCATGCAGACTCCCTATTTAATTTATGTCGATTCGTCCGGGTTTTGTGTGCATATCCTTTAAGTTTTACCTGTTGAGGTGATCCTTCGATACGGGCTCTGCCCTGCTCAGGACGAACGGTTTTTCTTTAAATTTTCAAAAAAAACCCGTTCAGGGACGAGCGGTTTTTCTTTATATTTTTAAAAAACCCCGTTCGTCCTGAGTAGGGCGTCAGCCCGTATCGAAGGATCACCTTAACAGGTAAAACTTAAAGGATTTTCAAACCGTGATGCAATATACTTTTTTTATACTGTGAATATAAAAATGTAGACTATGAATTTCATAAATAGTTGGTGACATCATGATTGAGCCGCGCGATATCGATTTGAATCTGCTGGTGGTGTTCCATGAAGTGTTCCATGCACGCCAGATATCGTCGGCCGCCAAGCGGCTGCATCTGACGCAATCGGCGGTCAGCAATGCATTGGCGCGGCTGCGGCGGGCTTTGGGCGATGAGTTGTTCGTGCGTACCTCGCTGGGCATGCAGCCGACCCCCTTGGCGGAGCATCTGGCCGAGCCGATCGCAGCCGCGCTGGCCGGGGTGACGCAGGCCTTGAACCGGCAGGCGCCCTTCAGTCCGGCCGTCAGCGAGCGCCGTTTCACGATTGCGATGACGGATGTCGGCGAGGTCTATTTCATGCCGGTGCTGATTGAGAAATGCAGCGCACTGGCGCCAGGAATCCAGATTGCCAGCGTGCGCGCCGGCACCATCGATCTGAAAGAAGAAATGGAAGCGGGCCGGGTCGATCTGGCGATTGGTGCGTTCGACAATATATCGAGTGCGCTCTACCAAAGACGCCTGTTTCGCCAGCCCTACGTCAGCATGTTCCGTGCCGGGCACGCGCTGGAGCAGGGCACATTGACGTTGCCGCGGTTTCTGGCCGCGCAGCATTTGTTCGTGGCGTCGCTGGAGAGCCCGTATGACCGTATCAATCAGATGCTGGAAAAGGCCGGGGTGCGGGCGGCGAGCAAATTCCGGGTGCCGCATTTCACGGCGGTGCCTTACATCGTCAGCAGTACCGATCTGGTGGTGACGGTGCCGCAAAAACTGGCGGAGCGGGCGGCGGCGCCATTCAAGCTAAATTACCTGCGCCCGCCCTTGCGTTTGCCATCGCTGCAAACCAATATTTTCTGGCATCGGCGTTTCAATCAGGATGAGGGCAACCAGTGGCTGCGCGGCCTGATGGTCGAGATTTTCGCCGAATAGCTCAGGCATGCTGTCGGGCATGTTTACGGGAGCCCGGTTTCAAGCAGCGTCCGTTCACCGAACGGAATCTTTCCAACGACATAGTTCACCAGCTTTTCCAGGCTCGCCGCGACCGTTTCGCCGGCGGTATCGATCACTAATTCCGGATGTTCCGGCGCTTCATAGGGCGCGGTGATGCCGGTAAATTCGCGCAGCTCGCCGGAACGCGCTTTCTTGTAAAGCCCCTTGGGGTCGCGCGACTCGCAGGTCGCCAGATCGGCCGCGATATGGATTTCGTGAAACGCTTCCAGGCAGGATTGCCGGGCCCGCGCGCGATCGGCGCGATAGGGAGAAATGAACGCGGTGATGCAAATCAAGCCGGCATCGGCAAACAATGCCGCGACTTCGCCTACCCGCCGAATATTCTCGGTGCGATGTTCCGGGCTGAAGCCGAGATTGGCGTTCAAGCCCCTGCGCACATTATCGCCATCGAGCACGTAACAGGAATAGCCCAGCTTGGTCAGCGCATGTTCAAGGGCCATCGATAATGACGATTTACCCGATGCAGACAATCCGGTCAGCCACAATACCGCGCCGTCGTGGCCGTAATGGGCCGCACGATCCGCGGTTTTGAGCGTGTGGGGTACAGCGGTCAGATGCGCGTTATTCATGTATTTTTCCTGAAGAGCAGCGAGGCGCGATCGCCAGCAAGTCCGGCCATCGGCGCTCCCAATGACTGTCGTGCGACATGCCCGGCACGATGCGCGTTTGTGCGCATGCGCCTGCCGCGGCGGCGACAAAATTTTGTGCAATCGCAGGCGGCACGACGGTGTCGTCGGCCCCGCTGAAATGGATCTGGGGGATGGCCGCGACTTGCCGCGCAACGTCGATTGCATTGAGCGACGCCGGCATGGCCGATACTTTATGCAGACGATTGACTGCGGCATGATCGAGATTGCCGGCCACCGTGCGCAGCGATGCCACGTCGCTGCGTCTGGCGGCGATCAGCACAGCCAATGCGCCGCCGCCCGAATAACCGACGAGCTGAATGCGCTGCGCCGGTACTTGAGCGGCGTAATGCGAGACCGCCTGGTTCAGGGCGGCGACCACTTCTTCTGCGTAGCGCTTGTCGGTCCAGTACGTGGCGCTGCAGATTGGGTTCGTTGCCATGGGCGTAAATTGGCAGGGACGCGCCAGGTAGACTACATTGGGCGCCGGGTCTGCCACCGCGAGCGCCAGGCCCAGCGCTTGATGCGGCGTCGGATCATCGGAAGCTTGATAGCGCGAGCGCCAGGCCAGCCCGTCGCCCTCGATATAAACGGTCAGCGGCAGCTCGGGATGGCTAATGCGGACAAACGTGGTCAACACGAAGCGGCCCGCATCGATCTGTTCGCGCCGCAGGCCGGCCGGTTGCGCCATGGCGTTGGCATGCTCGTTCGGATCGGCACAGCCGGCGAGCGCACCGGCCAGTGCCAAGGCAAACAAACAGCACCGGACTAAAGTAAGGCGGGAGGCTGATTTCATCAAATTTCAGCTTGGGCTTTGGCTTCAGCTTCAGCTTGCGCGGCAGGGTTCAGCGTAGGCTCGCCGATCTTGCGCAGTTTGTTGCGGTCGGTGTGGCGAAACGGTTCTGTTTTTCCTGGAATGATCAATAGCGTTTCTTGCTCGTATGACCAGGTGCCGTCGTCATGAATGGACACTGTGATGGTGTAGCGGTCGGTCCGGAAGGCATATTCCAGAAATGGATTGGAGAGGATGCCATTGGTGGTGTTGCCGCGCACTGCTTCCAGGCGGAATGTTTTTGCATCGGCTGCGGCAACCCCGGTGGCCATGGCTGTTTGACCGCGCGGTATGGAGAGCGTCTGCATGATGGCGCCGGTGGCCGGCTCCCATAGCCAGTAGCCGACCTGATCGTGGAAAGTCTCTACTTTGCCTGGTTCGAGGATATGGATGCGATAGCGTAGTCCGTAGAGGATCTGCGGGCCATTGGTTTGTGCATCGATCGGGTGCAGTTCGATGCGTTCTATGAAAGCGCGTTTCTCCGGGCCATCGGCCTTGGGATTAACGTCGAGGCCGCGTTCACCGATCCAGATGCCTGCCATGCCGGTGAGCGGGCCCAGATTGGCCAGTGTGTCGGCGTCCGGGTCGGGTTCTGTGTAGATGTCTTTTGGGTAGGTTTCCATAAGGGCTTGATTATTTTTTTATTCAAATCGGATTAATGAAGCGCGTAAATTAGCACATAAATTAGCATTCAACTTTTTACCGGAATAGGCCTGCAGAGTGGCCGCTTTCCTATTTCTTCCATTGCGCCCAGTCTGCTGGCGGCGCCGCTCGTTTTCACCATTGTCTCCGATGCCCAGGCATGGCTGCGATCGCACCGCATTGCCTTGGCCAGGCGATTATTTTCGATATAAAAATGCCGGTAAGTAAACAGTAATAAGACATCGCTGAACATGTCGTACCGCATTCAAATAACAATCCCTATCCCCTTTCGGAGTCGATATGCATAATTTCAAGCCTTTCTTGCGCGTAGCTGCCACAACAATGATCGGCACAGGCATGTTCGCCCTGACCGGTCTCGCGCATGCCCAGATCCAGCCTGTCACGGTGGAAGAGCCGCATCCGGTCGATGAAACCCAATGGGGGCTGGGGTTGGGCGTGGGCATGGAACATAGCCCGTATCGGGGTATCACCAAGCGCTTTTCGGCGCTTCCGCTGGTGATGTATGAAAGCCGTAATATTCATTTTTTTGGCAATACCCTCGATTACAAGTTACCCTCCTATGGCGATGCCTTCACGTTCACCTTGCGGGCGAAGTACGATTTCGGCGGCGGCTACAAAGCCAGCGAGTCCGCCAATTTGCAAGGCATGGAAAACCGCAATGGCAGCCTGTGGGGCGGCGCCACTGCCACCTGGGACAATCGATTTGCCAAACTTTCGCTGGAATGGCTGACCGCCGGCAGCACCAAGGGCAGCACCGTTACCTTGGGCGCGGAACATGGGTTTGTCATGAGCAGAAGATTTAAGCTGACTCCGCATATCAGTGCGACCTGGATGAACAGCAATTATGTCGATTATTACTATGGCGTGAAGGCTAATGAAGTCGCGGTCGACCGGCCGGCCTATATCGGGCAATCGACCAGCAATATCGAGGGCGGGCTGCGCGCCGAATATGCGTTGACGCCGAAGCAGTTGATTCTGATGGACGTGACCGACCTGCATCGCGGTTCCGGCATCAAGAACAGCCCCTTGGTCGACAAGTCATCGTCGGCGGGCTTTCGCATAGGTTATTTGCATAAATTCTGATGATGAGCGCACGATGAACCGAATCGGCTTATTGGAAGACCACGAGCGCATGGCGTTGATGATCCGCCAGGCCTTGGCCGGGGCGGGAATCGAGGTCGATATTTATGGCCGCATCGACCATGCGGCCGATGGCTTTATGCGCGTGCCCTACACGGCGCTCATCATAGATCGCGGCTTGCCGGACGGCGACGGCCTCGATCTGCTGCGAAGCTTACGGGCAAAAGGAGTGGTGGCGCCATGCCTGATGCTGACTGCGCTTGATGCGCTGCATGATCGCGTAGCGGGGCTGGAGGCGGGCGCCGACGATTATCTGCCCAAGCCGTTTTCAATGGAAGAATTGGTCGCCAGAATGCGCGCCCTGATACGGCGTCCGCCGCAATTGCAAAGCCTGATCCCCGAATATCTCGACTTGCAGGTCATACCCGAGACCAGTTGCATGCAGTCGGGCGTCGATTCGGTATCGCTGGCGCCATCGGAATTACAGCTAATGCTGAGTCTGGTGCGCGCCGCCGGCCGCCCGGTACGCCGCACGGCGCTCGAAATGGCGGCCTGGGGATTGAGCGATGCGGTGACGCCGAACGCATTGGATGTGGCGCTGCATCGTCTCCGGCGCAAAATGCTTGCAATCGATAGCGGCATCGAAATCGCGAATGTCAGGGGTTATGGTTTTGCTTTGCAAAAGATGGATCATGCAGCGTAGCTTATCGTCCAAATTAATTATTTCCGCCGTAGCCACGCTGCTTATCATCAGCGCTTTGGCGTTTGCCGCGCTGATGGCCGTGTTTCACTGGAGTCCGGAGACCTTTCTCCGGCATGAGCAGCACGAGAACATGGATCGCCTTATCGAGGGCTTGCGTTTCGGCCCGGACGGGAAATTTTCAGGCGTCGTCATCATGCCGCGGACCAAAATCGCCTACGATGCATTGCGTTCCGACGACATCTACCGGATTCTGGACGATCAGGGGATTGTGCTGGCATCTTCCGATGGCGTAAAAATACCTTTTGCGCCGCAAAATGAGCGCTTTACGCTTCCTGTTGCGCCCGAGACGAATTTCGTGCTGACCAATTCAGGCGTCGCTTTGCACGTATTGACCAAGATCGCCATGCATGGCCAACAAAAATACTATGTACAGATGGGGCGCAGCGAGCGACTGCAACAAGCGCTGTTAGGCTTCAACAGCACCAGTTTCGGCGCGGCCGCGACGATCACGGTGCTCATTGCAATGCTGGTGTTCGTAGCGGTGGTCTGGTTGGGGTGCAACCGCGCGTTGCGACCGTTGCGCAATGCTTCCGAGGGGGCTAGCCGCATCGAGTTGAATAACCTGAATGCGCGTCTGCCGACTGAGGAGATGCCGAAAGAATTACTGCCTTTGATCGATGCATTCAACAACGCGCTGGACCGGCTGGAAGTCGGTTACCGAGTGCAGCAGGAATTTCTCGCTACGGTGGCGCACGAGCTGAAAACGCCGCTGGCGCTGATTCGGGGCGAACTGGAACTCGGCGGGCTGGCCGACCGGCAGTTATTGTTAAAGGATGTCGACCGGATGGCGCGGCAGGTTCACCAACTTTTGCATCTGGCCGAAGTCAGCGATCGAAAGAATTTTCTGTTCGAGGAAATCGACGTTGCGATCGTTGTCAGCGATGCGGTAGAGCATTTGAAGCGTCTTGCAGATCGTGTCGGCATCCGGGTCGACATGATTTTACCCGTTGAAATTTTACTACTGCATGCGGACGGGTCGGCATTATTCGTACTGGTCAAAAATCTTCTCGAAAACGCTTTGTATCATTCGCCTAAAGGCAGCAACATCCTGGTCACCCTCGGGGCCGGTCAATTAAGCGTGCGCGATAACGGCAGCGGCATTGCCGCGGCCGATCTTCCCTTTATTTTTAAACGATTCTGGCGCGGTCCCGACAGGCGCGACAGCGGCGCCGGCCTGGGACTGGCGATCTGCAATGAAATCGCGCTCGCGCACGATTGGAATCTGTCGGTGCAGCATGACGATTCAGCGGGCGCGGCGTTTATCGTTACGTTTTAATGCGCCGCGAT
>JAQGNR010000118.1 GCA_028291765.1 Herbaspirillum sp.
CGTTCGTGTCATTCCGGTGGCCTGCGGCCACCTCCCTTCTTTACCTCACTGCGCACAACATCGCGCCACACCCCGCCTGACGCGCCTTAACTGAACAGCCGCCCATGGCGCTTCATCAGCGTTGCCCTAGACCGGCGGATTCGCCATCACAATACGATTTTTACCCGCATTTTTCGCACGATATAAAGCGGTATCGGCGCGTTTGATCATCTCGCTTTGTCCTTCGCCTTGCGCCATCATGGCAATGCCGGCGCTAAACGTAATCAGCAATTTTTCACGGTTGTGCATGAAGATGCGTTTGGTCAATTCGCGTTGCACCCGCGTAATCGTCAGCATCGCTTCTTCTGGCGGGGTTTCCGGCAAGACGATCAGGAACTCCTCACCGCCGAAGCGTGCGATGACATCGAGCCTGCGCAATGTATCTTTGACGACTTTCACCAGATGGATCAGCACTTCGTCGCCCGCGCTATGGCCGTGGGTATCGTTGAGACGTTTGAAATCATCCAGATCCAGCAACGCAATACACAAGGGCGTGCCGCGGCGATTGGCGGCGATGATTTCGCGCGTGAGCGTTTCGTCCAGACCGCGCCGGTTCAGGCTGCCGGTCAATTGATCTTCGCGCACCATTTCGCTCATTTGCACCAGTTGCGACTCCAGCGTCTGCACCCGCGCTTCGGCTTTCTGCACTTCCTGGCGCGCGTAGTTCATTTCATCGCGCGCTTTGAGCGCATCGTATTGTGCGCTGCGGGTTTCTTTCATGATGTCGTTGAGAACCGCGTTCAGATCGCCGATGCTGCTGGCCTTGCCGACTTTTTCGGAATAAGCGCCGATGGTCTCGTGATAACTGCTGGTGCTGGTGACGATTTTGCCCAGATTGTCGACGAAATTGAGCATCAGGTTCTTGACCGTGATTTTTTCTTCGTTCAGCGTGTCTTTAAGCAGACCTTGCTTGTAAATGACTTCTTTCAGGCTGCGCGTTGCATCGCCCAGCGAGGTCTGGTTGATCGGCCCCGCAATCAAGTCCTGGACGTTGGCGATTTGCCCGCTCAGCCATGAACCTTTTTCAAGCAGCGCATGAATATTATCCAGCAGCAATTGAAACAGGCGCATCAGCAAGTCCTGTTGCTGCGTAATATCATCGCTTTTCAATTCAATCTGAAAACTGAGCTGCTTCACACGGCCGGCGACATCCATGATCGCGGCCTCGGAAAAAGCGGTTTTCAGCTCTTGCCCCAGCCGCTTGGCTTCTTTGGCCAATTCAGGGGCATCGCCTACTAAAAACGATGCAATGTTAAACGACAGCAAGCGCGACAGCAGTTCACGCAGAATGGCATCTTTGCGGGTGTCGTTAATAAATTCGCGGTTAGGATCCAGCGGCGCCATGGCGCCGACCAGTGCGCCGGCGCGGGGCATCAGATATTGTTCGGTGATCGCGCTTAGCGTATTGCTGTAGTCGTCCCAATCGCGCATCTCGGAAGCCTGCGTCAAGCGCTGACCCAGGCGACCGGCTTCACCCGGCAGGCGGACCAGGGACTGTGCGAAGACAGCCAGAACCGCGCCTGGATCGGTATTGCCGAATTGGCCGGCGAATTCCTCATAAGCGGCGCGATAGGCTTCGGGGGTCGGCGCTACTTTTCGAGTGGCCAGACTTTGAAACGCTTCGCGCGCGATATCGACTGTGCTGCGTTGTGGTTTGTTCATTCCCTCTTCCCGCCACCATTTCCGCCATCATGAGCAGAGCTATTTTTGTGTGCACATACTATGCGATCCATCCTGCAAGTTGGTTCAAAAACAACAACTTCCATCAAAAAATTAACTAGCTGTTTTCCGCTCTGAGTGCCTCATGCTCCCGTACGCCAGTACGCCCGCCTCATTCATCGACCAGATGATTTTTGATCGCATAGTGGGTCAGCTCGGCATTATGCCGCAACTTCATTTTGGCCAATAGGCGCGAGCGGTACATGCTGATGGTTTTTACGGACAGTAATAATTCGCTGGCGATATCGCTCACAGTCTTGCCGGATGCAATCATGATCAGTGTTTGATATTCACGATCGGAAAGGTCTTTGTGCAGCGGGGCTTCGTGATCCACGCCGATCTGGTTCGCCAGCTCTTGCGCCAGCGCGGGGCTGATGTATTTGCGTCCCGAGACGATCAGGCGAATGGCATCTACCAGCTCGGTGGGGACGGTCTGTTTGTTCAGGAAACCTGCGGCGCCGGCCTTCAGGCAACGGATCGCGTATTGTTCTTCGCGGTGGATTGATAGCATCAACACCGGCAATTTCGGCAATTCCTTGCGTAGCTGCTTGAGCACCTCGATGCCGCTGCGGTCGGGCATGGCAATATCGAGCAGCAGAATGGCGGCGTCGACTTTGCGGCAGAGTTTGATGGCATCCAGTCCGTTTTCAGCGACGCCGGCCACCGCCATATCCGCAGCGTCGTCGCAGATGCGCTTGAGGCCTTCGATGACGACCGGATGATCGTCGGCAATCAGTACTTTCAGGACGGCGGCAGGTTTTTTTGGCATGGCGAGGCAGCGGACCTTGGCTTAGCGAATCTTGGCGAATCTGGGTTAAATCGCGCTATTTTAGCTGCTTCCTGTGCCGGGCAGGGAAGGGGATTGGAATGCGGATTTTCAGATGGCAGCCGCTGGCGCTCGCAGGCCGTTCCAGCGTCCCGCCCAGCGCTCGTACCCGGCGTTCGATACTGGCGCCGGCCGGTGCTTCGGCGGGATAGCCGCGCCCGTCGTCGATGATGTCGAGCATCAGCATATCGCCAACTGCGGTATCGCCTGTATTGGTTGCATCGGCTGCATCGGCAATCGGTTGCTGGACAAGATGTAACACCACTCGGCTGGCGGCGGCATGTTTGCTGACGTTGGTCAGCGCTTCGCGGCAGATCCGCAACAAGCCCAGCGTGACTTCCGGGGCGACGTCGATTTCCGCCTGATTCGATGAAAAATCGCAGGGCAGCGCCTGTAATTGGTAGTCGGTTGCCATTTGCGCAAGCGCGGCCACCAGACCCAGCTTCAGTTCCGGCGGGCGCAGATCATGCAGGGTGCGATGCATGGCATCGATCGCCTGATCGATCAGCGCATTGGCGCGCGCCGCAGCGGCCTTCAGATCGGCCACGTTTTTTTGCGAACCGTTCAGGAAGGGCGTCATCGCCATTTTGGCGGCGATCAGCAGGCTGCCGAGATCGTCATGCAGATCATGCGCCAGGCGCAGACGTTCCTGTTCCACGGCGTCTTGCGCGGTGAAAGATGAATCGCTTACATCGAGATGAGGACGGTGCATGGTGGGCATATGAATTTGGTGGGCAATTTTTGCATGCGATCAAGGATGCCGCAAGAACATATTGCGGCGCGCCTGGCGAGGTATTACGGGATCGGAGAAATCAAAGCGATGCTTCATCAGGAATTTTTATGGGCATCCTTTGAGTTTTACTGGTTGCGGTGACCTTCCCGTCGACAGGCTCAGGGCTATCGGAAACCCGCGGCCTGCGGCCTGCTCAGGGCGAAGCGATTACTGCGCAATGTGTGGTTAATGTCGCGTGTTGGCCGCGTTGGCATATACTGGCGCAAAAAAGCTGACCAGCGACATTAATATGCATACCAAAGAAGGGAAGTCAAAGCTGTGAAAATAACAAAGTGGGAGTCTTGCTAGCCACGCAACGGCAACGCGGGTTCTTCATCACGCATACCAGCGATATCTCATCTGTACGCCGCTATGCCCGGCGCTTGACCAATCTGCTCGAATTCAATGAGACGCAAGCTGGTCAGTTGGCCATCGTGATCACCGAAGCAGCGACCAACATCCTGAAACACGCAGGGGAGGGATGGCTGTTCATTACCTCTGCCAAGCGCGCTAACGGCAATGCGGTTGAAATGCTGGCCCTCGATAGCGGGAAGGGTATTGTCAATCTCGCGCAAAGCTTGCGCGACGGGATCTCGACCACCGGTACCGCCGGCAACGGCTTGGGCGCGATCCGACGGCTTTCTCAAGATTTCGATGCCTATTCGGCGCCCGGTCAAGGTGCTGCGTTTTATTCGTGTATACACGGTAATTTTTTATTTCCTGACGGCACCACCGAGGCTTCGGCCTTATACGCCAAGGAAACGGTGATACAACACGGCGCTATCTGCCTACCCGTTGCGGGAGAAGAAGAATGCGGCGATGACTGGGCCATTGAAGCCAACGCCGATAGTGTAGCCATCCTGGTGGTGGATGGTTTGGGGCATGGCCCGGATGCGGCAGTCGCAGCCGGCGCGGCTGTTCGTACACTGGCGCTTGCGCCGACCACTTTAAACCCCGCAGAATTGATCGAAGCCATGCATCAATCGCTACTGACTACACGCGGCGCCGCAGCCGCGGTCGCTAAATTCGATGTCGCTTCGGATATTGTGACGTTCGCCGGCATTGGCAACATCAGCGCCGCCGTCGTAGAACCGGGCGGGCGCAAGCACTTGGTTTCACACAGCGGTATCGTCGGCAACAATATGCGCAAGGTGCAGGAGTTTGAACAAATCTGGCCGGCGCAAGCGCTGCTGATCATGTGCTCGGATGGCATTGAGACGCAATGGGATCTCGATAAATATCCGGGGCTGCAATATTGCCATCCGGCGCTGATCGCAGGGGTGCTGTTCCGCGACTTTGCGCGTGTGCGCGATGATGCGACGGTTTTGGTCATGAAACGCAACGATCGGACTATGTGATGAACACCACCATTGCAAGTCTCGGCATCAGTAGTGAGCAGGACGTGGTAACGGTGCGTCAGTTCGCCCGCGATATCTCCTCGCTGCTGGATTTCGGACAGCAGGATCAGGTGCGGATTGCCACCGCTGTCTCCGAATTGGCACGTAACGCTTTTTCATATGCGTCGGGCGGCGAGGTCGAATTTCTCATCAACAACGATCAGGCCTCGCCATCCCTGGATATTCGGATCAGGAGCAGTGGCGGCGGATTTCGCGCAAATTCGGCCGTCTTGGAGGGCGAACATCGCGCAGCGCTCGATTCTGCTCTTATCAGCGCGCGCCGATTGATGGACAGTTGCGATTGTCATGATGAGCGGGGCGGAGGCGCCCTGATCACTTTACGCAAATCGCTGCCGCAAGGCGTTATCGCAACGCCACCCAGGTTAAAGCAAATCGTCGAGCAGGTTTCCGCCAGGCCGCCGGTCAATTCCTTGACGGAAGTACAGCTGCAAAACAAAGAATTGCTGGATACCTTATCTGAGCTGCGCGCCAAGCAAGATGATCTATTGGCGCTGACGCAAGAGCTGGAGGATACCAATCGTGGCGTCGTCGCGCTGTATGCTGAAATTGAAGAGAAGGCCGAACGCTTGCGTGAAAGCGAAGAGCACTTTCGCCAAATGGCGGAAAACATCGATGACGTATTCTGGATTTGTTCACTGGTCGATCGCGAGCTGCTCTATGTCAGCGAGGCCTATGATTTGATTTGGGGCGCTTCACGCAACGCGCTTGAAGCGAGGCCCGAAGCCTGGCTGGAATCGGTGCATTACGACGATCGCAATCGGGTGGAACAGAGTTTTTACCGTCTGTTTGAGAATCAACCCTACGAAGAACAATTTCGTATCGTGCTGCCGGACGGCAAATTGCGTTGGGTGCGCGATCGCGCTTTTCCGGTGAAGAATGCCGCCAATGCGACGTACCGCATTGCCCGTATCACCAGCGATATTTCTGCCTCGAAGCTGGCCGAAAAGATGCTGCAGGACGCGGACACGCATAAGGATGAATTCCTGGCGACGCTGGCGCATGAATTGCGCGCGCCGTTGGCGCCGATTCGCAATGCCATTGAAATCATGCAAAAGCCGACACCGTTAAATGCGGAAGAACATGCATTTACGCGTCAGGTTATTTTGCGGCAAGTCGATCATATGACCCGTCTGGTCAACGATCTGCTGGACAGCGCCCGCATTTCGCAGGGGAAAATTGTGTTGCAGCTGGCGCCTGTGGAAATCAATGAATTGGTGCGGACCGCTATCGAAACGTCGATGCCGTTAATTATCGAGCGTGAACATGCGTTGGAGGTGGTTTATGCAGAGCAGCCGGCGTGGGTCGCCGGCGATGCAGTGCGCTTGGCGCAGACCGTCAATAACCTGCTGAACAATGCGGCAAAATATACCTCTCACGGCGGGATCATTGAAGTACGGATTGCGCAGCGGCGTATGCAAGGCGGTGCGCAAAAAGATACGCAAAACATTGTCATCTCCGTCAACGATAATGGCATTGGCATTTCGGAAGCGCGCGCCAAGACAATTTTCAATCTGTTTTCGCAGGGCGATGTAACGCCCGATCAGGCGCAGGATGGCTTGGGTATCGGCTTGTCGTTGGTGAAAAAGCTGATCGAACTACATGGCGGTGCGGTGAGCGTGCAAAGCGCCGGCCATGGTTGCGGTAGCCGTTTTGAGCTGACGTTGCCGATGGCCGATCCGGTCGCAAACGATGCTTCCGATAAGTCGAGTGCAAGCGGGCAGCAAACCGCCGCGCGACTGCCGGCCGAACGCGTATTGGCGACATCGGTCTCAGTGCTGATCGTCGACGACAACGCCGATGCATCCACAACCACGGCAATACTTCTCGGCGCCTACGGACATAAAACCTATACGGCGCGTAACGGGCAAGAAGCGCTGACGGCAGCGCGTGAATATAAACCGGATGTTATTTTGCTGGATCTCGGTTTGCCCGGCATGAATGGCTATGAAATCGCGCGCGTGTTGCGTGGCGAGCCGGCATTTATCGGGACGAAATTGATCGCTGTGACTGGATACGGTTCAGAAAAAGATAGGGAAAGAACGAAAGAGGCAGGCTTTAATCATCATGTCGTCAAGCCTGCCGATATTGATCATTTGCTGACGCTGATCGGCGATACGAATTCTGCTTGAAGGCGATCTGAAGCGCGCTCAGACATGTCCCCATTTGATGATGGTGACGGCAGTACCTTTACCGATCTTGGTTACTATCTCAAACTCATCGACTAAACGTCTGGCGCCGCCGAGACCGAGGCCAAGGCCGCCGCCGGTACTGAAACCGTCGGTTAATGCTTGTTCCACATCTGCGATGCCTGGGCCGGAATCGACAAAACTAAGTCCGATGCCGCGGCGTGCACCGTCGGCTAATCTCGCTGTCCGCACGAAGCCGCCGCCGCCATATTTCAAGGTATTGCGCGCCAGCTCGCTGGCCGCCGTAATCAGCTTGGTCTGGTCCAGCAGACTCAATTTGATTTCAAGCGCTAATGTACGAACGAGTTTGCGTAATGCCACCACATGCTCATCGGATGTCAGCAGCAGCTTTTGTTGCTTATCCGCCGCATCATCGGCTGCAGCCTGGTAGATGATGGTTGAAATGAGGGCGGGCGCAGGCGCGCCGTCAATCATCATCGGGCGATGCTTCTTTCGAGCAGAACGATACCTTTTTCGACATCCAGCGCCGTTTTTACGCCAGTCAGGGCCAGCCCCAATTCGACCAGGGTAATGGCAACAGCGGGCTGCATACCTACGACAACGGTATGTGCATCCAGCACCCGCGCCATGGCGGCAGTGTTGCTGATCATGCGGCCGATAAAAGAATCGACAACGTCCAGCGCCGAGATATCGATTAGCACGCCTTTGGCCTGATCTTTCACAATACGGTTGGTCAAATCGTCCTGCAGCGTCATGGCCAGGCGGTCGTGCATATCGACCTGAATCGTGACCAGCAGTAACTTACCCATGCGTAGTATTGGGATGCGTTCCATCTGTTCAGGCCTCGTCGTTGGCCACAATCTTCGCCCCGGTGCGATCCAACGCAATTAAAAATGCATCGGCCAAGGTAGCTTTGGTAATGACGTCTTCCAGATTGACACCGAGATGCACAATCGTTTGCGCGATTTGCGGGCGGATGCCGCTGATAATGCAGTCGGCCCCCATCAGCCGCGCGGCGGCAATGGTCTTGAGCAAATGCTGCGCGACCAGGGTATCGACGGTCGGTACGCCGGTGATATCGATGATGGCGATGGCCGCGCCGGTTTCAATGATCTTTTGCAGCAGGCTTTCCATGACAACTTGCGTGCGCGCACTATCTAGCGTTCCGATCAAGGGCAGCGCAAGAATGTTCTGCCACAATTTGACCACAGGCGTTGAGAGTTCCAGTAATTCCTGCTGCTGGCGGGTAATGATCTGATCGCGGATTTTTTGGAATATCTCGACCGTGAAAAGTCCGAGCTTATCCATTAGCGTGGTGACCGCCCAGGTATCGTTGGCCAATAGAGCCGGTTCCTGCACCAGTTCCTTGCGCATGGATGGAAACAGCGATTGTTTCAACGAAAAAACGAAGGTCGCGGTTTCGCTCGGCGTCGAGCCTTGTTTTGCGCGCTGCTGGGAAATCTCGGTGAGCAGTTGACGTACTTCATCCCATTCGCGGGTTTCTATATCGGATATGTCGCCGGATTGAGCCGCTCTGGCCAGCAATTCCAGAAAATTGGTGCAATAGCGCCGGGTGGCTTCTTCCGCATTGGCATCGAAGCGTATCGCCTGCGATTTCAAATGGGTGAGCCAGTTTTCAAGAATTTCAGCGTGGAATTTGCGAATTAATGCGCTTAGGCGAACGGCGTCGTCGTTTTTGGACATCTGTATCCCCTTTGGAGGTGCAATATTAAAATTATTAGGCGTTGTTAGATGTCCAATCTAAGCAACTGGTAGGAACTGTAGGTGTTCCGTTTGAATTTCCGCAGTGTACACCCATGGGGGATGTTCAGGATATTTATCGCCACTACTGGATGAACCTGCATTTAAGCCAACGCCCGCTTACTTTAGAATGCAGCAGATCAAGCCGGCGTAAGCGCTGCCATTGCCGAATCAATAGCATCAATCGATAGCATCAATCGATGCATCGATCGACGCATCAGTCGATCTCACATACCAGTCGATCTCACACACAGGGTCTTATGCCTACCGCCAAGCCATATTCCGCAAGTCTTTCCAAATCGCGGGTAACAATGGCCGCCACACTTTTCGTATTGCTGGTCTGTTTGATTTTGGCGGCAATTACTGCCTGGAGCGCCTGGAACGCACATGAAGTCCAGTTACATGAACTGGAAACGGCAACCCAGAACATGGCGCGTTCGCTATCCCAGCATGCCGATGATGCCTTCAAAAAAGCCGACACTGCACTGCTCGGTCTGACCGAACGCATCGCCATTGATGGCGCCTCGCCGCAAGCGCTGGAACGTTTGCATAAGCTGATGGTGATGCGGGTGGCGGAACTTCCCGAATTGCATGCGCTGTTTATCATCGATAAAGAGGGGCGTCCTGTGGTCAATTCAAGAGATATTTTCGATCCGGAAAGAAATAACGCCGGCCGCGAGTATTTTATTTTTCATAAAACGCACCCGGATCTGGGGCCGTACATCGGTGTGCCCGTTCGCATCCGTGCGGGTCACCTCTGGGTCATTCCTGTGTCGCGACGACTCAACGACGCAGACGGAAACTTTACCGGCGTGGTGCTGGCGACCATCCGGCTGGATTATTTCAATGACTTTTATGCCGAGTATGACATCGGCCACGACGGTTCGATCCTGCTGGCGCTGAACAGGGGTATTACCTTGATACGTTGGCCGATGCTGCCCGATTCGGTTGGCAAAGATGTATCAAGCGGACCGTTGTTCTCCAATTACGCATCCCGTAATGAAAGCGGTATTGCCATTAATAAATCGCCTGTAGACGGCGTAGTGCGCTTGCTTGCTTATAGCCATTTGCAGCATTATCCGGTGCTCGCCAGCGCGGCGTTGTCGAAGGATGAAATTCTGACCGAATGGCGCCGGGCCACGGTGGTGCAAGGATTGGTTATCGCCTTTATCGTGATGGCGCTCGGGTATCTCGGATTCCGTCTGGTCGATCAGATTAACCTGCGTATCAAAGCGGAGGAAGAGGCGCGCCGCACGGGGGAGGCATTGCTGGATTTGAACCGGACGCTGGAAAAGCTGGCAATGCAGGACGGTCTGACCGGCTTGGCAAACCGGCGCCAGTTCGACACGGTGCTGCAAAATGAATTGAGCCGCGCCGTGCGCTCTGCCAGTTCATTGGCGCTCATCATGATCGATGTGGATCACTTCAAGAAATATAACGATATATACGGCCATTTAGCCGGCGACGAATGCCTGCGCCAGGTCAGCAAAATAATTCAGTCAGCCGAGGGCCGCGCCGGCGATCTGGCGGCGCGTTACGGCGGTGAAGAGTTTGCGTTGTTGCTGCCGAGTACCGATGTAGCTGGCGCATTCAAGGTGGCTGAAGAAATACGCAAAGCCATCTGCGAACTGGAAATCAGGCATGACGGCAATTTGAAAGGTATCGTCACCATCAGCGCCGGCGTCAATGTGCTGGCGCTGGTCACCGATGCCGATACCGCAACCTCGTTGATCAGAGCCGCCGATGAAGCACTTTATCTGGCCAAGTTGAGTGGACGGGATCAGACGCAGACTGCATAACTATTAGTTATGCTTGAAAGCTGAAAAAGTAACTTTACATAGGTTTTTGCAAGCGATATCGTCATAATCCTAAAAGTAAAAATAAAAGAACGGATAGACGATTTTGCGAAAAATCACCGATCCATTCTCAAAAATAAAAAATTCAGGAGACAGCAGAGATGAGATGTTCGAGATGTTCGATCAGATGCTTGCTGATTATTTGTGAAATGCGTGCTAGTCGACATCATTCAAGGAGTTATTTGTGAGCATTTCTTTTCGTCCTTTAAGTCCCGTTATCGGCGCCGAGGCGATCGGCTTCGATCCACGCAATTTCACCGACGAAGAGCGCGACGCCTTGCAGCAAGCCTGGTATCGCAATCTGGTCATACTGATTCGCGGGCCGATTCTTTCCGACGACGAATTCGTGGCCTTCATGGCGCGCATGGGGCAGATCGAAAATGCGCGCCAGCTCAGCCCGCTGTCGACGCGTCAGGAGGTGATGATTATCTCCAATATTCGTGAAAACGGTCAGACGGTGGGCGCATTGCCGGATGGCGAACTATCGTTCCATTTCGATCGGGTACATCAGAAAAAGCCGACCCGCGCCACGGTGCTGCATGCCGTGGAGATTCCCGACCGCGGCGGCGATACCTGTTTTGCCAATATGTATGCCGCGTACTCAACGCTGCCCGACCACATCAAGCAAAAAATCGACGGTCGCCTGGCGCTCAATACCTATGCTTACGGCGCAACCAGCCCCGACAAGAAAGTGCTCGGCGAAGCGGCCCAGAACGCGATCCATCCTGTGGTGCGGACCATTCCCGAGACCGGCCGAAAATCGCTTTTCGTATCGCGTCTGATGACCGACCAGATCATTGGTCTGGCGGAAGAGGAAAGCCGCGATTTGCTCAAGCAGATCAGCGATCATGCCGAACAATCCAGATTCATCTATCAGCATCAGTGGAAAGTCGGCGATATTGTGATGTGGGACAACCGCTGCTCAACCCATGCCCGGCTGGACTTCGACGGTTCCCAACGGCGCTTGATGAAGCGCATTGCGCTGGCCGATGCGGTGGCGCCGGCGTTATAGAACGCATTTCATCAATAGCCTCATTCGCGCTTTTGCGTTCTAATACCGAAATGAGCGATTCCAGCAATTTCCAGCGCGCACCTGGCGCACCTGTCCTGCCGCATACGCCGTTCCGTTTTGTGCTGCATTTTTTTCTGCAGTTCAAGGGATGGTATGGGGCGATGATCGTATTGGAAGGCTTGACTGCCGGTTTCGGCATCACCATTCCTTATGCGCTGAGCCGCATCATCCATAGCGTGACGGCGACGGCGACCTCGCAATCGCTGGCCCACGACTGGAGCACCACGCTGCGCACACCATTGCTGATGTTTGTTTTTTTGTGTTTCGGCGAGTTGATATTCGGACGCATGGCAGGGGCGATCCACATCCGGATCGCCCCGCGCCAGCGTCAGAATGTGACGCGCCATATCTATCATTATCTGCAACTCCATTCGCATCGCTACATGAGCAATAATTTCGCCGGCGCGCTGGTGCATCGCATCAGCGAAACGTCGTTGGGCGTGTCCCAAATCATGTTGTCGATCATTGCCGAATTCTGGCCGCTGGCCATTGTGCTGAGCGTGGCGGTGGGTCTGCTGTTGCATGCCTATCTCTGGCTCGGCGTATTGGTGGGCGCATGGGCGGTGCTATTCATCGGCCTGTCGTATTGGCTGGCTACGTGGTGCCAGCCGCATGCTTTGGCCGCAGCCGGCGCGCGCAGCGAAACCACCGGCAAGATAGTAGACGCGGTATCGAACGCAGACAGCGTGCGCTTGTTCGCCAGGCTGGGTTACGAGCGCGAAAATCTGGAACGTTATCTGGGCCGGGAAATGAAGGCCATCCGCCGCTCCAACGATTACGCCGAGCGTATCCGCTGGTTCCAATTCAGCGCGGCTGCCTTGCTCAAGATCGGCACGCTGGTGTATGCATTGACGTTATGGCAGCAGCAAAAAATCGGTGTCGCCGATTTCGTGATGGCGGTTAGTCTGTCTTTGATGATCATCAATGAAGGGCGCAATATTGCGCGCCGCTTTCTGGAATTTTTTGAATATGTGGGCAACGTGGCCAATGGCGTGCATGCGATTATCCAGCCGCATGAATTGATCGATACGCCGCAGGCACGTGGCTTGGATGTTGCCGGCGGCGCGATTGAATTTCGCGATGTGTATTTTGCGCATGGCGAACGCGAGAATTTATTTGAAGGCCTGAGCGTTTCGATTCCGGCCGGCCAGCATGTCGGTCTGGTCGGCACGTCCGGTTCGGGGAAATCGACCTTCGTCAGTCTCATTTTGCGCACCATCGATCCGCAGCGCGGCAGCATTCATGTCGATGGCATCGATCTGCGTAATTTCACGCAGGAAGCCTTGCACGAGCAACTCAGTCTGATCCCGCAGGAGCCCAGCCTGTTCCATCGCAGCTTGCGGGAAAATATCCGTTATGGCCGTCTGGAGGCCAGCGATCAGGAAGTCGAAATCGCAGCGCGCAAGGCGCATGCGCACGATTTCATCGCACAAATGGCGCAGGGCTATGACGCGCTGGTGGGCGAACGCGGCGTCAAGCTATCGGGCGGTCAACGGCAGCGCATCGCCATTGCGCGCGTTATTCTGAAAGGCGCACCGGTATTGATTCTGGATGAAGCCACGTCGAGTCTGGATTCGATTACCGAACAGGCGATTCAGGAAACGCTGCAGGATGTCATGCGCAAGAAAACCGTGATCGTGGTGGCGCATCGGCTATCGACCATTGCGCATCTGGATCGTATTCTGGTATTCGAGCACGGCCGGATTGTGGAGCAGGGCAGTCATGCGGAATTGCTGGAAAAGAAGGGCATGTATGCGCGACTTTGGCTGGCGCAGGCGGGTGGATTTTTGCCGGAATCTGCTGATGCGCTGGAAGATGCTGTTGCGTGAAAGATTGCGGAGCGATAACTTATTTTTTTACCTGTTGTGGTGATCCTTCGATAAGCTTCGCTACTCAGGACGAACGGGATTTTTGCGAAAATTTTAAAGAAAAAACGTTCGTCCTGAGTAGCGAAGCGTATAGAAGGATAACCTC
>JAQGNR010000185.1 GCA_028291765.1 Herbaspirillum sp.
CGTCAGTGGCATTTCACCTTTGCGCAGCTTATCGAGCAGCGATTCAAGCAGATGCGTTACATCGGTCAGATCGGCCAGACCGAAGGTCGCCGAACCGCCTTTGATCGAATGTGCGGCGCGAAAAATCGCATTGAGGACTTCCGTGTCCGGATTCGACACATCGACCGACAGGAGCAATTTTTCCATTTCCGCGAGCCCCTCTTCGGCTTCGTCGAAAAACACTTGAAAAAATTGACGCATATCAATGGTCATTATTGAACTCCGTCATAGGTGCAATTCATCTTTACTTGTTTCAACCAATGACTTTTTTGACCACTTCGGTCAAACGTTGTGGATCGAACGGCTTGACCAGCCAACCATTGGCGCCAGCTGCTTTACCCTTCGATTTCATATCGTCGCTGAACTCGGTGGTCAACATCAGAATCGGCACGCGGGCATACTCAGGCAAGCCGCGCAACGCTCGGATCAGCGTCAGCCCATCCATGTTCGGCATGTTTTGATCGGTCAGCACCAGATCGAAAATCTGTGTCTTGGCCTTGGCCAATGCATCCACACCGTCGACCGCCTCAGTCACCTGATAGCCGGCAGCTTTCAAACTGAATACCACCATCTGACGCAGCGAACCGGAATCGTCCACTGCGAGGATTGATTTCGACATATATTTCTCCACCCCTTCTATGCTCAATATTCACTTTAAAAATCTCTGACCGCGCCGCCACATGAGGTCGTGAAACGGCCTGATCAAAACAAATCGATATCGCCACTACTCATATGCGTCTGCCGAACGGCTTTCCATAAACCGTTTTCCAGATCGACCAGGCGCTCTTCCATGGTCTGGTTAATGTTTTGCAACATCGCATGCATTTGCGCCAGATCGGTTTCAGGCACGACATTCCAACTACTGGCACTGAGCAATCCAAGTACGTCGCGCAAGCCGAGTACGCGTTTGAGAGTGCGTTCGATCAACTGGCTGGTCATATCCTGGAATTGCAGGCCGGTAACGGCCGAATTGACATGCATATCGATCTGCTGCTGCTGCTGTTTCAGCGCATCGATTTGCAGCGGCGTGGCCTTGCTTTCTTGCGCCAGGATCATGGCGACGGTCGTCTGCTGAGAGGCGACGGCCTTATGCAGATCGAGAAAACTGCTGCTCAGTTTTGCGACGGCTTCGTTTAACAGATGATTGGTTTGCACCAAATCTGTTTCAACTTCGGTCAATTGGAGGCCGCTGCCGCTGGCCACGTCAAGCAATAAGCGCTTGAACTCAACAAGTACCGGTGTTATCACCATATCCGCCTCATCCTTTTGGTAGCGATATCCGCTGGCGCGAACTCATTTCGAATTTTCTGCTGGAAGTAAACTATCGCGTACATCCGCGTCATTTGTTACGGGAAGCGCCCCACTATCTTTTTCCACTGCGTCCTCCGCCCTCTTATTCATCACAATAATGCTGATGCGCCGGTTAATTGGATTGAACGGGTCTTCCTTATCCAGCAATACTGCGGATGATAAACCGACCACCCGCAACATTTTGGATTCATCCATACCGCCGGCGATCAATTCACGCCGCGACGCATTGGCGCGATCGGCCGAAAGTTCCCAATTGCTATACGCCTTTTCACCGCTGGTATACGGCGTGGCATCGGTATGCCCCGACAGGCTGATTTTATTCGGCACATCATTCAGGGTCTTGCCGATTTCGCGCAGGATCTCCCTGGTGTACGGTTGCAATTGGGCGCTTGCCAGCGCAAACATCGGACGATTTTTTTCGTCGACGATCTGAATCCGCAAGCCTTCCGTAGTGATATCGAGCAGCAACTGATTTTTGAATTGTTTCAAGGTCGGGCTATTATCGATGGCTGTTTCAATGCGTTTTTTCAGTTCTTTCAAACGCATCGCGTCCTGCTTCTCCAGCTCGGCCTGAGCCGCCCGCAGATTAAGGCTCTTCTTGACGATATCGTTGTCGCCTTTCTTGAGCTGACCGTCCTGACGCGTCAAATCCCGGCCACCGCCCGGCAACACGCTGGACGAGTCGCCACTACCGGAACCGCCGGCCATGGCAACCTTCAACGGCGTTTTGAAGTACTCGGAAATCCCCTGCAAATCACCCTTGGCAGTCGAACCCAGCAACCACATCAGCAGGAAGAACGCCATCATCGCCGTCACGAAGTCGGCATACGCAATTTTCCAGGCCCCGCTGCCATGACCGCCGCGGGACTTCTTGATGCGCTTAACGATAATCGGGCGTAGCCCCTCTTCGGCCATGCAGTCTCCGGCTTCCTATTCTTTGCTTATTTTGATTTCGATTGTTTAATATGCTCTTCCAGCTCAAGGAATGTCGGCCGTTCAGTGGAGAACAAGACCTTGCGGCCGAACTCAATCGATAACGCAGGCGCATAGCCATTCAGACTAGCCAGCAATGTCACCTTTACGCATTGATAGATTTTGGTCGATTCATCCAGTTTTTGCTCCAGCAGACCCGATAGCGGGCCGACGAAGCCGTAAGCCAGCAAAATACCGAGGAAGGTGCCGACCAGCGCGTTGGCGATCAGAATACCCAGTTCGGCCGGTGGAATGCCCACCGAGGCCATGGTATGCACCACCCCCATTACCGCAGCCACAATACCGAACGCCGGCATTGCATCGCCGACTTTGGCGATCACGTGCACCGGCACTTCGCCCTCGTGATGATGGGTTTCGATTTCGTTGTCCATCAGGTTTTCGATCTGGAATGCATCCATATTGCCGGACACCATCAGACGCAGATAATCGGTCATGAATTCGATCAGATGATGATCGCCGACGACCCCTGGATATTTGCTGAAAATCGGGCTTGAGTCAGGCTCTTCAATGTCGCCTTCAATCGACATCAGGCCTTCTTTACGCGCCTTGGTCAGGATTTCAAACAGCATTGCCATCAGTTCCATGTACAAGGCCTTGGTATAGCGCGAGCCTTGAAACAGGGTGGGCAGCGCCTTCAATGTCGCTTTGATTGCCTTGACATTGTTACCGACCAGAAACGCGCCGCCGGCGGAGCCGCCGATCATCAGGAATTCGATCGGCTGCAGCAGCGAATGCAAATGGCCGCCAGCCAATGCGAAACCGCCGAAAACCGAGAACAAAACAATTACATAACCAATAATGACAAACAAGTTTTCACCCCTGAGCTATTTTATTTAACAGCCGCAACCCGATCGAAGACTGCGCCTTGCAGCTAATTTATTCGCTCCTCAATATTTCAATATCGGAGAAAAGATACGAAACTTGATATCGTTTTGAAATGTATCATAGGCGACAACGAATTTATATGCGCCAGCCATAGAGAATTGCCCCCTTATTCGACGCATTGATTTGAATATCCGGCGTCACGCCTTCAATCGGAAATTCATAACTGAGCAATAAGCTGCCCGGACACATTTCCGCACTCGCCTTGCGCCATAAGGCCGTCATCGCCACCGGCGATAAATAGGCAAATACAACATCGTATTCGGCAAAATCGAGCCGGGCGTAATCGCCCAGAATAAATTTGGCGCGGCTACCGCTGCAAAATACCCGCGTGCGGCTGATCAGCCACGGCAATGGCGCAATTTCGATGCCAGTGAAAGTACCCTGCGAACGCCGCCCGGCCAGACTCAGCAAAAAACCGCCCAGGCCGCTGCCGATATCGATCAGGCGCAGCGATGCTTCCTGCGGCAACAGGGCATCGACGGCTTGCCAGGTCGAGGTGAGCGATGGGTAAAAAGGAACTTGGGTGCGAAATGTGCTCCAGAACAGGAGCAGAAAGAAAACGAAACCGCATAGAAAAATGACCGGCGGCAATTGCAAAGCATTCACCAATAACGCCGTTACGGGAAACAATAGCTGGATCGGCAGCCACCAGCGCGCGAGGCCGAAGCAATAACTGAGCGCAACGGCAATCAGACCCTGCAAAAATGCAAGTAATAGCAGAGAAACCACAACCGAGGCGAAGGATAGCAACGCCTGCCGCAGCAATAATGTCGACAATAGCGCGACCACCTGCAACAGCAAGGCGCGCGCAGCAGGCATCCGCTGGAAGGATCGACATGCTACAAACATATTTTGAAGACCCAGGCCGAGCAAGGTCCTGACGGGGAAATCGAACGCAAATTAAAGGGCTGACCGCCTATGCCGGCAGTTCCGCCGGCACCGCTTCCAGGGCGGCATCGCGTGCTTTTTTGGTCTTGCCGGCGCGCGATGGCATATGGCACAGACCGCAAACATAATCCTGATGCAGATCGAGACGGTGCACGACAAAATGACCGCTGCAGCAGCGGCAAGGTTTAGTCGCCAGCATTTTGCTCTCGAAGAAACGTACCAATGTCCAGGCGCGCGTCAGCGACAGCACCGGCCCATCGTCATCTTCATTGCGGCCCAATTGCTCCAGATAGAGCTTGTAAGCCTTCATTACCGCCTCGATACCGGTAATGTGGGCATATTCGACCAGATATTTATGGATATTGATGAACAGCGAGGAATGGATGTTCGGCTGCCAGGTAATGAACCAGTCGGTCGAGAACGGCAGCATCCCCTTAGGTGGCGACATGCCTTTCAATTCTTTATATAGCTTCAGCAAACGTTCTCTTGACAGGGATGTTTCGGATTCCAGCAATTGCAGGCGAGCACCCAGCCGGATCAATTCGATCGCCAACTGAATTTCCTGTGCTTCTGTAATTACGCTCTTCTTGCCCATATTTCCCCCAACAACAAAACTTGCCGTCAAAACGACAAACCGGCAAGAACTGCCTACTCAGACAGCCTTGCCATTTTGAAAACCGCTATTGCCTTACTGATTAATCCCGAAGGGGATTAAATGATCTCTTCGATCGGGTGTCCCGCCATTAAGATTGCCGCGTGAGCATGGGAAAGACTTTTCTCTTTGTTGTAATTGGTCAGCATACCGAGGATGGTGCCGTCGTCGAAACGAAAGCGGGTCAGCATCATATTATTACCGGCCAGCTTAAGTATCTGGGCATTGCTCAGACCTTTGATCAGTTCGGCGATTTCGTCGCTTATGCCGAGACGAAAAATTGCAGTGGCCTTGTCCGCGCGTATCATTTGCTGAGCCAGCATCAAATAACCCAGATTAGCATCACGAACTTCCGCCATCATGTCATTATTATCCATTTACAACCCCTTGACCAAAACGCCCCAACGAATACAACTAGTTACAAGTCAATATTATGATCTTATTTGAAGTCAACGACTTGTGGCGCCACCAAGTATCACTCTGTACTTTTTGACAGTGCTTATCCCCTGAAAATGTAGGCTTTTGTCCTACGCAATTTATTTTGCATTATCCATATATTTTTCTTTTTTTTGAATAATGAGGCGTATCAAGGGCTAGAAGGCGTTTTATTTTATTTATTTTCTGCTCGGAAATTTATTTTTTCTGTTTCCTGTGGTCAATAAATGCTAAAAAAATGGCGATTTTGGGGATCGACATTTACTTCCATGTTGCCTACACGATACATCCTTACCACACTACAAATGAAGGTACGCTCAACTGCCTGATTTGTGACAAATTTATGACATCATAAAATTTACATTTTTACAATTATCAAGCGCTTACTGCCCTGCCGGAACGACTTTCAACACAAAGGGGCGCAGCACGCTGCCGTCCAGCGACGACCAATTCCCGCTTAAGACTGTGCCGTCATAGACCCCATCCCATAGACCGGAAACATCTTTGCCGTTGATCGACTCTTCCATCATCAGCGCGTCTTCCTCGAATTCACCGGCCAGCAAAATCTTGTGATTTTGTCCAAACAGAAAATAACTACCCTCAAGCGAAGCCTCTTCATCGGGCTTCAGATGCAAGGTCATTTGAATTTGTGCGCCGTTGAGGGTGCCTCGCAACGTGACCGGCCGTACGAATAGCTGCGCCAGCTTCGCCCCCGCTTTCGGCGGCGATATCGCCTGATCCGCAGCGACTGCGGCACTGGCGATCAAACAACTGCTCAATAACAGCATGAGCGTGAAAGCGATGTGTTGCGCGCGTAACGCTCGTAACATTTACGCCGCGCCCCAAAGATCATGTGCATCGGCGGCAGTAATGACGACATCGGCAAATTCGCCGGCGATCAGCTTCTTGTGCGGTTCATAAGGCGGTTTGACGTAGACGACGCCGTCGATTTCGGGCGCATCGGAATAGGAACGCCCGACGCCGCCGTTATGATCGACTTGATCGAGCAATACGCGCAGCGTCTTGCCGACCTTGGCCTGCAAGCGTTTTCTGGAAATCTCTTCCTGCAACAACATAACCCGGCCGCGACGCTCTTCACGCAAGGCTTCGGGCACAGGGTCCGGCAAGGCATTGGCGGTTGCGCCATCGACCGGTGAATAGGCAAAACAACCCAATCGATCGATTTGCGCTTCTTTCAGGAACTCCAGCAGATAATCGAATTCGGCCTCGGTTTCGCCGGGAAAACCGGCAATAAAGGTCGAACGAATCGTAATCTCCGGACACATTGCGCGCCAGGCCTGGATGCGGTCCAGATTTTTCTCGCCGCTGGCGGGACGCTTCATCCGTTTCAGCACGTCCGGATGCGCATGTTGCAGTGGAACGTCCAGATAGGGCAGGATTTTGCCTTCTGCCATCAACGGGATAATTTGATCCACATGCGGATAGGGATAAACATAGTGCAAACGTATCCACGCACCGTATTGCGCGGCAAGTTCACCGAGTGCGCCGACCAATTGGGTCATATGGGTTTTAAGCGGCGCCCCATTCCAGAAGCCGGTACGAAATTTGACATCGACGCCGTAAGCGCTGGTGTCCTGTGAAATGACCAGCAATTCCTTGACGCCGGCCTTGAACAGATTTTCCGCTTCCAGCATGATATCGGCGATCTGGCGCGATACGAGATCGCCGCGCATCGATGGAATGATGCAAAAACTGCAGCGGTGATTGCAACCTTCGGATATTTTCAGATAGGCATAATGCTTCGGCGTCAGTTTGACGCCCTGTGCCGGCACCAGGTCGATAAACGGCGCGTGCGGCTTCGGTAAATGCTTATGCACGGCATACATGACCTCGCCGACCGCATGCGGGCCGGTCACTTCCAGTACCTTGGGATGGATGGTCTGAATCATGTCGTTGCCGTCGGCGTCTTTTTTGGCGCCCAGACAACCGGTGACGATGACCCGGCCGTTTTCGCTCAAAGCCTCGCCGATAGCGTCCAGCGATTCCTGCACGGCCGCATCGATGAAGCCGCAGGTATTGACGATCACCAGATCGGCGCCCTGATACGACTTGGCCGTATCGTAGCCTTCAGCCCGCAATTGGGTCAGAATTTGTTCGGAATCGACCAGCGCCTTGGGACAGCCGAGCGACACAAAACCGACCTTGGGTGCAGCCGGTGTGGGGGAAACAATGGACATAATCGGAGGGGAATAAAGGATAACTTGGAAAAGGCGCTATTGTACTCTTCCTTACTTACCCCTTACCGCCCGAATGCTGTTCAGTTAAGGCGCCGTCCGGTGCGGTGTGGCGCGATGTTGTGCGCAGTGAGGTAAAGAAGGGAGGTGGCCGCAGGCCGCCGGAATGACACGAACGGAGCACAACCTCGCGCCATACCCCCTTTTAGGCCCACCACACACGGCCCCAGCTTATTTTTTCGGCGTTTCCGGCGGAATGAATGGGAAAGCGCCGAACATGTTCTTCGACTGGTTTTGCATTTGTTCCTGCATTTGAATGAACAGGCTCTTGCTTTGCTCGATGTAATTACTCATCATCCCTTGCATCATCGGGCCCTGCACGTTCATGAACTGCGTCCACATTTCAGGGCTGAATGGCTTGCCCTCAATAAAACCTTTGGAATTCTCACTCAGCTTATTTTGAATATCGATGAAAGCCTGAATATTTTTTTCCAGATAAGAGCCCATCATTCCCTGCATCGCATGCCCGTAATAGCGAATGATCTGGGACAGCGCGGCGCTGGAGAACATCGGTGCGCCATGAGACTCTTCTTCAAGAATAATCTGCAATAGAATACTGCGCGTGAGGTCTTCGCCGCTTTTGGCGTCGACTACGGCAAACGGCTCGTCATCGAGCACCAGCTGCTTGACGTCCGACAGCGTTATATACGAACTGGTCTGCGTATCGTACAAGCGACGATTCGGATATTTTTTAATGAGTCGCTCAGACACTTTGGTAGCACTATTCATCTGACATCCTAATGGTTTGCGCAGCAATTGTTTTTTGATAAAACTGCGCAAGTATAAACGGCAAGCGGCGCCAACGTTTTCAACGTCCTCGGCTTGCCCCCAATGCACCCCAGGCACGTTTGCCTCAAAATGTGCCCGGACGCTACTTTATCCCATATGCAGACCGCCGTTGATCGAGAAGTCCGAACCGGTCGCATAACCGCCTTCGTCCGACGCAATCCAGGCGATGATCGAAGCGATTTCCTCAGGTTTCCCCAAACGCTTGACGGGAACGCCGGCAACGATTTTCTCCAGTACTTCCGGACTGATGGCGCGCACCATATCGGTGCCGATATAACCGGGCGACACCGTATTGACCGTCACGCCTTTGGTCGCCACTTCCTGCGCCAACGCCATCGTAAAGCCATGAATACCGGCCTTGGCGGTCGAGTAATTGGTTTGGCCGAACTGTCCTTTTTGACCATTCACCGATGAGATATTGATGATGCGGCCCCAGCCGCGCGTGACCATGCCTTCGATCACTTGCTTGGTCACATTAAACAAAGAATTCAGATTGGTGTCGATTACGGCGTCCCAATCCGATTTCGTCATTTTGCGGAATTGGCCGTCGCGGGTAATCCCGGCGTTGTTCACCAGAACATCGACTTCGCCGATCTCGGTGCGTACTTTGGCAAAGGCGGCTGCGGTCGAGTCCCAGTTCGATACATTACCTTCCGAGGCGTGAATGTCCAATCCTTGCGCGCGCATGTCGGCCAGCCAGCTCTCCTTGCGTAGGGAATTCGGCCCGCAACCGGCCACGACGGTATAGCCATCCTTGCACAGTCGCGTGCAAATCGGGGTACCAATGCCACCCATTCCGCCCGTTACATAAGCAATTCGTTTTGTCATGGCTCGTCTCCTGGTTTATCGCCTCTAGATCGCTTTCACTCTGACATAACGCCCCGGCGCCGGCTCGATGGCCGGATACGTTGCGGCGCCAAGCGCACGCGGCGGCGCGATCTGTTTTCCCGCATGCCTGGCAAGAAATCCGGTCCATGCCGGCCACCAGCTGCCGGCATGTTCGGTCGCGCCCTGCAGCCAATTGTCCGCATCGACATTGCGCGCCGGGTTGGTCCCCCGGTTGGTCCCCGGGTTAGTCCCGGGGTTAGTCCAATAACTGCGCCTGTTTTTGAGCGGTGAATTAATCACGCCGGCAATATGGCCGGAAGCGCCGAGCACGAATTGATTTGCGGCCGGCTTTTTCGGATTGAGCAAACCGGTCGATGCATAGGCGGTTGTCCAGGGTACGATGTGATCGTCGCGCGACGCAAAAATGAATGCCGGCGCATCGATCCGGCGCACATCGACCGGCGTACCGCCGACCTGCAAGCGTCCCGGCTCCTTCAGCGCATTTTCCAGATACATATGGCGCAGGTAATAACAAAACATCGGGCCCGGCAGATTGGTGCTGTCGGCGTTCCAGTACAGCAAATCCAGCGCCGTCGGCGCCAGGCCTTTCAGATAGTTCGACTCAACGTAATTCCACATCAGATCGTTCGGACGCAAGCTGGAAAACGCCGTCGAGAAATCGCGTCCTTTCATCAAGCCGCCGTGACCGATCGCCTGCTCCCGCATGGCGATCTGCATATCATCGATATAGACCTCGATTCCGCCTGTATCGGAAAAATCCAGGAACGAGGTCAATAAGGTCAGGCTGGCAATCGGCTTTTCGCCGCGGGCATACAGCACCGCCAATGCACACGAAAGTAAGGTGCCGCCGACGCAAAAACCCAAAGCATTGATTTGATCTTGTCCTGAGATTTCCTGCACGGCATGCAATGCGGCGATCACGGCATCCTGAACATAATCGTCCCAAGTCGCGTTTTGCACGGACGCGTCGGCGTTGCGCCAGGAAATCAAAAATACCTGATTGCCTTGTTCGAGCGCATACCGCACCAGCGAATTGTGCGGCTGCAAATCCAGGATATAAAACTTGTTGATGCAGGGCGGAACGATCAGCAGCGGCTTTTCGAAAACCTTTGCCGTCAACGGCGTGTACTGAATCAGTTGAAATAAATCATCTTCGTAGACTACTGCGCCGGCAGTCGCCGCGATATCCTTGCCGACTTCAAACGCGCCTTCGTCGGTCAGGGATATATGGCCCTTTTGCAGATCGGCCAGCATTTGCACCAAACCCTGCGTCAGGCTTTGGCCTTGGGTATCGATGATTTTTTGCTGTGCTTCGGGATTGGTCGCCAGGAAATTGGCGGGCGACATGGCGTCGACCAATTGCCGGACCGAAAAGCGGATCCGCTGCCTGGTTTTTTCAGGCGCCTCGACTGCTTCGGCAAGGGCATTCAGAAAAGCAGCGTTCAACTGATAGGCGGCGGCCTGAAACGCGGAGAGCGGATTGGCATTCCAGGCCGGCGCCGACAAGCGCCGGTCGCTGATGAAGGGCGGCTTGGACGCCATCATATCCCGCCAGAGCTCGGTAAATTGCCGTGTGTAATCGTTTTGCAGCGCAGCCATTTTCCCGGCATCGAGTTTGATGGACAGCGTTTTAAACAAGGCCTCGAATGCCTTCGGATCTGCTGCGCAATTTGCTACGGTGTCCGGTACTAAAGCCGAAAACTGCGCCAACCATCCGTTAAGGAAGAAATCTGAATGATCCGAATTTGTACTCACGGCTTTGTTTTCGCGTATCGTTATGGTTTGTCTTCAAGTATGGACGCTATGGTTATCGTCGCAATTGCATGGCTCTATGTTGTCCTTATGATGTCGATCACCGAGCACACTGCCGTTGCCGGGGTCATGACATTTTTGTTCTATGGCGCGCTTCCTTTGACAATTGTTTTATACCTGATGGGTACACCGCAACGCAAGCGGAATCGACAATTGGCAGAAAAAAACAAAGCGGCTGCGGCCCAAGCTGCAACCGCCGGCGAATCCCCCCTGTCCACAGCCAAGGACCAAGACCTGACAACGCCGTAGCCTTCTTATATCTTGTAATAAACTATGTCGGCAAAACCGATATTGTTCCGGTATCGTTTATCTTGAGCGCATTTTGAACCGCTTTACTTTCCAATTTACTTCCTAATTACCCGAAAGAAAACCATGCAGAAACTGACAGCAACCGCCCTGAAATCCGTTACCGGCCTCGCCGTTGCATTGGCTTGCATGAGCGCGCAAGCGGCCGACTGGAGGCAACTCGGTAGCACCGATATGGGCGAACTATCGATCGATGCGGCTTCGATCACGCAAAACGGCAATATCCGGCAAGCATGGTCGATGTGGAATTTTAAAGAAGCACGTCCGAATAATGAGGCTACGTTTCCGGCGTTGAAGTCATATAAGGACTTGAATTTTTATAATTGCAAAGATAAAACCGTACGCCTGGCCAGAGAAATCATTTTTGCCGACAATAATGGGATGGGCGACCAGCGCGATCATTCCGATGCGCTCAAAAACACGCAATTCGCCAAGCCGGTCGCAGGCACCGTGGCCGAAATCATGCTTAACCAGGTTTGCTCAGCCGATATAGCGAAGACGCCGAAGAAAAAATAAAGGCAACCTGGAGGGCCGCCCATGGCGTTTAAAGTCTTGCCCTAGCCGATCCAGATCAGCGAAGCAAAACGCCCCGTAACGCCGTCGCGCCGATAAGAATAGAAACGCGCGGCATCGCTGACAGTGCAGAAATCACCGCCTGAAATGCGGTCGACGCCGGCGTCAGTCAACGTCAGTCTGGCCAGACCGTAGATGTCCGCCAGACATTTACCGGGGCGCGCGACCAATGGCTTGAAAGCCGCGTCATGCCGCGCATCGCGCGCCACGAAAGCCTCGCGGACTTCCGGCCCCACTTCGAAACGCTGCGGCCCGATCGCCGGCCCCAGCCATGCGGTGATGCGCTCAGCACCCTCGGCCCGCATCGCCTGCACGGTATTTTCCAGGACGCCATTGAGCAAGCCGCGCCAGCCGGCATGCGCCGCGCCTACCACGCGCCCCATTGCATCGCATAATAATACCGGCAGGCAATCCGCCGTAAGTACAGCGCAGACAGCGCCGGCGCCAACAGCGATACTGGCGTCGGCATTCTCGGCCGTCGTTACAGCAGCGGCATTGACCACTCTAACGCCGTGCACCTGCGTCAGCCACGCCGGCGCAATCGGCCCTGCCGGCAGTATGGGCAACACCGCTTGCAACAAAGCGCGATTGTCCCTGACCGACTCGATGGCATCCCCGACATGCACCCCGAGGTTCAAGCCGCCGCCGTTGCTGCCGTCATCATAAGGGCCGCGACTCACGCCGCCGCTGCGCAATGTCGTCAGAGCGGCGACGCCGGCTGGCAGATCCGGCCAATCCGGCCTTAACAATTGCAATGATGGCAGTGTCGGCATCAGATATTCATCGCATTGATCGCCGCAATATCGATCCCGGCGCGGCCGATCAGCCCGGCAAAGTCCGGTGGCAAATCGACCATCCATTCGGATGGCTCGCCGCTCTCCGGATGCACCAGTCCCAATCTGCAGGCGTGCAAAGCCTGGCGTCCAAACACGGTCATCAAATGCGCCTTGCCATACAGGGCATCGCCCACCAAGGCAAAACCCATCGATTGCATATGCACGCGAATCTGATGGGTGCGCCCGGTTTCCAGGCGGCAACGCATCAGACTGACCGCCTTGCCATCGATCAGGCCGGTCGCCAGGCGTTCGTAATGAGTAATTGCCGGCTTGGCGCTAAGACTTTCCGAAACCGCCATCTTGATCCGATCGCGCGCATGGCGCGCCATTGCGGCATCGACCGTACCGTTCAACTGCGGCGTGCCCCAGACCATGGCCAGATACTGGCGTTTGACGGTGCGCGCCTGTAGCTGGCGCACCAGATCAGTATGCGCAGTCAGCGACTTCGCCACCACCATCAGACCGCTGGTATCTTTATCCAGACGATGGACGATACCGGCGCGCGGCACCCCTGCCAGCGGCGGATAATGGTGCAGCAATCCGTTGAGCAAGGTGCCCGACCAATTACCGGCTGCCGGATGCACCACCAGGCCGGCCGGCTTGTGGATAACGATGATCGCCGCATCTTCGTGGACGATATCGAGCGCCATCGCCTCCGGCTTGAACGCCTCGTCTTCGGGCGCGGCCT
This sequence comes from Herbaspirillum sp., assembly GCA_028291765.1. Classification (GTDB taxonomy): domain Bacteria; phylum Pseudomonadota; class Gammaproteobacteria; order Burkholderiales; family Burkholderiaceae_D; genus Herbaspirillum. Next base: position 13,312 of record JAQGNR010000185.1, read on the forward strand.
GCGGCGTAATCACGATCGTCTCGTCGCCGAAGGCCGTCATCTTAGTGCGGGCGACAACCCCGTCCACCAACACATGACCGCCTTCTATCCATTGCTGCATACGGCTACGCGAATATTGCGTTACCAGCGACGACAACACTTTATCGAGGCGAATGCCGCAGGCCGCGGGGGTTAAATGCAGGGTAATCGGGGCCAGTTCCGGCGCGCCGGCATGCATACCGTCCAGCGCATCGTCGCCATCGTCCTCACCGGCCAAATCGGTATTCAACAGGTTTTTCGCCAAACCCGGCGTAGTTAGTGACATCAGAGCAAGTCCCATCAGCTATAATCAATCAATTCGAATTCCCTATCCGTATAACTTTGTCAAAAGTCATGCCTAAATATTTTTCAAAACTTCTCGTTCTTGCATTTGTATTTTCCCTGACAGCTTGCGGCCTATTGCCGGATAAGATCGACGAGACCGCAAACTGGTCAGCGTCCAGATTATACTCGGAGGCCAAGGACGAAATGGACCAAGGTGGCTTCGACAAGGCCATCGATTATTATCAGAAGCTCGAATCGCGCTATCCATTCGGCACTTATGCGCAACAGGCGCAAATGAATATAGCCTATGCCTATTATCGGCAATCCGATCAGCCGCAGGCAATTGCCGCCATCGAACGTTTCATCAAGCTGCATCCGAATCATCCTAATGTCGACTACATGTATTACCTACGCGGACTCGTGTATTTCAACGACAAGAGCAGTATTTTCGACGTCTTGACGAAAGAAGACCCATCCGAGCGCGATCCAAAATCGGTGCGCGATGCGTTCGACTCGTTCAAGCTGCTGGCCGAGAAGTTCCCCGATAGCTCCTATACGCCGGACGCAATCGCCCGTATGAAATATCTGGTTAATTCCATGGCGCAATACGACGTGCACGTAGCAGAATATTATTATCGGCGCGGCGCTTATCTTGCCGCTGCCGCGCGCGCGCAAGCAGCAATTAAGGACTATCCACAAGCGCCGGCGAACGAAGAAGCGCTCTTCATACTGATGAATTCCTATGGCGCGCTAGGGCAGATCCAATTGCACGACGATACCGCCCGTATCTTCAACACCAATTACCCGAACAGCAGCTATCCTTCCGGCGGCCCGGTGAAGAAAAATCCTTGGTGGAAGATCTGGTAGGCATTACCTGATCATTGCCGGACTCGACTCGCCGCATCGGCGACTAGATACAGGTTCGCAGAAAGCAAAAAACCTCGCTTATCGCGGGGTTTTTGCTTTCTGCGATCCTGATTTTAATTCTGCCCCTGATCCTGTACCTAGTCCCGGTTTGTCAGTCAGCATGCTTCACGGTAATATCGATTTTCCACATGGAAATTATTCTGAGCCGGCAGCTAATATGCTATCTGTAGGACAGCACTGGACAGCACGCCAGACCGGACAATCTCTATAGAAAGATCAACTCATGGAAATCGCATGTTCTGCTGCCGCCGTGCCCGGCAGCTTTACCCAATGGCGATTCGATACCGCACCAGAGGCCCAAAACAAAACGCCATCGATCTACACCCGCGGCGCCGAACACGCCCCGGCTCCCGACAATATTCAATCAATGCAGCTTGCAGGATTAGCCTGGTCGCGGCGCATTTCAACAGAACGCTACATACCCCAGCCAACGAAGGCGCGCTTTTGTGAAAGCCATGAAAGCCATGAAGGCCCTGAAAGCCCTCCCCACGTAGCGGCAAATTTGGCCGCGCGTCCGCGTTCGGAGCCTTTCCCCATCTATCTCCATTTGCAAACCCTGCAGCGCAGCTGCAGGCAATTGTCCCGTCAGATGACGGCCGCCGGCAGCAATCGCGAACCCCAGCAAAAATACAAGAATGCGCTAATCGCCATCGATCGATTGATCAAATCCATCAACCGCTATGCGAAACACGGATTGCCAAATACAGGGCCATCGAATGCCGATGCCGGCGGCGGCGTCATTGCGGTCGATCTCGATGAAGCAATTCATGGTTTGTACACTGCAATTGCCTACACCAAAAACGCCAGCGCCAACGGCTTTGGCAGCATCGGCGAATCGCTGACGCAAGAAGCGAATCTCTGGGCGCACGACCCGATGACCTGGCTCACCCAATCGGCAATGCCGCATGGCGGCGCCGACGTCAGCCTGGCTGCCATCGTCACGGTTGCGCTGGTACCCTTTGCGCTCATGGCCTTGCACGCCGGCATCAGCGAAATGCGGGAATCGAAGCGCCACGGCAAAGCACTCGATGTAGAACTGGGGTACACCCGCACATTTCTCACAACCCTCAAGCAAATATCGACATCGGCATCGGCCGCGTCCAATGGCGGCAAATCAAGCGGGGCAGCCTTGCCTCCCCGGCTACAGCATATGGTCGATGCCGCCGGCAGCGTCTGCGCCCAGCAACTGGACGACCTTATACTGGCCCAACAAAAGAATCGGGAAAACGGCCAGATCGGCGCTTGTTCCGCAATGTCGGGCGGCGCCATTGCGGTCAAGGCGACGCTCGATCTCACCAGCAAAGTCGGTTATCTCGCACTGGCCGGCAATGCTGCCGGCACAGTGCTGGCAACCACGGCCGGTGCGGCTAGTGCAATACTGGCCCCGATCGCGGCCGTCAGTGCCGTCGGCCTCGGCGCCAGGATGGTATTGAAATCGAACCAGGCCTTAAAAGACTTCAATGCCGCTTGCGCACGTCTCAAAAGCCGCCTGAACACACCGACACCACTGCTGCCGCCCAGCCGAACGCAATCGGGCGTCAACGAATACCTGCAGTTCCTGCCCAAGAAACTGGACCAGAGGACGAAATTTTTGCGCAACTATGCGGAAAAAAACCGACGCTTTTTATTCGGCAGCGTGCTGTATGCCGCCAGCGCCTTGACCACTTTCGGCCTGACCGGCGCTGCGTTGCTGGGCGCCGGCGTTGTTCTGGGGCCGATCGGCCTCGGCGTATTGGTAGCGGTCGGCATCACGGGCGGCCTTCTGATGGGGCGCTATTCGACCCAATTCTTATTCGGACACGGCCGCCAGCATCGCTACGAAAGTTACAGTATCGGCGACGATCCGGAAGTAGATCGCCACTTTCTGGGCAGCATAGACACATTTACACGCGGAACCCCAGGGATCGCCAATACGACCGGCCTAAAGCTGCGCGCCGCTTTTTACGAGCAAGCGTCCAGACGCGAAGAATTGCGGCAGGACTTTCTGACCGATGTGGCAAATGATTTGGAAAAACGCTATGACGGCATGCATAGCTACTCTACTGACAGCGAAGCGGTCCGGCAAAAACGCGATGGCGCCCCCACCAAATGGAAGACGGCACGTGCGCAAGTCCTGAAAAAATACGAAAGCACAGTCGGCCATTTGCGCGCCGGCGCATCCTACCTCGCCACCCTGCTTAAAACCCGCGATCACGCTGAGGCAAAAACAGAAGCCGGCCAATTGCGACGTGCAGCAAAACCTTATCTGAGCGTCGACAGCCTCCATGACTGGCTGGAACAACCCAAAAATTATCCGGTGCAACTCAAGCTGATGCATAGCTGCCTGAGTGCGCAAACTATCTATCTGCAGGAAAAAACCCATACCCGGCTGAAAATGTACGCCTTAAGCAATGAGATCATCCAACCGCCGGCGGATGCCAGCACTGCAAGGACGGCGACCGTAACCATGGCCGGCGATGACGTAAGCACCCAAAATCATGACGTTGCCCAGGAACTGAATATTTTGCTGGATCAGCTTGCTGCACCGCTGATCCGGGATGTTCACTTACTGGATCAAACAGAAATTCTGCAAAAACAGCTGCGGCAATACCAAACCGGAAAATCAGCCCTGCCCGACGAACCGGCACTAGCGGCGATAACGTCCCGTTTCCTGAGCTTGCAAAGCGGCCAGCCTTACGGCCCCGAAGCCAACCTGCTGGATATTCGACAAAGCCAGTACCGGCTGGCGCGGTTTTACCTGAAAGAAGCGCCTGGCCGTTATCGCAATTTACGTGGTTTGTTAATGGACGCCGAATTGCAGGCGACCCGGCTGGCACAGCGCGATGCAGCCAAAACTGTGTAAGGCGTCATGGAGGCGCTCAGGCCAATCAATCCGCAATGCGGCGCTGAAACATCCAGACGTTTTCGGTAGACCCCTCCGGCACGTATGCGTAACCCTCGGCATCGAAGGCCTTCAGCTTCTCCGGCGTCTTGATTGCATGCGACACCGCATAACGCGCCATTAACCCACGCGCCCGTTTTGCAAAAAACGAAATAATTTTATATTTGCCGCCCTTCCAATCCTGAAACACCGGCGTAATCACCTTCGCATCCAGGACCTTAGGGCGTACAACTTTAAAATATTCCTCGGAAGCAAGATTAATCAGTGTTTTGGATTTATGTTCGCTCAATACCCGCTTCAATGACAAACTCACTTCATCGCCCCAGTACGCATACAAATCCTTACCTGCCGGATTGGCAAACCGCGTCCCCATTTCCAGCCGGTAAGGCTGCATCAAATCCAATGGACGCAACGCGCCATACAAACCCGACAAAATGCGAATATGCGATTGTGCGTAATCGAGTTGCTTACCGCTCAGGCTGGTCGCGTCGAGGCCGCCGTACACATCGCCATTGAAAGCCAGCACCGCCTGTTTGGCATTTTTTGTCGTGAATTTACGCGACCAGCTTGCATAACGCTCGGCATTGAGCGCCGCCAGCGGATCGGAAATATGCATCAGACTGGCGATTTGCGCGGGCGACAGTTCGCGCAGATGTTTGATTAATTCCGCTGAGCGGGCAATGAACTCCGGCTGCGTATGTACATCTGTGGTTGGTGCGCTTTCATAGTCCAGGGACTTGGCGGGAGACAAAACAATCAGCATGACGGTGCCTGTAGAAAATATCGAATCCGCAATGATACGGCAGTATGGTCTGGTACATACGCCGCCGGCTTCGGCAAATCCAGCCCAGCACAGCACGATTAAGCCTGCAAAAACGGCAAATACCGACGGTTAATCCGAATTTGAAATATGATCGCACTACTCACCATAAGCTAGCAATAATGACCACGCCATTCAATCCGCAACGCCTCGTACTCGACACAAATGTCTGTCTGGATTTATTCGTATTCCGCGATCCGCGCTGGGCCGGATTATTGCAAGCGATGCATGACGGCCATGTGCAGGCGATCACGCGCGCGGACTGCCGCATGGAATGGCAAATGGTGCTGGATTATCCCCATCTGAAAGTCGATCCCGTTCACAAGCCGGCCTTAATGGCCTCGTTCGACGCCTTGATTACCTGCGTCGAGCCGCCCACGGCGATGGACATGATCAAACTGCCGCAATGCAGCGATCGAGACGATCAAAAATTTATGGAACTGGCGCTGCAAGTGCGCGCAGATTTGTTGATTACCAAAGATAAAGCCTTGCTGAAACTAGCCAAGAAAACAGCCCGTGCCGGTCTATTCTCGATCATCGCGCCACACGCCTGGACCTTGCCTGCCAACCTACCGTTACGATGAATCCACCCATCCAAACCTCCGCCATCAATCCGGCCGTCCACAGCATCGTCTCAAAGCTGCCGAATGTCGGCACCACCATATTTACGGTTATGTCGGCGCTTGCCGCCGAAAAAAACGCCGTCAATCTGGGCCAGGGGTTTCCCGATTTCGATTGCGATCCGGCGCTGATCGATGCAGTGGCAAACGCCATGCGCAGCGGCTTGAATCAATATCCGCCCATGCCCGGCGTGCCCGGTCTGCGCGCGGCCATCGCACAAAAAATCCAGACCTTGTATGGCCATGCTTACGATCCAGCCGACGAAATCACGGTGACCGCCGGCGCAACCCAGGGCATCCTTACCGCGATTTTGTGTTGCGTCCATGCCGGCGATGAAGTGATCGTCATCGAACCGGCCTACGATAGTTACGTACCGGCGATCGAATTGGCCGGCGGCGTGCCGGTATTCGTGCAAATGCGCGTCGACCCGGATGGCTATGCAGTGCCATGGGATAAAGTTGCCTCCGCAGTCACGCCCAGAACACGTCTGATCATGATCAATTCACCGCACAACCCAACCGGCTCGGTACTGCAGAAAGCAGATCTGGAGGCGTTGGCCGGCATCGTGCGTAATACCGATATCCTGATCCTCTCCGACGAAGTCTACGAACACATGGTGTACGACGGCGCGCGGCATGAATCCTTGTGCCGTTACCCCGAGCTGGCCGCGCGCGCGTTTGTCATCTCCAGTTTCGGCAAGACCTATCACGTCACAGGCTGGAAAATCGGCTATGTGGCGGCGCCGGCGGCATTAACGGCCGAGTTTCGCAAAGTGCATCAATTCAACGTCTTTACGGTCAACACACCGGTACAGCACGGCCTGATGACCTATATGAACGATCCGGCGCCCTATCTCGATTTACCTGCTTTTTACCAGCGCAAGCGCGACCTGTTCCGCGCCGGCTTAAAAAATACCCGTTTCAAATTACTGCCATCCCAAGGCACTTATTTTCAATGCGTTCAATACAGCGCGATATCCGATCAGTCGGAAGTCGAGTTTTCCCGCTGGCTGACAGCGGAGATCGGGGTTGCAGCAATTCCGGTATCGGCGTTTTACAATACCCCGCAAGAATCCGGCATCGTGCGTTTCTGTTTTGCCAAAAAAGACGAGACTTTGCGCCTTGCGCTGGATCGTCTGGCCCGGCTTTGAGCAAGCTTTCCGTTTAACAAACTTGTAGCAAACTTTCCCTCATCACCAAGGAATCTAAAATGATCGACGTTTATAGCTGGCCGACACCGAATGGCCATAAAGTACACATCATGCTGGAAGAATGCGGTTTCGACTATGCGGCGCATCCGATCAATATCGGCAGCGGCGATCAGTTCTCGCCTGAATTCCTGGCCATTTCACCCAATAATAAAATCCCGGCGATTGTCGATAGCGATGGTCCTGGCGGTACACCGATTTCCTTGTTCGAATCCGGCGCGATCCTGGTTTACCTGGCAAGCAAGGCCGGTAAATTGTTGGGCCATACCGACCGCGAAAAATACAATACCTTGCAGTGGCTGATGTTCCAGATGGGCGGCATCGGTCCGATGCTGGGTCAGGCGCATCACTTCCGCATCTATGCACCGGAGAAAATCGGCTACGCAATCGAGCGTTACACCAATGAAGCTCAACGTCTGTATGGCGTGCTCGACCGGCAACTGGCCAAAACTGCTTATCTGGCCGGAGATACCTATACCATCGCCGACATCGCCAGCTTCCCCTGGACCCGCTCATACCAGAATCAAGGCATCACGCTGGAAGACTTCCCGCACGTACAACGCTGGTTCGATGCAATCAGCGCCCGCCCGGCCGTGCAGCGCGGCGTCACCGTACTGGCCAATCTGCGCAAACCCTTGACCGACGATAAGGCAAAAGATGCGCTGTTCGGCAAACAGCAATATCTGAAACGCTGACACATGACGGATGTAACGAGCGCAACAGGCGTAACGGGCGTAACAGGCCTAAGCAGCGCAACCAATGCAAGCAATACCGCCGCACCCGATGACGACACCGCGGCGTCGCCATCGCCGCAGCGGCCCGCGGCGCCTGCACGCTCGTTTCACAATCTGCCGCCGGTGCCGGAAAGCGAAGTCGACATCAGCGCCATTCGCGCACAAGGCGCCGGCGGGCAGAATGTCAATAAAGTCTCCAGTGCGATTCATCTGCGCTTTACGATCGCGGCTTCTTCCTTACCGGCGCAAATCAAGCAGCGCTTGCTTGATTTGCGCGATCAACGCCTCACCAAAGATGGCGTGATCGTCATCAAGTCGCAGGTTCATCGGAGTCAGGATAAAAATCGCGCGGACGCGCTACAAAAGCTCAATGAATTAATCGCCAGCGTGGCGCTGGTGCCGAAGGTACGCCGGCCAACCAAGCCAAGCCGTAGCTCGCAAACCAAACGGCTGGAAGTAAAAACCCAGCGTGGCCACGTCAAAAGCATGCGCGGCAAGGTGCGCGATTAGAACGCAAAAAAGCTGCTGCAGATTTGATTCTGCAGCAGCTTTTTAAAAATCCATTAGTGCATTAGCTCAAATTAGCTCAATAACGCCGAAACACCGCCTCGGCCACACATACCGGCTTGGATTCACTCTCGCGCTCGATCGCCACTTCCCAGGTCATTTCAGCGCCGCCCGGAATATCCTCCACGGCCAGCAATTTCAGACGCCCGCGCACCTTGCTGCCGACGGGCAGCGGCGCCGGAAAACGTACCCGGTTCAAACCGTAATTGACCAACATGGTGACATCGGTCATCCGCATCGTTTCGTTAAAAAACCGCGGCAGCAACGCCAGCGTTAAAAAGCCATGCGCAACGGTGCCGCCATAAGGCAATTCACGCCGGGCACGTTCAACATCAACGTGAATCCATTGCGAATCGCCGGTTGCCTCGGCAAATCGATTCACCTGTTGCTGGTCGATGGTCTGCCATTTTGAAATGGCAACTTCCTTTCCGGTCAACTCCTTCAATTGCGCAAGGCTGCCGATTTCAAGCATCTGATTCTCCTTATTTTTTTCTATCTTAACCCGGCATGGCCCTATTTTCATTCAGATAAATCAGACCCTTGATCAGTCGATACGCTTTCCACAGCCATGCCAGCGACCAGATCAACCAGGCCAACGGCATCAAGACGAACGTAAAAAACGGGAAGAAGCCGATAACCACCCAGCCCAGATACCACCAGAACGAGCGGATTTGCCAGCTATGGTGCGTTTCCACAAACGTCCCCGCAGCATCGTCGCGTTTGATGTAATTGATAATCAAAGGAATAAAAGACAGCATGCCCAGCGAAAAAATCAGGCTCAGGAAATGAAAGATATAGAGCCAGCGAACCAGCGCTTTTTGCGCTTGCTCAGTTGTATCAGGCGTATCGAGTATAAGTTCATCGGCCATTTTCAATCTCCTTGGCAAGTAATGGGATTGCATAAAAAAATGGACTGTAGCATGGGGCTACGGGACATTACTGGACTCTTTCTTGTCAGGCGAACAAAGACAATATGCCGTCCAACCCGACAAAATTCAATGCCACGTCGGCCTGCGCCCTCACCACCGGCTTGGCGCGGAACGCAACCGACAGGCCGGCAATACGCATCATATTCAAATCGTTGGCGCCATCGCCCATCACAATAGCCTGTTTGGGCGAACAACCGAGTTCGGCGCAGACCCGCTCCACCGTGCGTTGCTTTTCATCCGCATCGACGATTGTGCCGAGAACGCGTCCGGTCAGCTTGCCATTTTCGATTTCCAGCACATTGGCATGGGTGTAATCGAGGCCCAGACGCTGCTGCATGCGATCGGTAAAAAACGTAAAGCCACCGGATACCAGCAGCGTCTTCAGACCAGCGGCCCGGATCGCTTCCAGCATCGGCTGCGCACCCATCGACAAAGCCAGCCGCTCGTCATAGACCCGCTGCAGGGCCGACGCGTCCAGCCCCTTGAGCAACGCGACACGGCGCGTCAGACTTTCCTGAAATTCAATTTCACCGCGCATGGCGGCTTCGGTAATGGCAGCGACCTGTGGCTTCAAGCCTTGCATATCGGCGATCTCATCGATGCATTCGATGGTGATCAGCGTTGAATCCATATCCATCGCCAGCAGCTTGAAATCGCCCAGGCGCTGGTGCGCATCGACCAATGCATAGTCGAGCTGCGCCGTCAGACAAGCAGCCTCCAGCGCAGCCTTGCCCTCCTCCGTCAATTGCACGCCCTCAACCCGCCATGCATGCCGATGCCGATTGAGCGCAACCGGGTCCGACGGCGTGGCGCCTATCGATACCAACGCGGCTATGCCGGCGATGGTCGCCGGATCAGGGTTCAAGCCTTGCAAAATCAGATTCGTAGCGGTCATTTTTAATTTTTAGATAAATAATAGCAATGGAAAACCCGAATGAAAAACCCGGCAGGATCAACCGATCAATGCCCGTATCGTTGCCTTAAGCTGTGCGACCCGGGCGCTCAGATCCGGCATATTGACAGTAATGCGCAACTTATCCTGACCGTTGAGTTTAATGTGGCGATTTTTCTGGATCAATTCGATAATGCGCATCGCATCGATCGGCGGATTCGGCACGAACTGCAGCACCGCCGCATCGGCGTGCGCATCGATCTTGATAATACCCGCCTGCTTGGCGGCAATCCGCAGGCGATGCGTTTCAACCAATGCTTTGGCCACTTCCGGCAGTTTGCCGAAGCGGTCGATCAATTCTTCCTGCAAATCATCGATCGCCTCAGCCGACTTGCCATTGGCAAACCGCTTATAGAGCGATAAGCGCTCATGCACATCGCCGCAATATTCGTTCGGCAGCAGCGCCGGCACGTGCAGATTGATTTCCGTGGTCGAGGCCATCGGCGCGGCAAGATCGGGTTCTTTGCCATCCTTCAATGCACGCACCGCTTCATTGAGCATATCGGAATACATCTGAAAACCGATCTCGTGCATTTCACCGGATTGATTGTCGCCCAGTACTTCGCCGGCGCCGCGAATTTCCAGATCGTGCATGGCCAGATAAAAACCGCTGCCCAGTTCTTCCATCTGCTGAATCGCCTCCAGACGCCGCTGCGCCTGCTTGCTCAGGCTCTGAACGTCATGCACCAGCAAATAAGCGTAGGCCTGATGATGCGAACGCCCGACCCGGCCGCGTAGCTGATGCAATTGCGCCAGCCCGAATTTATCGGCGCGATGCATGATGATGGTATTGGCGCTCGGCACGTCGATGCCGGTTTCGATAATCGTGGTGCACAACAGAATATTGAAACGCTGCGCCACAAAATCGCGCATCACTTTTTCCAGATCGCGCTCATGCATCTGACCATGCGCCACGGCGATGCGGGCTTCCGGCAGCAAGGTTTCGAGCATGGCTTTGCGGTTTTCGATGGTATCGACTTCGTTATGCAGGAAATACACCTGGCCGCCGCGCTTGAGTTCGCGCAGACAGGCTTCGCGGATCACCGAGTCGCCTTCGCCGCGCACAAAGGTCTTGATCGCCAGCCGTTTCTGCGGCGCAGTAGCAATGATCGAAAATTCGCGCAGGCCTTCCAAGGCCATGCCCAAGGTGCGCGGAATCGGCGTGGCGGTCAGTGTCAGCACATCGACTTCAGCGCGCAGCGCCTTGAGCGCTTCCTTCTGGCGCACGCCAAAGCGGTGTTCTTCGTCGATGATGACCAAGCCCAGACGCGAAAATTTAATATCGTCCGACAACAGCTTATGGGTGCCGATCACGATATCGAGCGTGCCGTCGGCCATGCCCTTGATCGCCTGCGTAATTTCCTTGCCGGAGCGAAAGCGCGACAGTTCGGCGATCTTCACCGGCCAATCGGCAAAACGGTCGGCAAAGGTTTGCGCATGCTGTTCGGCCAGCAAGGTAGTCGGCGCCAGAATCGCCACCTGCTTGCCGCCCAAGACCGCGACAAACGCCGCGCGCAACGCCACTTCGGTTTTGCCGAAACCGACATCGCCGCAGATGAGCCTATCCATCGGCGTGCCGCTGGTCATGTCCTTGATGACAGCATCGATCGCGGCGGATTGATCTGGCGTTTCTTCAAAGCCGAAACTTTCGGAAAACACTTGGTAATCGTGTGCCGAATAGGCAAATGCATGCCCTTTGCGCAAAGCCCGGCGCGCATACAGATTCAACAGTTCAGCCGCGGTATCGCGCACTTGCTGGGCCGCCCGGCGTTTGGCCTTTTCCCACTGCCCGGAACCGAGCGCATGCAGCGGCGCGTCGTCCGGCGATGCGCCCGAATAGCGCGCAATCACGTGCAACTGCGATACCGGTACATAAAGTTTGGTTTCCTTGGCATATTCCAGATGCAGAAATTCGGTCTCGCCTTCACCCAGATCCATGCTGATCAAGCCCATGTAACGCCCGATGCCGTGATTGGCATGCACTACCGGATCGCCGATCTTGAGTTCGGACAGATCGCGCACCATCGCCTCGACCTGGGTTGCGCCCTCCTGTTTCTTGCGCCCTACGCGGCGGCCGGAACCGGCGTACAACTCGGTTTCGGTAATGAAAACCAGACGCTCATGCGCATCGTTGGCGCTCAGCGCAAAGCCGGCATGCAGCGGCGCCACGCCCAAAGCGAGTACGGCGGACGACGCGCAAAAATCGGCAAAACTGTCGATCGGCGTCAGGGCGATATTGTATTCGTTGAAGTATTGTTGCAGCGTTTCGCGCCGGCCATTCGACTCCGCGCAAATCATCACGCGCTGATCGCCTTTGAGCAAATAGGCGCGCAAATTGGCAAGCGGATCGTCCATGCGGCGATTGACCGCAATATTGGGCAGCGGCGCCGACAGCGCCGAGGGTGCATCGTCGCTCTGCACGGACCAGCGGCCGTAGGGCTTGATCAGGGTGAAAAAATCTTCGTTGGTCAGGAACAAGGCTTCGGGCGCCAGCAAAGGCCGCTCGCGATCGCTCTTCAGAAATGTATAGCGGGAACGGGTATCGCTCCAGAAACGGGTGATGGTTTGCTCGATATCGCCGACCAGCGCAAAGGTCGTATCGGCCGGCAAATACTGAAACAGTGTGGCGGTATGCTCAAAAAACAACGGTAAGTAATATTCAATCCCAGCCGATGCAATACCGCTCCCGATGTCTTTATAAATGGCCGAGCGCGACGGATCGCCCTCGAAGACTTCGCGCCAGCGGCTGCGAAATGCCACGCGTGCCGCCTCATCCATCGGAAATTCTCGGCCCGGCAGCAAACGCAATTGCCGCACCGGATACAGCGAACGCTGCGTATCGGCGTCGAAACTGCGGATGGTTTCGATGGTATCGCCGAATAAATCCAGCCGGTACGGCAACACCGAACCCATCGCAAAAATATCGATCAAACCACCACGCACCGAATATTCGCCGGGCGACATGACCTGCGTGACATGGGCGTAGCCGGCCAGCGTTAATTGCGCTTTAAGCCGTGTTTCGTCGAGCTTCTCGCCTTGTTTGAAAAAGAAGGTGTAGGCCGCCAGAAAGGCCGGCGGCGCCATGCGCAGCAACGCGGTAGTGGCCGGTACGATCAGAACATCGCATTGGCCGCTTTGCACCTCGTACAACGTGGCCAGCCGCTCCGACACCAGATCCTGATGCGGTGAAAATGCGTCGTAAGGCAGTGTTTCCCAGTCCGGCAGCAGATGGCAACGCAGCGGTTCGGCTTTGCTGCCGTCGGCGCCATCGCTATCGCTATTATTTTCAAACCACGGGATTTCAGAACGCAGGCGCTGCGCTTCGGTCGCATTGGCGACAACGATGGTCAACATGCGGCCCTGCGCCTTCAGAACCGCTGCCGCCTGCGCCAGTACACAGGCGTCGGCAGAACCGTGCAACGCTGGTAGGACAAAACGCGCGCCTGGCTTGGGAATGGACTTTTTTAAGTCGAAAGACATTGCTTCTCATTTCTTGGATTACTACGCGGCCAAATTAATTGCAGACAGGACTTAATTTGGCTATAAAATTCAGCCTCGCATTATAAACGAAGGCCTGAAATAATAAGCTTACGGCCCATGCCAATTGCCTGCCTTAACTGTTTTGATTGCCGCCACGAATGACATCACCCCGCCACTTTGCATTGATCCCAGCCGCCGGCATCGGTGCGCGCGTCGGCGCGGCTTGTCCGAAACAATATTTGCCGTTGGCCGGCAAGGCCATGCTGCTGCACAGCCTGGATACCTTCGCCGCTGCGCCGGTGATCAATCATATCTACGTCATCGTCAACCCGGACGATCCGTATATCGGTCCATTGATGGCCGAAGCACCGCGATTGGCCGAGCGCGTCACCATCATCCGCGCCGGCGCCGCCACACGGCAGGAAACCGTCCGTAACGGCCTGCAAAAACTGCGCGAATACATCGGCGACGACGATTGGATATTGGTGCACGATGCCGCTCGCCCCGGGCTGGATGCCGAACTGCTGGCGCAATTGATACAGGCGCTGCACGACGACGCCGTCGGCGGTCTGCTGGCGTTGCCGGTGGTCGATACAGTCAAACGCAGCATCGGCGGCTGTGCCCAGGAAACCGTGGCCCGTGCCGATCTATGGACGGCCCAGACGCCGCAGATGTTTCGTTATCAGTTGCTGCTAAGCGCCCTGAAACAAGCGCCGCTGCACTTGATCACTGATGATTCCAGCGCTATCGAAATGCTGGGCCTGCATCCGAAACTGGTCCCGGGCAGCCCGCGCAACTTCAAAATTACCTTGCCGCGCGATATGCTGATGGCCGAACAGCTATTGAAGAAAGAATCACGTTAATGAACAATCCCCTTCCATTTCGCATCGGCCAAGGCTACGACTGCCACGCGCTGGTCAGCGGCCGCAAGTTGATCATCGGCGGCGTGGAGATTGCGCATCCTACTGGTTTAAAGGGGCATTCCGACGCCGATGTACTACTGCATGCCGTGATCGACGCGCTGCTAGGCGCAGCTGCATTGGGCGATATCGGCCGCCATTTCCCCGATACCGACAGTCGCTTTGCCGGCGCCGATTCGCGTAAATTGCTACGGGAGGCAAGCCGGCTCTTGGCGGGCGCAGGGTTTCGCATCGGCAACATTGACGCCACGATCATCGCGCAGGCGCCGAAAATGGCCCCGCACATCGGCCAAATGGTCGCCAATATCGCGGAGGACCTCGGCTTGGCGTTGTCCCAAGTCAACGTAAAGGCCAAAACCAACGAAAAATTGGGGTGGTTGGGACGCGAAGAAGGCATTGCAACAGAAGCTGTTGTGCTTATTTATCACGAATATGAATAAATCGATATAAAATAGTTTTATGCAGGATTTATCTTGTATAATTCGCAAATCGTTAAGATTCCAGCAAGAAGTGCGGTCTTAGTCTGTCATTCCTGTCTTGGTTTTAAACGATATAACGGGCATATGCCCAAATTAACTGAAATAGGAATTGCAATGGCAACTGGCGTCGTAAAGTGGTTCAATGATTCGAAGGGCTTCGGCTTTATTACTCCTGACGAAGGCGGCGAAGATTTGTTCGCTCACTTCTCGGCTATCCAATCGAACGGTTTCAAATCTCTTCAAGAAAACCAACGTGTTTCCTTCGAAGTGACTACCGGTCCTAAGGGTAAGCAAGCTTCGAACATTCAGCCTATCTAAGTTTAAGCTGAAGCTTCACAAGCTACTCACAAAAATCCCCAGCAGTGCTGGGGATTTTTTTCGTCCAAAAAAATTTACAGGCAAATTTTTGAGCGCCTGAAAGCATCATCAAAATAAAAACGGCGTGCATGCACACCGTCTTTTTCGCTGTTTCTTTCGCTGTTTCTTTCGCCGCTCCTTTATTTCATGCCCTTTTAAATCTCTTCATACAACGGCAGCGTCAGAAATTCTTCAAAGTGATCGGCCGTCGACATTTGCTCGAAAATCTTTGCTGCCCGATCATAGGTCGGCCCCGTACCGGCAACCTTCTTGACCTTCGCCAACTCTTCCGGAATCATCGCGCACACCATTTCTACGGTGACTTTGCGCTTATCTTCCAGCACGCCTTTATCGCTGCGGATCCATTGCCATACTTGCGCACGGCTGATTTCGGCCGTGGCGGCGTCTTCCATCAGGTTATGGATCGGTACGCATCCGTTACCGGCCAGCCATGCGCCCAGATAGTGGATGCCGACGTTGATGTTGTAACGCAAGCCGGCCTCGGTAATCGGCGCCTCCGGCTGAAAATTCAACAGATCGGCGGCACTCACGCTAATGTCCGGACGTTGTTTTTCGAACTGGTTCGGCTTATCGCCCAACACCTTCTTGAACTCGGTCATCGCCAGATCGACCAGGCCCGGATGCGCAACCCAGCCGCCATCGTAACCGTCGCTCGCATCGCGCGCCTTGTCCGCACGCACGCCGGCCATGGCAATGTCGTTCTTTACCGGATCGTTCTTGATCGGTATCAGCGCTGCCATGCCGCCGATTGCCGGTGCACCACGGTGATGACATGTCTTCAGCAGCAACAAGGCGTATGAACGCATAAAAGGCGCGGTCATCGTTACCTTGGCCCGATCGGCCAGACAGAATTGTTTGTCCAGCTTGAATTTCTTGATGCAGGAAAAAATGTAATCCCAGCGTCCGGCATTCAAACCTGCGCTGTGTTCGCGCAGCTCATACAGAATTTCATCCATTTCGAAGGCAGCGGTAATGGTCTCGATCAGTACCGTGGCCTTGATGGTGCCTTGCGGCAGACCGATCTCATTTTGCGTCATCACAAAAATATCGTTCCACAGCCGCGCTTCCAGATGCGATTCCACTTTCGGCAGATAGAAATACGGACCGTCGCCGCGCGCCAGTTGTTCTTTGGCGTTATTGAAAATAAACAGTGCGAAATCGAAAATACCGCCGGAGACGCGTTTGCCGTCAACCGTCACATGCTTCTCATCCAGATGCCAGCCGCGCGGACGCACCACCAAGGTAGCGACCTTGTCGTTGAGTTTGTAGCTTTTGCCGTTCTGCTCCAGCGTAATGGTTTTGCGAATCGCATCGCGCAAATTGATCTGCCCAACGATTTGATTACTCCAGACTGGCGAATTCGAATCTTCGAAATCGCTCATGTAAGCATCTGCGCCGGAATTGAAGGCATTGATCACCATCTTGCGTTCGACCGGGCCGGTGATTTCCACACGGCGGCATTCCAGCGATTTCGGAATCGGTGCGATCTTCCAGTCGCCCGCGCGGATCGCCGCCGTTTCCGGCAGAAAATCCGGACGTTCGCCGGCATCCAGGCGCTTGGCTCTAGCCGCACGCTCAGCAAGCAATTGCTGGCGGCGCGGCTCGAATGCCCGGCTCAGTTTGACCACCAGAGCCAACGCTTTCGGGGTCAGAATTTCTGCGTAACCGGGTTCGATCGCGCCCGTAATCTGCATGCCTGACGGCAGGGTCAATTTACTCATGGTTTGCTCCTGTTTATAACTATGAATTGAGGAAATTGATCGTTTGCGGATTCTGAAATAATCTCCAGCCGTAAGTATATAAAGAGAATTCTGTTTAAGGATGAAATTCTCACCAAAAGAGAATTCTGTTTAAGAAAGTAATTCTCATTAAAAGTGGCGCGCGGTTCAAGTGCAAGAGGATAGGAGACGCAGCGTTGCCTTAATGCGCACTGCCGACTGCTCCGCCCAAATAAGCGGCGCGCACCGCTGGATCGTTTTTCAATTTTTCCGCTGGTCCGTGCACTGAAATACGGCCGTTCTCCAAGACATAACCGTAGTCGGCCACGTTCAGCGCCGCAGCGGCAAATTGTTCCACCAGCAGCATCGTCACGCCGCTTTCCTTGAGCCGCGAAATAATCCGAAATACTTCCTCGACCAGAATTGGCGCCAATCCCATCGATGGCTCGTCCAGCAAAATAACTTCCGGGTTCAGCATCACCGCGCGCGCCATCGCCAGCATCTGCTGTTCGCCGCCGGACAAGGTGCCCGCCAATTGCGCCTGCCGCTCCTTGAGCCGCGGAAACAGCTCCAGCGCTTTTTCCAGATCGTGTGCGATATCGCCGCGCGGCCGCGAACGCGTAAAACGCGGGAAAGCGCCCAGCAGCAGATTATCGCTCACGCTCATGCTGGCAAATACGCGCCGGCCTTCGGGCGAATGCGCCAAACCGGCGCGGGCGATCTGGTGCGCTTCCAATCCGGTAATGTCGCGGCCTGCCAGCGTGACATTACCGCTGTGCGGTTTGATCATGCCTGAAATGGCGCGCATGGTCGTGGTTTTACCGGCGCCGTTGGAACCGATCAGCGTCACCACCTTACCCTTTGGCACCTCCAGCGAAATCCCGTGCAATACCTCTACCTTGCCATAGGCGGCGTGCAAATTTGAAATGGATAACATATCAGGCCCTCGCCGCGTCGGAAGTGGATGGAGCCTCGCCCGCGCTACCGCCCAGATAAGCTTCGATCACTTTTTCATCGACCTGCACCGCCGCCGGCGTGCCCTCAGCGATTTTCTGGCCGAAATCGAGCACGGTAACGGTATCGCAAATCGACATGACCACATCCATGTGATGTTCGATCAGAATAATGGTGATGCCGGTTTGCTTGATTTTACGGATAATGGCGATCAGTTCCTTGATATCCGGCGCCGTCAGTCCGGCCGCCGGTTCATCGAGCAGCAGCAGCCGCGGGTTCAAACCCAGCGCGCGTCCGATCTCCAGCAGCCGTTGTTTACCATACGGCAGATTACGCGCCTGTTCGTTGGCCAGATCGCCCAATCCGACGAATTGCAGAATGCTGGCAGCCTGCAGGCGTGCCGCCTGTTCTTCACGACGATAACGCGATGACTGCACCATCACGTCGGCCGTATTGCTGGCAAAGGTGTGATGCAGACCAACCAAGACGTTTTCGGTAGCGCTCATTTCACCGAATAACTGTACATTCTGGAAGGTTCGCGCGATCCCGCCCAATGCAATGGCCGCAGGCGTCAAGTCCGAGATGCGACCGCCATCGAATACCACCTCGCCATCGCTGGGCGAATAAATACCTGTCAGCACATTCATCATCGTGCTCTTACCCGAACCGTTCGGGCCGATCAAGCCGTGCACCGAACCCTGCATCACGTTCAGATCGACCCGGTTCAACGCCTTCAGGCCGCCGAATTGCATCAATAGCTGTTTAACTACCAGCAGTACAGCGCCGTGACCGTTGACCGGGAGCGCGGCGGCCCAGGCATTTTTCTGCTCACCGACAACTTCCTCTTGCGCCACTTTGCGTTGGACGGGCCGTATTTTCCCAATCAAATTGCGCGCGAAACCGACCACGCCATCCTGCAGGTAATAGACCACAAACAAGATCATCAGGCCGAAGATCGTCAATCGCCAATTGATAATGTCTTCCAGACGATACGAAAAAATCGCCATCGCCACAGTAGCAATAACCGGCACCACGATCTCGCGCGGTGTCTTGCGTTTTTTCCACAGCAAAAATGCACCCGCCACTACCGCTATCGCGCCCGCAATACTGGCAATGGCGCGGAACAGATCGATATCGGATAACAGGCTGGGCAACATCACCACGATGATGGCGCCGATAATCGGGCCGGTACGGGTCTTGCGCCCGCCCATGATGACCGCCAGCAGGAACAGAATAGTCAATTCGAAGCTATAGGTATTCGGCGAAATGTATTCTTCCGAATAGGCGTACAAGCTGCCGGCCAGCCCGGCCAGCGCGGCGCTGATCACAAACGCATAAACCTTATAACGATAGACCGACACGCCCATGCAGTCGGATGCGATCGGACTATCGCGCAAGGCTTGAAAGGCACGTCCAAGATGCGATTTAAGAATGCGGTTGACGATAATTAACGACAACACCATCAATACCGCGACCAGATAATAGAATTCGACTTCGTCGAATTTGTGGCCCCAGAAAATCGGCTTGCGCACTTTGATCCCGAGCGGCCCCGCGGTTAAAAAATCCATTTCATTAATCAGTATCTGCACAATGGTGCCGAACGCCAGCGTCACCATGGCCAGATACGGTCCGGTCACGCGCAAGGCCGGCAATGCGAGAATGGCGCCGAACAGCGCCGTCACACCCAGACTGGCGGGCGCGGCGATCAGGAACGGTAAACCGAGTTTGAAATAAAACACACCGGTGGTGTACGAACCGATCCCGAACAACGCTGCATGACCCAGCGATACCTGCCCGGTATAACCGACCACGATATCCAGACCGAACAGCAGAATCGCATAAATCAGAATGGTTTCCGCCAAATGCAGATAATAGGGATTGGTCGCAACCATCGGCAGTATCGCCAGCACTACGATGCCTGCTACCCCCGGCATCGATCTCAATAATATTTTCTTATTCATGATCAGACCTTTTTGATTGCGGTTCTACCGAACAGGCCCGCAGGTTTGATCGCCAATACCAGCAACAGCAGTACCAGCCCCGGCACCTCCTTGTAACCGGTGGAAATATAAAAGCCGGTCAGCGTCTCGATCACCCCCAGAATCAGACCGCCGACAATCGCTCCCATGCCGGATGTCAGGCCGCCGATAATGGCCACGGCAAAAGCTTTCAGGCCCAGTGCGGTACCCATCGTGGCGCCGGTCAATGTCAGCGGCGCCACCAGCACACCCGCAAACGCTGCGGTAGCCGAAGACAAGGCGTAGGAAAACGTAATGACCGCGCCGGTATTAATACCCATCAAGCCGGCGGCATCGCGGTCGTTGGAAGTCGCCACCACGGCTTTGCCGTAAATCGATTTGCGATTAAACAGTTCCACCGCCAGCATCATGCCCAGCGCACCCAGCACGACCACCACTTGCATCGGTTGTACATTGGCGCCGAAGAGCTGAAACGGCGCGGCCGACAAGGGCGACGGAAACGGCAGATCGTCCTTGCCCCAAATATTTTCAGCCACGTTTTTAAAGATGATCGACAAGGCAATCGTGGACATGATCCAGCCGAATTCGGATTTGATTTTGATTGCCGGCCGCACGCCTATATATTCCACCACCATGCCCTGCAAAGCGCCGAAAACCAGCACCAGCGGAATCATCATCCAGTAATTAATGTAAGGGCCGCCATGAATATTGCCGACCAGGCTCAAGCCCACTAGCGCGCCCAGCATCAATGCTTCGCCCTGGCCGAAATTCAAGGTGCCTGAAGTAGCGAATGTCAGTTGATAACCGAAGGCGATGACCGCATAGATCATGCCTAAAGCAATACCGCTGAAAGCTAGTTGTAAAAAAATGTCCATTATTTACCCGCGTGTTCCATCGCATAGCATCGTAAAAAGGCCAGTCTCCGAATCAGAGACTGGCCCAATTTTTTTTACCTATAACAGACTTGAAACAATTATTTCGCCAATACAACGCGGCCGTTTTTTACTTCCCCCATATGCACCATATCCGCCTTGATCGCTTCATGGTCATCATGGGTGAACGGCTTGTCGTAAGTCGTTACCACGCCATCCACTTTTGTCGATAGATTTTCCAGCGCTTCACGTACTTTCACGCCATCGGTGGAACCGGCCTGCTTGATCGCAGCGGCGAGCAAGTAGACAGAATCGTAGCCCTGCGCAGCGGAGACGGCCGAAGGGATGCGATCGACCTTGTAAGCCTTTTGATACGCATCGATGAACGTTTTGCGTTTCGGCGTCGTGCCGTCCTGGATGAAGGTTTGCGGCATTCTCGCGCCATCGCCGTTCTTGCCGGCGTTATCGATGAAGTTGCCCATCGACAGCGTCCAGCTGCCGATAATAGGCACGTGCCAGTTCAGCTTCTCCATACCATTGGCGATCTGCGCCAGTTCAGGCCCAATACCGTAAGTCAGCACGACTTGCGCGCCACCCTGTTTGGCCTTGAGCAACTGCGCCGTCATATCGACGTCCTTGATATTGTATTTTTCGACCGCGACCGGTTTGATGCCTTTGGCCAGTAACGCTTTCTCCAGATCTTCGCGTCCGAGCTGACCGTAGTTGGTCGAGTCCGCCAGAATGGCGACCTTGGTGAATTTGCGCTTGGTGACCGCTTCTTCGACGATCATGGCCGACTGGATCGTATCGTTGGCCGAAGTACGGAATACATAATTATCTTTGAACTCGGGTGCGACGAACTGATGCGTAACCACAGTGCCGGTAGCGACATTATTGATGACGGGGATCTTCGCTTCCTCATAGAAACGCTGGCCGGCCAGCGCCACGCCGGTATTGATGAAACCCACCGTGGCCACCACTTTTTCCTTATTGATCAATTCTTGCGCCACTTGCACGCCGCGCTCATTCTTGGCTTCATCGTCGCGCTCGACCAATTGCAACTGACGCCCCAGCACACCGCCCGTGGCATTGATATCGGCCACCGCCAGCTTGGCGCCGTCGCGCATCGAGACCCCCATCGGGGCCGAACCACCGGTGAACGGGCCGGATATGCCGATCTTGATCGGATCGGCTGCAATGGCCGAAAATGAGGCCAGCATTGCGGTTGCCATCAGTGCATTTTTCAAAAATGTCATGTCTTCCTCCAGGAATTGTTATTGGGTTGCCTCAAGTCCATAAGATTTTTTAACAACTATGGCCTGAGGCTTCATCGCACTAATGGCGATGTAAATCGTTCCGGACAGCATTGGCGATCATGTTCCCTCCACCTTGCTTGAAACTTACAAACAGCATGCATTATTTCTGTAGCGGATCATTGAAAGACGCCCCGCCCGGCAGCCGCGCCCGAATATGCTCAGGCAAAGCGATTGATTTCTCTTCGGAAAAACTGACCCACACCACTGTGGCGCGGCCTTCGGCATAGATCGTATCCGGCTGGTCCGAGCGCCGCAGTTCGTACATGGTTTCCATGCTGGAACGCCCCACCGCCCCTACAAAAATGCGTACTTCCACGGTGCCTGGATAACGCAACTGCCGCAAAAAAGTGCATTGGGCATTGACCAATACCGGGCCGCTGCCGCCATCGCCCAGCGTGCCCAGCGATTGCGTAAACCAATCGATACGGGCCTGCTCCATATAGCGAAAATATTCAGTATTGTTGACATGGCCGATTGCATCCATATCCCCCCAGCGGATCTGGATGCTGGCCGTATACACCAGGTTTCGGATTGGCGCCGATTGCGCTACAGACTGTGACTGCGGCGACTGTTTGTTCGTCATAGATTTCATCCATCGCATCAAAAAATTCAACTATTCTGGAACGTTATTTCACTTGCTTGCACTACGTGCTGTCCGAAACGGCGTATAGCCCATAAAATCACCTAAAATAAGCGTTCCAAAAACGGCACGTTCATCTAGAATAGCCCACAAAAGAACGATCGTGCGCAAAACCCATCAGCGAGGCAATATACATGAATCCAGCAACCCCGGCGAACCAGGCGTTAATCGAGCAATACGGGCCACGTGAAGCGATGCCGTATGACGTCGTGGTAGTCGGCGGCGGCCCTGCCGGTTTATCGGCAGCGATCCGTCTCAAGCAATTGGCCGCTGAAAAAGGTAATGAAATCAGTGTCTGCGTTCTGGAAAAAGGCGGCGAACTGGGTGCGCATATCCTATCCGGCGCAGTCATGGATCCGCAAGCGATCACCGAATTATTTCCCGACTGGAAAGCGCTAGGTGCGCCGCTCAATACGCCGGTCACCGAAGACCGCTTTTTGTTCCTGACGCAAGCCAAGGCACTAAAAACGCCGTCGTGGATGCTGCCTGCATGTTTTCAGAATCACGGCAATTACATCGTCTCGCTGGCCAATGTGGTGCGTTGGCTGGGCCGCCAGGCCGAAGCACTGGGCGTGGAAATCTTTCCCGGCTTCCCAGCTGCTGAAATTCTGTACAACGAAGACGGCAGCGTCAAAGGCGTCGCCACCGGCAATATGGGCGTGGATCGCGAAGGCCAGCCGAAGGCCGATTTCCAGCTGGGTATGGAACTGCACGCCAAATACACGCTGTTTGCCGAAGGTGCGCGCGGTCATCTGGGCAAACAATTGATCAAAAAATTTGCGCTAGACGCAGGTAAAGACCCGCAAGCCTACGGGATCGGCATCAAGGAATTGTGGGAAATCGATCCCAAGCTGCATCAGCCCGGCCTGGTCATCCATACCGCCGGCTGGCCGCTGGACAGCAAGACCTACGGCGGATCATTTCTGTATCACATGGAAAATCATCAGGTCGCGGTCGGCTATGTGGTCGGCCTGGCCTACCAAAATCCTTATCTGTCGCCCTACGAAGAATTCCAGCGTTACAAAACGCATCCTGAAATCCGCAAGTTCTTTGAAGGCGGCAAACGGATCTCTTACGGCGCGCGCGCGATTACCGCCGGCGGTTTGCAATCGCTGCCGGAGCTGGTCTTTGCCGGCGGCGCGCTGATCGGCTGCGATGCCGGCTTTCTGAACGCCAGCCGCATCAAAGGCAGCCATGCGGCGATCAAAAGCGGCATGCTGGCCGCAGATGCCGCATTCGAGGCGATCGGCGCCGGACGCGAGTTCGACAAGTTGACGGCCTACAGCGAAGCGTTCAAAACCTCCTGGCTGCATGAAGAGCTGCACAAGGCGCGCAATTTCAAGCCGGCCATGAGCCTCGGCCTGTACACCGGCACTTTGATGGTCGGCATCGACCAAGTGTTGTTCGGCGGCAAGGCGCCATGGACACTGCACAATAAGCATGCCGATCACGAATGTCTGAAACCGGCGGCCGATTACACACCGATCGCTTATCCGAAACCGGATGGCAAACTGACCTTCGATAAACTATCGTCGGTCTTCATTTCCAATACCAATCACGCCGAAAACCAGCCGATCCATCTAACGCTGAAAGACGCCAGCGTACCGGTCAACCTCAATCTGGCGACCTATGCCGGACCGGAAGCCCGTTACTGCCCTGCCGGCGTCTATGAATTCGTGAAAGCCGACGACAATACCGACCGCTTGCAAATCAATGCGCAAAACTGCGTGCATTGCAAAACCTGCGATATCAAGGACCCGACGCAGAATATCGTCTGGGTGACGCCCGAAGGCGGCGGCGGGCCGAATTATCCGAATATGTAGCCCGCAGGTGGCGGCTTAGGGCAACGCTGA
>JAQGNR010000189.1 GCA_028291765.1 Herbaspirillum sp.
TGGCGTGCTGCCAGCGGGTAAATACCATTGCCAACTGCGCCAACGGCCCAATCGCCCGGCCCGACAACAATGCGCAAGCCACCAAGGTCCCGGTCGTGGCCTGCTCGGCCAGCACCTGATACACACCGACCACCAGCACGCCGGTAAATACCAGTTGTTGCAAGGATTGATTCCAATTGGTCAGCAACGCGCCCCACATGCGTTGCTTCATGCTGATCCCCGCACCCTTGGCGGTATAGGCGTCCCATTGCTTTTGAAAACGCTGTTCGGCCTGCATCATCTTGATGTCTTCGACACCTTCGATGCTTTCTACCAGGATGGCGCTGCGCAGGCTGCTTTCGCGCAAGCCTTCCCGTGCCAGCCGCGCCAGCGGCACCTGCAGCAGCAAACCGGCAATCACGATCAACGGCAATGCTGCCGCGACCACCCACGCAATCGGCCCGCCGATATAAGCAATCACGCCCATGAACATCAGCACGAACGGCATGTCGGCGATCGCCGTCACGGTAGTCGACGTCATCAGCTCACGCACCTGCTCCAGTTCGCGCAATTGCGAAATAAAGGAACCGGTCGAACGCGGACGCACATCGCTGCGCATATCCATCGCCCGTGCAAAAAACAAGCCGGACATCGCCAGATCCATCCGCTTGCCGGCCAGATCGGCCACTCTCACCCGCATATTGCGGATGATGAATTCGATCACAATCGCCGTGGTCACGCCGATCGCCAAGACCCATAAAGTGTTATGCGATTGCGCCGGAATCACGCGATCGTAGACCTGCATCGAAAACAGTACTGTGGCCAGCGCCAGCAAATTACCGAACAGCGAAGCCAGCACGATTTCGCTGTAGCGGCCCCAATCGCGGCATACCGCGCTCCAGAACCATGAACGTTGATACGGTTGCAGAAATTCATCGACCCGTGCATCGCGCAAGCGCTCTTGCAAAGTCAACAGAAAAATCCGGCCGCCGGCCTGTTGCATCAAATCGGCCAGCGGCATCTCCACACGCAGACCATCGGTTCCGGTGAAGCAAACAGAAGCCATGCCGTCACGCACCTGATACAACACGGCAACGCCCTTATCTTTCAGCTCCACCAGCACAGGCAATAGCATCTGATTAATCCGCTCGCACGGCACGTCTTGCAGCACGCGGCCTTCCAGACCGAGGCGGCGCGCAATACGCACCATGGCCGACTCCAGCGCGACGCCGCGCTCCCAGGCCATCATGCGGGTCAGGTTTTCCTGCGACACGAACAAGCCGTGATGCACGGCGATCTGGCGCATGGCGTCCAGCCATGGCGTGTACATAATTGCATTAGTGCTGTTCATTAGGATTCCTCTTTCAAAAATCGTTGATTGAATGTCGCCGGATCATCACCGGGTTGCATATAGGTTTCGACGATGGTCTCGAAACCGGATCGGTGCGGCTTCGGTTGCTTACTTAATACTTCTTGCGGTGCTGCATCCACGGCGTGCTGAGTGGATGACTGCGATGAGAATGATGGCGTGGCGTAATCGGGCTCGGCCTGCGTCAGCTTCGCCAGTTTGATGGCGCTGCGCACTGCATCGAATTGATTGCTGACCTGCTGCGTTTCGGCGTTCATGATGTTGCGTTGCGCATCCAGCAAATTATTCAGCGTGCGCTTGCCCAGCGTGTATTCCTCGCGATAGGTATTGCGTTCCAGCTCGGCCTGCTGCGATTGTTGGCCGTAAATGCCGGCACGTTCCAGCGCGCCGTCCAGATCGCTGCGCAAATCGCTGAAATTCTGCTCGACCGATAATTTAATATTCTCGACTTCGGCCTGGGCCGCAGCGACTTCCGACAACGCCGCCGATACGCGCGCCTTGCCGGCCCCGCCTTCGAATAAATTATCGCTGCGCAGCACCAGCATCACGCTGTTATCGGGGCCGCCGCGGTTACCTGAGAGCGGATTCAAACCGCGCGTACTCGCCTGTAAATGCAGGGATGGCAGCAAGCCGGCTTCGACGCTCTTGACCCGCGCTTGCGCAGCTTGCACATTGGCATTGGCGGCGCACATCTGCGGCATGCCATCCCAATTCACCTCGTTACGCTGGAGCGCATGCTCAACCAGGCCGGCTGGCAACGGCGCGAAGCGTGCAGGCTTGACGCCCAATAATGTGCCCAGGCGCGCCTCAACCGAGCGCAACTGCGCCTGATAACTGGCGCGCGTCGCATGTACATCCGACATCCGCACATCGGCCAGTTGAATATCGGAACGGGAATTGAGGCCGGCATCGGCGCGTAATGCCGACACTTCGCGAATCTGTTGCAGCATGTCGTAATTTTTTTCCAGCACGGCGATCAACTGCACGAAGCGCAAGCGGTCGTTGTATAAAACCGCGACCGACTCGGCGACAGCCAAACGCGTTTCAGTCACTAGCTGGCCGGCGCTTTCGCTGATCATCTTTGCTGCTTGCACATCGTTATCGGTCTTGCCGAAATCGTAAAGTAGCTGGCTGGCTCTGAGCGACAGGCCGCCTGGATCGTTTTGATGCGATGGCATGATCAGCGTATTGCCGAAATCGGCGCCGATCTGCGGGTAATACGGTGCTTCGGCGGCGCCTATGCGCGCCTCGGCGCCTTGCAACTGCGCCTTGCGATGTTGCAAGGCCGGGTGGCGTGCGACTGCCAGTTCGATGGCCTTGGCCAACGTCATGTCGGGTGCGCCGGCCGGCGTCGCGCTGGCGGCCAGCAGCGGCGCATGTACTGGCGCAGCCTGGCTGCCAATAGGCAATAGCAGGCTCAGCAGCAAAGGCAGTGCAATGATTCGCGCCGCAGGATTTAGTTGATCAAAAGCCATGTGAATATCTCCGCGCCCATTCCGGACGGATGAAAGACTGCTTATAAAAATGCCCGCGACGATAGGGCGGACATAACGTGGCGACCTGGGAAAACTGGTCAGAAAACAGTGGATTGTTCGGAATTCGGAAAGTAAGAACCGCCCAGAACCTAACTATCCCAGATAGGCCTTAGTGACTAAATCGGATCTGTCTTAAATGTGAAATAAGAATTTGGGAGGTGACTTTCTTGCAGCCGGGGCATGCGGAAGTTGCCTGGAAGTTGCCTATCTCGCAATAGGAATTTGGATAAAAAAAATGCCACCCGCATTAAGCGGACGGCATTTCAATTTCAACAACAGATAGCTTTCGACAATATGAAAACAGGCACTACACGTAGCCGGTCTTCATTAATTGCCTCGGCTTTTATTGCATCAATGTTTGCGGCTGATCTTCGAACGGATTCGACAACACAACGATCGCATCGGCAGCTAGTTCGACAGGTGCTGGCGTATTGTCAGCTTGATCTTCTTTCTCTGCTTCGACTATTTCGACGTCGTCAGAGAACACCGTCTTCGCGGTGCTATCTTCGAACAACACGCTTGGCGCTTTTTCGCTCGCCTCAATCGATACTTCGGTCGAGCCGTCAGTACCGGATTCTGCCGCGAGATCATTATTATCAGCGTCAGGCGTTGCAGGCTTCAGATTCAATTCCGTTTCAATCTGCTTGATCGCTTCTTCATTGGTTTTGATAGCATCTTGCAAACTTTGCATTTCATGCTCTGCAACTTGCAACTTTTGTTTCGCCTCATTGGACACTTGTTCGGCTGCGGCTTTATCTCTTTTCGCGGACTCCAGTGTCTCCCACTCTGCACTAGGCAGCCATTTAGCGATCCGACCGAGATTATCAAATGCAGCGTTAGCTTCATTAACAGCCTCTGTTTTAGCATCCAATGTTTTCGTAGCCTCATTTGCATGATTTCTTGCATCATCCAAATCAGATAGCTTTCCTTCAAGCTGGCTATTAAGCGCATTGAGCGTCACTTTCAACTCACCGAGTTCGATTACATGCAACGCCGCTTCTTTCTGAGCGATTTGCTCAGAAATTGATTTAATTGCACTGTGAAAATCATCTGCAAATTTTTCGGCTTGTGCAACATCTTCCTTTGCCTGGATGTCACGCTGTTCCGCAATTTTTAACCGTTCTTGCGCTAATCCAAGAATCTTAAATTTAGCGCTATCGCCCATGCCAAGACCCCAAGGACCAGTTGTTGCGTGATATGCATCGGAAGCATTCTTTGTGACTGTTTTTTCATCCTGCAACTCCGTGGCAGCTTTCATAGCATCATCAGCTATATTTTTCAAAAGAGACGGCAGTTCGTTAACTTTGTTTTTGAGATCGTCCAGGGAATGATTCAATTCGACAATTTCGCTCAGCAAAACCAGGGACTGATTCAATTCGTCAATTTCGCTCAGCAAAACCGCTGGCGATAGCGTATTAAGCTTAGCGGCGGTAGCGTCTTCATACTTTGCAATACTCTCTTGAGTATCATTTTCTGCAGCATAAGTTTTGCTAATAAGTTCATCCAGCTCGCCATTCAATTTACTAAGAGCAGGCTTCAACGCGTCAAGCCCTTGGTTTGCTTGTTTCATACGAACAAAAGGTCCAATAAATTTACCAGCTTCTGGGTTGTTCTCCGATTTTGCATCAATAGCGTCCGAAGCAGCCTTTTGCGTAATTTCCAGCGATTCCTTTGCCACCTTGATAGCATCCTGTGCCTCGTCACTTTTTTCCAAAGCAGACGCCAAGCGCTCGTCAGCATCAAAAAATTTGTCGAGCGCATCCTTAATGTGCTTATTTGCAGGGCTAACAACGCTATTTAGTGCTTTAAGTTCCGTCTTGGCTTGAGTAAGGTCTAATTCAATCTTTTCGATTTTCTCGTTCAGAGCGTCTACTTCCAATGTCTTTTCTGATATCGCATTTTCTTTAGTCTCAAAGAGCTTACTTTTCTGTTCCAGCACCTGAAATGCTTTCGCTTCAAATTCGGCTGCTGTAGAAAATTCTCCAAGCATATCGCTAAGCACCTGAAGTTCAGCTTTGATTTGTTGATCATCCGCAGAAGCAGATTGATCAATACCGGCAATTTTTTCCGCAACGACGGACTTCAAATCCAGCAATTTTTGTTGCGCACTTGTCGCTTCTGCAGAGTCGCTCTCTGAATCGTCTTTAGAAGCCAGAACTGTTGCAGACAGTTCTTTGATTTTCGCTACTAAAGCAGCCGGCGACAGGACTTCTACTTCTGGCTCAACCTTTGGCTCTGGCTCAATCTTTGGCTCTGGCTCAATCTCTGTCTTCGGCTCTGTCTTTGTTTCAGACTCAGTCTCTGTCTTTGGCTCAGTCTTTGGAACAAGCTGCTGCTCCGCTTGTGCCGCAGGCGCGGCATTGTCGCCGCCACCACCGCCACCGCCGGCTGCAAGCGCCGCGACGCCGCCGGCGCCCAACAAGCCCAGCAGGACTGGCGAAACGCCCGAAGCCGATGCGCCTTGCTCGGCGCCATCGGTCAGCGATGCTGTTGTAGCAGCATCGGCTGCAACATACGAAGGCGCGACATCCACCGCTGCGCCTTCAGCAGCGCTACCGTCTGCTGCCGGGAATTGCACTTCGACCGAACCGTTTTCTTCGACCAGAATCAGTTTTTTGACAGCGCCTTCAGCGTTGTCGAAATAGCCTTGCAATACGATCTCAGTGCCGTCAACCATGACCAGAACCAGGTTTTTCCCGTTCTGAACGAAGGCGGCAATTTGCGCGCGGCCCGCCTGGATTTCAACAACGGTGTTAGGCGCGATGTTGAGCGATGCAGTTGTACTGTCAACGCTGGTTTGTACGATTGCTTTTGTAGCAGGATTGATTGTTTTAACAATTGTTGTCATTGTTGATACTCCAAAATAGGTGGATGACAGGCACGCCCACGAAACCATCGCCGGGAACGCCAGGCCGGTCTCACATGAGACGCAGCGTTGCAAATACGATTGCTTCTTCTGAATCGGAAATAATCGATGGACGCAACTATCCCATTCGCCAACAGGCAAATAAATAAGACTCGTCCTAAATTGGAGTTTTAATAAATAGTGAATTCAGCGGCGTGCAGTGAATGCAGCGCCACCCGATCAGGCAGGCTGCGCCAGCTTGCGCAACACATGCGCCGCCGCCACCAGACCAAACGAGGCGGTTACCACTACCGCTGAACCGTAGCCGGCGCAGTTCAGTCCGGTGACGCCATCGGCAGATGCACCGGAAGAGGCGATATCGATTTCGCAACTTTCGTCAACCGGCATTTGCACCGGTTCAGTCGAAAACACCGCATCGACGCCAAAACGATTACGATCGCCACGCGGGAAACGATGATAAGAACGCAAGCGTTTGCGCACCTTCGCCAGCAACGGCTCCTGTTCGGTTTTAGACAAATCGCGCACTTCGATTTTGGTGGGATCGATCTGGCCGCCGGCGCTGCCCACGGTCAACAGCGGCAAGGCGTGATCGCGGCAATAAGCAATCAGTGCCACTTTGGCTTGCACATTGTCGATGGCATCGACGACATAATCGTAGCCGCGTCCGCCGACCATTTGATCCAGATTATCCGGCGTCAAAAAATCTTCGATTTCCGTGACAACGCAAAATGGATTGATCAAGGCAATGCGTTCGGCCAGCGCGGTCACTTTCGCCTTGCCCAAGGTATCGCTCAAGGCATGAATCTGGCGGTTGACGTTCGACTCGGCCAGATTATCCAGATCGATCATCGTGATCTTGCCGATTGCGCTGCGCGCCAATGCTTCAACCACCCAGGAACCGACGCCACCGACACCGATCACGCAGACATGCGCCTGACGAAAACGCTGCAATGCCGCCGCGCCGTACAAACGCGCGATACCGCCGAAGCGTCGATCGAAATCGATCTCTGCTGCGTCGGCTATAGATTGGGAGGAAGAGTCGGGAGAGTTCATGCAGGATGGGAAAGAACAAAAACAAGAACAAGAACAAAAAAAGGTCAGACCCTTGCGGCGCCTGACCTTTTTGGACCATCAAACTACGGCGCCGTCCGTTTCATCTTTCGGCTTGATCGGTTTGATCATATCTTCGCGCTGCACGCCCAGCCACATCGCCAGCGCCGCGGCCACGAACACCGATGAATAAATACCGAAAACGATACCGATCGTCAGTGCCGTCGCGAAAAAATGCAAGGTCGGGCCGCCGAAAATAAGCATCGACAGCACCATGATTTCAGTACTGCCGTGCGTGATCATGGTACGGGAGATCGTGCTGGTGATCGCATGGTTGAGCACTTCCGGCGTGGTCATTTTGCCGTAGCGGCGGTCGCGGAAGGTTTCGCGCACGCGGTCGAACACCACCACCGATTCGTTGACCGAATAGCCCAGCACCGCCAGTACCGCCGCCAGCACCGTCAGGGAAAACTCCCACTGGAAGTAGGCGAAGAAACCGAGAATGATGACGACGTCATGCAAGTTCGCAATAATGCCGGCCACCGCAAATTTCCATTCGAAACGGATCGCCAGATAGATCATGATGCCGATCACCACCATCGCCAGCGCCATCAAGCCATCGTGCGCCAATTCCTCGCCAACCTGCGGCCCGACGAATTCAACGCGCTGCAACTGAACGCCCGGCTCCTGGCTTTGCAGTGCCGCAATCACTTTTTCGCTTTGCTGGGTCGTATTGACGCCGCTACGCGCAGGCAGGCGAATCATCACGTCTTGCGCGGTACCGAAGCTTTGCACCTGGCTGTCGGTATAGCCCAGCGATTCCACCGCATTGCGCACGCCTTCGATATTGGCGGCTTTCGGATAATTCACTTCCATCACCGTGCCGCCGGTGAATTCGATCGAGAAATGCAGGCCGTTATGAAACAGGAAAAACACCGCAGCGGCAAAGGTCAGCGCCGAGATCATGTTGAAGATCAGCGCATGGCGCATGAACGGTATATCTTTTTTAATGCGGAAAAATTCCATTGCTACCCTTTCTGTCCGGTCCCGCTGCCTCGGCGGCAGGACCGGAATACTTCAACTAATAATTTGCTTCAAGCTATGATTTGCTTCAATCAATGAATTCAATCAACGATTATTTGCGCGGCTTCGATTTTCTCGTCGGCTTCGGCAATTTCTCTGTGTCGATTACCGCGCCTGTACTTGCTCCCGCGCTCGCTGCAGCCGCCGGCTTCCATATCTGGCCGATGGCGAGACCAGTCAATTTCTTCTTGCGGCCATACCAGAAATTAGCCAGGCCGCGTGAGAAGAAGACGGCCGAGAACATCGAGGTCAGGATACCCAGGCAATGCACCACGGCAAAGCCGCGGATTGCACCGGAACCGAAAATCAGCAGCGCCAGACCGGCAATCAGGGTGGTGACGTTGGAGTCCAGAATGGTGCCCCAGGCGCGCTCGAAACCGATCGCAATCGCGGCCTGCGGCGAATTACCGGCGCGCAGTTCTTCGCGTATGCGTTCATTGATCAGCACGTTGGAGTCGATCGCCATACCCAGGGTCAATGCGATCGCGGCAATGCCGGGCAGCGTCAGCGTGGCTTGCAGCGTCGACAGCAGCGCCACCAGCAGCAACAGATTGAGCGACAGCGCCAGTGCGCTAAACAGACCGAACATCAGGTAATAGCAGATCATGAAAACGGTGATCACCAGGAAACCGTAGAGCGTCGAGTCGAAGCCCTTGCGAATATTATCGGCGCCCAGTTGCGGCCCGATAGTGCGTTCTTCGATGATTTCCATCGGCGCCGCCAGTGAGCCTGCGCGCAGCAGCAAGGCCAGATCGGACGCCGCTTCGGTCGATTCCATACCGGTGATCTGGAAATGCGAGCCCAGTTCGTCGCGGATGGAAGCCACCGTCAGCACTTCGCCCTTGCCTTTTTCAAACAGCACGATGCCCATCATCTTGCCGATCTTGTTGCGTGTCGCATCGCGCATTCTGCGCCCGCCATCGCCGTTCAAATCGATGGTCACCGAAGGCTGGTGATTCTGATCGAAGCTGGCCGAGGCGCTGGAGATGTAATCGCCGGTCAGGATCGGTTCCTTGTACAGCACGACAGGCGCGTTGCGGCCGACTTTGAACAGTTCCGAACCGAACGGCACGGCCGAGCTCAGCTCGGTGCCGCGCGCGACGGATTCATCGGCCATGCGCACTTCCAGCGTCGCGGTACGGCCGATGATGTCCTTGGCGCGGGCAACATCCTGCACACCGGGCAACTCCACCACGATACGGTCTGCGCCCTGGCGCTGAATGGTCGGTTCGCTCACGCCCAGTTCATTGACGCGCTTGGAGAGGGTCAGAATATTTTGTTTGACGCCGTCATCCTCGGTCTGCTTGAGCGCTTCGGGACGCAAGGTGCCGATCAGTTTCAGATCGGTGCCGCTGCCGCCGTCGGTCAATAACATTTCGCTTAATTGCGAAGCCAGCGCTTCCTTGGCGGCAGCCAACGTGCTCTGATCCCGGAATGAAACTTCGATGGTGTCGCCGACACGGGCGATGCCGCTCTGCCGAATATTCTTGTCGCGCAGAATGCTGCGGGTGGAGCTCAGCAAGCCTTGCAGACGCTTATTGATGACCGCCTTGATATCGACCTGCATCAGGAAATGCACGCCGCCGCGCAAATCCAGGCCCAGGAACATCGGGAACGCATGCACGGCTTGCAGCCATGATGGTGTGTTCGGCAGTAAATTGAAGGCGATGACGTAGGTCGGGTCGGTGGGATCGGTATTGAGCGCTTGCTCCAGCAAAGCCTTGGCTTTGAACTGCTGATCGGTACTGGCAAAACGGGCGCGCACCGAAGCTTGTACGCCGCTGTTGTCGAACAGAATGCTCTCCGGCGCCAGGCCGCCCTTCTGCAGCACATCCTGGGCCTGCGTCATGACGGCGCTGCTCAGCTTGAGGGTCGATTTAGCGCTGCTGATCTGTACTGCAGGCGATTCGCCGAAGAAGTTCGGCAAGGTATAAAAGGTACCGAACAATATGGCCAGTACCATCAGCACATATTTCCAGAGAGGATAACGATTCATAGTTTCAGCGTCGATTAGATGTTACGTGCTTGATGTACTTAAGATGCTTAAGGTCGTGCTTAAGGTTGTACTTAAGGTCGTACTTACCTTCGTGCTTAACTTCGTACTTAAATTCGTGCTTATGTAGTGATGGTGCCGCAGAAAGCACAGGCGGCAGCGCGCAAACCTTGCGCACTGCCGCTGTCGAGACTTGTCTTCCAGCGTATTACATTGTTTTTACGGTGCCCTTTGGCAACAGCGTCGTAATGGCGGTTTTCAGCACAACGACTTCGGTGCCTTCAGCAATTTCAACTGTCACGTAATTGTCGACAACCTTGGTGACCTTGCCCAGCAGACCGCCGGAAGTAACCACTTCGTCGCCCTTGCCCAAGGCGTCCATCATGGCTTTCTGTTCCTTTTGACGCTTCATCTGTGGACGAATCATCAGGAAATACAGAACGACAAACATCAATATGATCGGCAGAAAACTGGTCAGGTTACCCATAAGGCCAGCGGCGCCGGCGCCAGCCGTTTGCGCATATGCGTTGGAAATAAACACTTGTTACTCCTGTTGATTGGTTATTTATAGGTTATTTCAAAAAGAACTCGGCATTTTAGCACCGCCAAGGCCCTATTTTCCGTATTCAGGAAAAGCAATGGCCCTACCCTATACGCCACGCGCCCGATCCGCGTTAAACCGTTGCACGAAAGGCTGGAATTGCCCTGCTTCAATAGCCGCCCGGATTTCTTTCATTAATTGCAGGTAATAGTGCAAATTGTGAATTGTATTGAGCCGCGCGCCGAGAATTTCGCCGCTGCGATGCAGATGATGCAGATAGGCGCGTGAAAAATTGCGGCAGGCATAACAGTCGCAGGTCTCGTCCAGCGGCTTTTCGTCGTCCTTGTGGCGGGCGTTTTTAATTTTGATATCGCCGAAACGGGTAAACAGCCAGCCGTTGCGCGCATTGCGCGTCGGCATGACGCAGTCGAACATGTCGATGCCATTGGCCACGCCGGCGACCAGATCTTCCGGCGTTCCCACGCCCATCAAGTAATGCGGCTTATCGGGCGGCAACTGCGGCCCGGTATGCGCCAGGACACGCATCATTTCCTCTTTGGGTTCGCCGACCGACAGGCCGCCGATGGCAAAGCCGTCGAAACCGATCTGTTTCAGTCCTGCCAGCGATTCGTCGCGCAAGGTCTCGAACATGCCGCCCTGCACGATGCCGAATAGCGCATTCGGATTGCCGCCCTGTTGAAATTCATCGGTGGAACGCTGCGCCCAGCGCAGCGACATGCGCATCGATTGCGCCGCCTCGACCTGGGTCGCAGGCCGGCCATCGATTTCATACGGCGTGCATTCATCGAATTGCATCACGATATCGGAATTAAGTATGCGCTGGATCTGCATCGATACTTCCGGCGACAAGAACAACTTATCACCGTTGATCGGCGATGCAAAATGCACCCCTTCTTCGGTAATCTTGCGCATCTCGCCCAGCGAAAAGACCTGAAATCCCCCTGAATCGGTCAGGATCGGCTGGTTCCAGCCCATGAATTTATGCAGACCGCCGAATTTTTTGACCACTTCCAAGCCTGGACGCAGCCACAGATGGAAGGTATTGCCGAGAATAATCTGCGCTTCAACCTCATTGAGCTCCAGCGGCGACATCGCATTGACCGAACCGTAAGTACCGACCGGCATGAAGATCGGCGTTTCGACCACGCCGTGGTTCAGTTTCAGGCGTCCCCGGCGCGCATTGCCATCGGTTTTTAACAGGGTAAATTCAAGCATGTTGTTCTCTATCGGTCGAAAAAGCAGGCGTCAGGGTACTTGAAGCGCAAGCGTATTTCCAGAACTCATTTCATCCATAACGATCAGCCCCTCTGTAGAAAAAATCGCGCCGCGCGATGCCAAAGCCGACAGGCGGCAAGAAATCATGCTGCGGATATCATGCGCGACCAATCAAATAATTTCCAGAAAGAAACTAAATGCACCCAGTCGGCCAGCCTTGGGGCATCGGTGCGTTCGCGCAAATCGACTTGGCAAACTTGACGATTCCGGCCGACAACGCACCGCAAAATACACCGCAAACCGCAGCAGGACATCGTCTCCCCGCAGCCGGCGCGCCGCGTTTGCGCTACTCGGCAATCACGCAATCTCCCCTACTGGCATCGCTCAATGCATCGTCAGCGCACCCGCCGCAAGTCCGTATGCAGCGATCAGCATCGAATGCTGCCGAACCCGCCGTCGACAGCGCCGAGCTTAAGCGCCTGCTGGGTCTGCGCCCCGGCGCGCAATTCGATGCCGACCAAAAGGCATTCAATACGCTGCTCGATTACGCCAATATCTGCCAAGCGAACAATATGACGGAGCGCTACGAGATGCTCAACACGGGGTGGGCGCACTTGAAGCATTACGAAACAGAGCATGCAGATAGCGATCTGGCCCGCATGCGCGTGAATATCCGGTCACTATTTTTCGACACCGCACCGGCCGCCCGATCTGCGCACTGGCAACATCTTTCCCCAGCGGCGCGGCAGGATCTCAACCTGCTGTTCGATATCGGCGACACGCTGCGTACATCGCGCCTGCCCATCGGCGAGAACGCATACAAAAATGCCTACGCAAATGCCTACGAAAGCGCCTGGCCCCGCCTGGCGCTCGTCCTGCAAGCAAACAGCCGCCCCGACAGCGCACTGCGCGCCTCGGACACCCCCTATCTGATGGCTTTGACGCAGGCCCTGCGCGAACACGACGCCGCGAATCACCCTTTTTTCCACAACCGGCTGGAAACCCTGCCGAGCGACATACGCGCCTTCATTGCAGATAGCATGCCGCCGCCCGCCGAGAAGGCCGGGCCAACCCATGCGGCGTATGTTGAACAACGCCAGGAGGATCTTGCCGCATTGCTGTACCGGTGGCAGTCGGGCGATTGCAGCGCGGCCGGCGATAGCCGCTTAACGCTGGCGTCGTTGCGCGCTACCTTGGCCGCCGCCTCGCAGTCCGAAGAAAAAGACAATCTCTTTTTGCAGGATATGTTTGCCTTTAACGGCACCGCCACAGACATTTATCACGACGGCATGACGTTGCGCAACGCCGTAGGGAAAAGCGTCTCCGATCTGGCGGCTTATCTGGATACCCATATCCGCCCCCATCCCGGTATCGGCCCCGATTTTGCGTTAATGCATCACGCCTATAAAAAGACGCTGATCCGCCGCAAGTTATATCAATTGGAAGAGTCCCCGGATTACCCCATCGGCAGCCCCTTGCAATCGATGGCGACGATCTTGATGCGGCTGTCCGATCAGCCGCCAGGCAACCGCTATCGCACCTATCGCAACAAACTGGATCTGCTAGAAAGTTGGGAACGCAGAAATCAGCAGTGGATAGACAAACGCGATTTCGCCTTGTCGCCGGAACTGTACAACGCCATCCATATGGAAAGCACCAACGGCCTCATGGCATCGGGGCTGTATTGGTATCGCGATGTATGGGATACCCGGATTGTGCAAGCGATCAAAGCGTCGGAATTGGGACGTGCCGGCAGCGCGGAAATGCTGCGTCCCTTATGGCAATGGCTGGAAAGGCATGCGCCCGGCTGGCAGGCGCCGACGCAATGCTGGAGCGCCATTTCGCCCGAACGATACGCCAACAGCGTCATGCACGCCGTCGATGCCCTGTATCAGATCAGACAGGCAACGACGCTGCCGGAATTCGAACTGATCGATGCTTATACCGGCGCCGGCTACTGGCGCTATCATGCCTCGCTGCACGGCTTGCCCGAGCAGGTCCAGCAAACCTTGACCACGCTGGCGCGGCAATTCGACCTCCAGGCTTTTCACACCGAGCGGATTCTTTCCGATAACTGGCTCAGCACCTCGTACCGCCTGCTCGACAGCAGCTACTACCGCACCGTGCTGGAGCTGCAGCCCGCCCCCTCTTATGCGGTCGAAATCGAAGCGTATCTGACGCTGCTGCGGCACGGCATGACGCATGAGCAAATCACCACCAGCATGGGCCAGGTGCTCTGCGACGTAGACGCGAACGATTACCACCGCCGGCCGCGCCCTCTGTATGAGGCATTCATCGCGGTGATCCGCAATCCGCACCGCGATGCCCGTCTGCGCTTGCCGAACGGCAGATTAATTTATCCGCATCACATTATCGACAAATCATTCGACGATTATCGCGACAATCTGGATAAACATCCCTGGATCATCGGACGCGCCAAACAGAATCTGCGCGATCGCGGCCTGCCGTTTCTCGCATCGATCCTCAAGGAGGAGATCGAAAGCATCGCCGCGCCGCTGCGCAAAAAAGCCTCGAAAGCCACCGAATCCGGGACTCAGCTGGCCGATCATTTTTTCGGCGCAATGCCGATCACCGCACCCTTGCTGCGCATGAGCCGCGCCGTGCGCGACGGCAACTACGAACATGTGCCGTACTACGTGCTGGTGCTCACGCGCGATGTGCTGGCCGCCGTTGCGCTATCGCACGCACTCAGCGCGGCGTATATCAGCCCGATCATATCGGCCGCGCGTTACAGCGCATCCTTCATGCTGGCCTCAACCACGTTTCCGCATCGAAGTTTCCGGACTTACCGCATCCGCTCGGCCGGCTATCTGGATCTGAAACCCCGCCCGCTCACCCGCAAAAGCAAACCGCACGATATAACGCTGACCGGCGATCAGACGCACGGCCTGCAAACCAAAATCGCCCGCGCCAGAACCCAAGGCAAGGCAGCGCGCGAATATTCCGCCTCGGCAGCACCCGACAATTCCACCCAATTGATCGGCAGCGGTCAGCTTTTCGATCCGGACTACCGCCATAAAATGCTGAAGATGCTGCTGCCGGCGAATGAAAAAGAAGAAATGCTGCAACAACAAAATATCTGGAAAATCGGCACCCAGATCGCGTACTCCCTCCTCAACATTACCATCAGCGACAACATGGAAGATGCCGGGGTGCAGGCCGGCCTGCAGGGAGTGAGCCAAATCGATGCCTTTACGCTGTGCGACGGGGAAGCCGTGGGCCGGCGCCAGACCGTGCAGGATGTCTACGATTGGCTGATAAAAGCCAGCAATCATCGCATGCGCAATGTGCATCAGGTACTTGGCGATAATCTGCAAGTGGCTTATGGCGAGGGGGTGGAAGCGGCGTGGGCAGCGCATCCGGCATGGCGTTACGATCCGGCGCACATAGTGAACCAGACGTATACCGCGTCACCGCGCTTGCGGGCCCTGCTTAATTGGCATGACGATCACGCCATCGAAAAATGCTCGCTGTCGATTGTGATCGATCTGCAATGCAGCCGTGCGACGGTTACCAGATCGGCATCCAGCACGATCATCCGCATTGCACTGCCCGCCAATCCGGATAACTTGCCGTTCATCATGAACGAAATGCACAGCGCCAGGCAGCCGTTACGGCTGGCGCTGATAGAAAGTCTGGTGGCGGCAATTACCGGCCTGCCCGCACCGGCATCTCCTCTGCGCCAGCGCGGCGCCAATATCTGGCTGGCCAACGCGATCCTGCTGCAAAGTGGACGGCGCTTCGAGCCGAGAATTAACGCAGCATTCTTCCATGATCACCAACAGGCCCGGCAGGCCGGCCATCAGGATCACAACCATCAATCGATACACCGCGCCGCAGAGATCGAGGATCAATATCTGGAACGCATCGGCATGGAAAATCTGCTGGCGATCCGTCATGGGAAATATCAGGGCGAAATCGTCGCGCAGCGGCCCACCGTGGCGGCGGTCACGGCGCTGCTCAGGCAACTGGACTATCCGGTCTATCTGCGCAAACAGTCAGCGCCGGCAAGAAGCGATGCGCTGGCGCGCGCCGATTTTCACCAACGCTTTCGGCGCGGCTTTAGCGTCGATTATGGTAGCGGTAATGGTAGCGGTAGCGAAAACAGTAACGACAATCATAATGCCATAGCTACCGAATTGATCGATGTCTTCTTCTTCGATTGCTATGTCAACAGCAGCCTGTTTCGAAAACTGTTCGATAGCGGCATAACGCAGCTGCGCCAGCGCTGGACCATTTTTCCGAACGGCTTTGATGGCGACGGCGCGGCCGCCGAATATATCCCGATTCCGTCGGAAGGCATCATCAATGCCGGCACGCGCAATGCCGTTTATCTGGGTCTGCTCGAAATCGAAGCGATTGCCGGCAATGTCTCAATCTCATCGCCCAGCACGCGGTTGCCGTCGCAGTTGCCATTGCTGCCGATGGAACCTTTCCGCGCAATACTCGATGGCGTGATCGCCGCCTTGAGCGACGATATCGCCATCCCGCCACCACCGACCGCGCTGCACCATCGCGGCGCGCGAACCTGGTTCTGCGACACCGTGCTGCTCCAGGCCGGCTGGCCGGCCAACAAGCGGCTGGCCGAACTTGTCATACGGTCATCAAACCACGACGATATCAAGCGACTAAGCCGTCTGGCGGGAGCGAATCGCCGCGCCGCACGCGTTGAAGATGCTGAAATTGCGCGCTGGATCGATCAACAGGAGCAACAAAAAACGGCGTGAATGCACATACACGCACATGCGGATCATGCGCCCCCGACGGCGCTACCGTCGGCCTGAGCCGAAGACACAGTGCTAAGCAGCATCGCATCGCCGTAACTGAAAAAACGATATTGCTGCGCGATGGCATGTGCATAGGCAGCGCGGATCGTATCGTAACCGGCCACGGCCGATACCAGCATCAGCAGCGTCGATTTCGGCAGATGGAAATTGGTAATCAGTCTATCGATTGTTTTGAAACGATAACCGGGCGTGATAAACAGACGCGTATCGGCGCTGCCGGCCTGCAGCACGCCGGATTGCGAAGCAGATTCCAGCGCCCGCAAGCTGGTGGTGCCGACCGCAATCACCTTGCCGCCGGCCGCTTTGGCAGCCGCCACCGCATCGACCGTGCTTTGCGCGATCGTGTACCACTCGCTATGCATCTGATGCTCGGCCAGATTTTCGGTACGTACCGGCTGGAAGGTGCCGGCGCCGACATGCAAGGTCACAAACGCGGTACCTACGCCCCGCTCTTGCAAGCGCTGCAAAAAAGCCTCGTCGAAATGCAGGCCGGCCGTCGGCGCGGCGACCGCGCCCGGTTCCCTGGCATAGACGGTTTGATAGCGCGTTTCATCGAAGGCATCGGCGGCATGCGCGATATAAGGCGGCAACGGCAGGCTGCCGTAGGTTTCCAGCAATGCGAACACATCGGACGGAAACTGCAAGGTAAAAAACTCGCCAGCGCGTTCCCCGACCTGTACATCGAACGCATCGGCCAGCCGGATGCTGCCGCCCGGCAGCGGCGATTTCGAAGCCCGCACTTGCGCCAGTACGGTACGGGTATCGAGCACCCGCTCGACCAGCACTTCAACCTTGCCGCCGCTGGCCTTGACGCCGAAAAAGCGCGCCTTCAGCACCCGGGTATCGTTGAATACCAATAAATCGCCCGGATCGAGCAAATCGGCCAGATCGCTGAAATGGCGATCGATCAGTCGTTCGCCATCGACATGCAGCAAACGGGAAGCGCCGCGCTGCGGCAACGGCGTCTGCGCAATCAGGTGCGGCGGCAGATCGAAATCGAAATCGGAAAGTACATACATAGTGGCAGACAAAAAAGAAAGCAATGAGAAAGCAATGGCAGGAAAACCGGCAATGACCGTACAATCGTCGATTATTTCCCGATCAGGCGCGGCCGAACCCGCCATTTTACGCTCCCGCTAACATTTTCCACATGCCCGGACCGAAGCGCACATCCTCAGCCAAAAAAGCCGGCGGTAAAAATACCCAAGGCAAGGGCGCTGCCAACAGCGCGAATAAACTCGTCCGGCTCGGCTTGCGTACCGATATCGACCTGGCGCTGCATCTGCCTGCGCGTTATGAAGACGAAACACAGCTCCTCACCATTGCACAGGCCGGCCTGCGCGGCATGCAGACGGTACAGGTCGAAGGCGTGATTACCCAATCCGATATCCAGTTTCGTCCGCGCCGGCAATTGGTGGTGACCATTACCGACGACAGCGGCCAGTTGGTGCTGCGCTTCCTGAATTTTTACGGCAGCCAGGCCACGCAACTATCGACCGGCGTGCGTATACGCGCACGCGGCGAATTGCGGCATGGCTTCTTCGGGGCCGAGATGGTGCATCCGGCTTATAAGGTGGTATTGGAAGGCGCACCGCTGCCGGAGGCATTGACGCCGGTATATCCGGCCGGCGAAGGCTTATCGCAAGCTTATTTGCGCAAAGCCATCGGTGCAGCGCTGGCGCGGCTGAACTGGCAGGATACGCTCAGCGAAAAAATCCGTGGTGCGCTGCAACTTGCGCCCTTCGAAGCATCGGTGCGGCTGTTGCACAACCCGCCGGTCGATGTCGACGAACATGCGCTGATCGAGCGCTCGCATCCGGCCTGGGTGCGCATGAAATTCGATGAACTGCTGGCCCAGCAACTATCGCTGAAACGCGCGCAACTGGCGCGCCGCGGCCGCAGCGCCAGCGCGTTGCCGATTGTAGGCACGCTATCGCAGGCATTTCTGGCGCAATTACCGTTCAAGCTGACCGCCGCGCAGCAGCGCGTATTGACTGAAATCCGCGCCGACCTGCTGCAATCGTTTCCCATGCAGCGCCTGCTGCAAGGCGACGTCGGCAGCGGCAAAACGGTGATTGCCGCGCTGGCCGCAGCGCAGGCCATCGATAGCGGCTTTCAGGCCGTGCTGATGGCGCCGACCGAAATCCTGGCCGATCAGCATTTCCGTAAAATCGGCGCCTGGATGGAACCGCTCGGCATCGATGTCGCCTGGCTGACCGGCAGCCTGAAAAAGAAAGCCAAAGCTGAAGCGCAGGCGCGCATTGCGTCCGGCCAGGCGCAACTGGTGATCGGCACTCATGCGCTGATCCAGGACAGCGTGCAATTTGCCAAGCTAGGCCTGGTGATCGTGGATGAACAACACCGTTTCGGCGTCGGCCAGCGTCTGGCGCTGCGCAATAAGGCGCAAGCCGCCGAAGCCGATCTCGATACCCCCGCTTCCGCCGATACGGCCACCCAGCCGCATCAATTAATGATGTCGGCCACGCCGATTCCGCGCACGCTGGCGATGACTTATTACGCCGATCTGGAGATTTCGGCCATCGACGAATTACCGCCGGGCCGTACCCCCATCGTGACGCGCAGCATCGATCAGAACCGGCGTGATGAAGTCATCGAACGCGTCCATGCGGCGGCGCTGGAAGGGCGGCAAGCGTATTGGGTCTGTCCGCTGATTGAAGAATCCGAAGCGCTGCAACTGCAGACTGCCGTCGATACCCATGCGACGCTGGTTGCTGCGCTGCCGGACTTGCGCGTCGGCCTGGTGCACGGCCGCCTGAAACAACAGGAAAAACAGGATGTGATGAATGCGTTCGTGCGCGGCGAAACGCATTTGCTGGTAGCGACCACCGTCATCGAAGTCGGCGTCGATGTGCCGAACGCATCGCTCATGGTGATCGAACATGCGGAGCGCTTCGGGCTGTCCCAATTACATCAATTACGCGGCCGGGTCGGGCGCGGTGCGGCGGCCAGCGCCTGCCTGTTGCTCTATCAAAGTCCGCTGGGCGGGGTCGCCAAACAACGTCTGATGACCATGCGCGCGACCACCGACGGCTTCGAGATTGCACGGCGCGATCTGGAGATACGCGGGCCGGGTGAATTTCTCGGGGCGCGGCAATCGGGTGAAGCGCTGCTGCGTTTTGCCGATCTGGCGGCCGACCAATGGCTGGTCGATCAGGCCCGCAGCCTTGCGCAGGATTTACTGCGCAGCGATCCGGCCACGGTCGATAGCCATCTGGCGCGCTGGCTGGGCGGCAAGGAAGAATTTTTGAAAGTGTAAAAGCGGTAT
Organism: Herbaspirillum sp.; assembly: GCA_028291765.1. GTDB lineage: Bacteria > Pseudomonadota > Gammaproteobacteria > Burkholderiales > Burkholderiaceae_D > Herbaspirillum. The sequence goes on from JAQGNR010000189.1 coordinate 19,747, forward strand.
CGGAAAAATCAGATTAAAAACTGTAATCCTTTAAAATTTGCCTCGGAGGCGATCCTCCGAGGAAAAACTCAAAGGATGCCCAAACAAAATACCGATGAACCTTACTTAAAAAATCTGTCGAATAACGGATTCCAAACATTTTACGGCGGCTTGTGCGAACATACGCTCCATGACTCTTACCGAACTCAAATATATCGTTGCCGTTGCCCGTGAAAAGCACTTCGGCCATGCTGCCGAAGCCTGCTTTGTCGCGCAGCCCACGTTATCGGTCGCCATCAAGAAACTGGAAGATGAATTGGGGGTCATCATCTTCGAACGCGGCGGCACGGAAATTTCCGTAACGCCGCTAGGTTCACAGATCATCACACAAGCCGAACGCGTGCTGGAACAGACCGCAGCCATCAAGGAAATCGCCAATCAGAACAAGGACCCGCTGTCCGGCCCTTTGCGTCTGGGAATCATCTATACCATCGGCCCTTATCTGCTGCCGCCGCTGGTCAAAACAATGATCGAGCAGGTGTCGCAAATGCCGCTGATCCTGCAGGAAAATTTTACCGTGCGCTTGATCGAGCTGCTGCGCCAGGGCGAGCTCGATGCGGCCATCATGGCGCTGCCCTTCCCCGAGCAGGGCCTGAACGTGCAACCGTTATACGATGAAGAATTCGTTGTGGCGTTGCCAAAACATCATCACTGGGCCAACCGCAGCGCGATCGATGCCCACGATCTGAAGAACGAAACCATGCTGCTGCTGGGCAGCGGTCATTGCTTCCGGGATCAAGTGCTGGAAGTCTGTCCGGAAATGGCGCGCTTTTCGACTGCCGGCGACGGTATCGCCCGCAGCTTCGAGGGCTCGTCGCTGGAAACGATACGCCACATGGTCGCCTCCGGCATCGGCATCACCGTACTGCCCAAAGGATCGATACCCGATATGAACGATAAAAACGGCATGCTGCGTTATGTGCCGTTTACCAAACCGCTGCCATCGCGCCGGGTCGTCATCGCATGGCGTAAAAGCTTTACCCGCCACGCAGCGATCGAAGCGGTGCGGCAGGCAGTTCTGTCGTGCAATCTGAACGGCGCGCAAATGCTGCACGACGCGCCGGTTATACACGGCTAGGCTGGTGTGCTGCCCCACAAATGGGAGATGCATTCAAACCAGAATGCGTGCTGGCTGCAAGTTGTTGCTGTCCGGTGAGATGTGCCAAACAAATCACGAAAATATTGTCTGAGCGCAGCGAGTATTTTTAGTTTGGCGCGTCTCACCGGACAGCAACAACTGGCGGCCAGCACGCATTCGCACCCCTGAATTAAATCTAAAACACGCCCTAGGTCCCGAAAAGCAAAACACACCAAAAATGGATCGCCTAAAACAATATTTTTATCTAACACGCTTCGATAAGCCGATCGGCATTTTGCTGCTGCTGTGGCCGACGCTGATGGCATTATGGCTGGCCTCGAACGGGCATCCCAATCCAACGATCCTGCTGGCCTTTTGCCTCGGCACGGTGCTCATGCGCGCCGCCGGCTGCGCCATCAACGATTTCGCCGATCGCGACTTCGACCGGCATGTCGAACGCACCGCTGGCAGGCCGCTGACATCGGGCAAGATCGCTGCCTGGGAAGCCGTGGCGATTTCCGCGGTGCTGGCGCTGGTATCGTTCGCGCTGATTCTGCCATTCAATCTGCTGACCAAACAATTATCGCTGGCGGCGGTTTTGATCGCCGCCAGCTATCCCTACTTCAAACGTTTTTTTGCGATACCGCAGGCCTATCTGGGGATCGCCTTCGGCTTCGGCATTCCGATGGCTTTTGCCGCGGTGCAGAACACAGTGCCGCCAGCGGCATGGCTGCTGTTGCTCGGCAATGTTTTTTGGGCCATCGCTTACGATACGGAATATGCCATGGTCGACCGCGAAGACGATCTGAAGCTGGGCCTGAAAACCTCGGCCATCACTTTCGGGCGCTACGATATTGCCGCGGTCATGCTCTGTTACGCCGTGACATTACTGATCACGCTTGGGGTCGGCTGGCACTACGGCTTGCGTGGCTGGTTTGTCGCCGGTATGGTGGTGGCTGCTGCCTGCGCCGTTTATCACTACACCTTAATTCGCGGCCGCGACCGCATGCGCTGCTTTGCCGCATTCCGGCATAACAACTGGCTTGGCGCCGCCGTATTCATAGGTATTGCGCTGGATTATGTCTTTAATCCGGCGCTCAATTAAACATTTGCCGATCAATTCCATATTCACCGTCCCACTGCAAAACCGGTTTGCCCCGCTCTCGAAAGCAACTGATGCATTGCGCTTTCAGACCAGACTGGATCAGCTGCTGACATGTGCGCCTGCGGCAAAACGGGACGCCTTGCGCGAGCTCAGCCATTGGCTGGTCTGCTGTAAAAATCTGTGGCAAGGCGACACGCCGGCAGCCAATTCCGAACCGGCATCCCCATTCAATCTGACCGATCGATTTCAATCCTTGCGTGCCGATCCCGATGCCATCTGGCGCACCATACACACCATCCTTAACAACGAAGCAGATGGATTTCCAGCGCAAAAAATACTCGATTGTGTCGCCGCCAGCGACGTGGACGATTGGCAAGCATTGCGCAGTCAATCCTGTCCTGCAAGCTTGATCGATCCATCCGCTGCGCCGGCCGATTGGCCCAAGCAATGTCTGGCATGGGCGCTGCGCACCATGAAAATGGATGGCGCGGATTTGCATGAAGCGGATTTGAGTAATACGGATTTACGCGGGATCGATTTAAATCGCGTCGATCTGCATGAAGCGGACCTCAGCGGCTGCGATATGCGCGATGCCGCATTCAAGCACTGCAATCTGTCCGAAGCCGCTTTGAATCACGCCGATATGACATGCAGCCGGTTTTATTCAAATCATTTTTTTCTGGCAAATCTGGCGGATGCGAATTTATCCGACACCACGATCACACTCAGCAATTTTCATGCCGCCGACATGCAAGGGTGCATTTTGATACGTGCCGACGTGCGCGCCTGCGACATGCGCTACGCCATACTGGACCATGCACATATGCAACAGGCGGACCTGCGTGGTACAAAATTACAGTACGCCAGCCTCAGGCACACCAATCTGTCCCACGCCAATTTAACCGGCGCCGACCTCTGTGCCGCCGACGGCAATCTGAGCGGGGCTATTTTCAGCGGTGCGGAAATAGCCGATTTCGGCCTTGATATCGGCCCTTTCACTATCGCTGCCGATGGCGCTTATGCATTGCGCCCACGTCTGTTGCCGCGGGATCTGGACCAGGTTGTCCGGGAGAATCTGCGACTGCACATGGCGCGATACGACAGCGATCCGGAAGGTGATTATCTGGCAAGTTATACGGATAGCGATTCGGAATGCGACGCCATCGATTCCCGGGATACTGCGCCCGGCAACCCGCCGCAGGAAGCCGCCAGGACATCGCTCATACCGAACTGGAAAACCACGCTTTGCTCAGTCTTGTTACTGACGCCGTACCAGATTTTCTATCGCTAACCTGAATGGCAGTAACGGCAATCCAGATTAGGGCAACGCTGATGAAGCGCAATGGGAGAGGTAATGGCGTTCAGTTACGCAAATTTTTAGGACGGTGATTGCCTCTTCGATCAGGCCGCCGTGGCCTTCCCCAGGTCGACAGGGCCACTACATACGCCCCGGGGAAGGCCACGGCGGCCTGATCGAAGAGGCACTTCGGCGCCTGCGGAACTAATCGGGAGGGCCGACCGCCTGTTATCTTTTTGAAAATTGAAAGTAATCCGTTGGTCCGGCGCAAATACGGTGAAAGTGCCCCTTAGCGCAGCGCTTTGCGTTCACCGGAGCGGATCAGGGCGCCGTGGCCTTCCCCGGGGCGTAAAAGGCCCTGTCGACCTGGGGAAGGCCACGGCGCCCTGATCCGCTCCGGTGAAGGCAAAGCGCTGCGCTAAGGGGCAATCTCCGAAAAAAACCCGGATAACCGACCGCCAATAATATTCCGCAGCCCCCAAAAAAGGACGGCCGCCGCGCTTTTGTATATCATTACCGACCTTTATCAGACAGGAAAATCGCATGGCAGACGCTTGCGGTATCGATTTCGGTACCTCCAACTCTACGGTCGGCTGGAGCCGCCCCGGCCAGCCCGCGCTGCTCACGCTCGAAGATGGCAAGCCCACGCTGCCATCCGTGGTGTTTTTTAATGCCGACGAAAGCAGTTTCAGCTACGGACGCGCCGCGCTGGCGAATTACCTGGCCGGTTACGACGGCCGTTTGATGCGCTCGCTGAAAAGTTTGCTGGGCTCCGGCCTGATCGATGATCAAACCGCCGTCGGCGCTACTGCGCTGCCGTTCCGCGAACTGCTGTCCAAATTTATCGGAGAGCTGAAACAGCGCGGCGAACGCGCTGCCGGCCGCCCATTCGAGCGCGCCGTATTCGGCCGTCCCGTGTTCTTTGTCGACGACAATCCCAGCGCCGACAAATTGGCCGAAGATACGCTGGCCGAAATCGCGCATGCCGTGGGTTTCCGCGAAATCACATTTCAATACGAGCCGATCGCCGCTGCATTCGACTATGAATCCACCATCGCGCGTGAACAATTAGTGCTGGTGGCCGATATCGGCGGCGGCACTTCCGACTTCACGCTGGTGCGGCTATCGCCGGAACGCGCCCTCAAACTCGACCGGCGCGAAGATATCCTGGCAACCGGCGGTGTGCATATCGGTGGCACCGATTTCGATAAATATCTGAGCCTGGCCAGTGTGATGCCGACCCTTGGCCTGGGCAGCAAACTGAAAAACGGCAGCGAAGTGCCCTCCAGTTATTACTTCAATCTGGCGACATGGCACACCATCAATCAGCTCTATACCCCCAGAACCCGCTCACAATTGCGCGACGTCGGGCGTGAAGTGGTCGAACGCGATAAATTCGCCTGCCTGCTGCATTTGGTCCAGTCCCGCACCGGCCACTGGCTGGCGATGCAGGTCGAAGCCGGCAAGATTGCATTGTCCGATGCCCCCAGCGCGATGCTGCAACTGGATCGTCTTTCCCCACCGCAGACGCTTGAAATTCACCGCGATCAGTTCGACCAAAGCATCGCCCATCTGCTGGCGTCCGTCGATAAGACGGTCAACAATCTGCTGCGCGACGCCGGCATCGCCGCGAGCGCGGTCGATTCGGTATTCTTCACCGGTGGTTCCAGCGGCATCCATTCCTTGCGTCACCGCATCGCCGCTCTGGTGCCGGATGCGCAGCAGGTTGAAGGCGATTTGTTCGGCAGCATCGGCGCCGGGCTGGCATTGGATGCCGTACGAAAATTCGCTTAAATTCGGCCAAAACCTCTATTTCGTGAAGGCTGAGCATCAAAATCATCAAAAAAATTTACCAAAAGAAATTGTAAACAAAAAACAGTTGACAGCTTTCCATAAACATTTGATGATCAGCGCCATGAATATGGATGCTCCCTCCCTTGTAACGGTTACCGAATTGCGTGCCCATACGCTTACCGGCGTAGTGCAGCGCGAAATTGAAAAGATGATTTTGAGCGGCCAGCTCGCACCGGGCGACCGTTTGAATGAAAAATTCCTGGCCGACAAACTGCTGGTAAGCCGCGGTCCGGTGCGCGAAGCATGCCGGGCACTATCTGAAATGGGTCTGGTGCAACTGGTGCCCAATCGCGGCATGTTCGTCAGTCGGCTCACCAACGCCGACGCGATCGAGGTCTACGATGTGCGAGCCGGCTTG
>JAQGNR010000221.1 GCA_028291765.1 Herbaspirillum sp.
TGGCGGATGTTTGTGCGCAGTGAGGTAAAGGGGGAGGCCGCAGGCCGGAGGACACGAACGGAGCACAAACATCCGCCACAGCCCGCAACAGTCCGCCTTGCCCTTAATTTCGCAACAAAGCACTAAGACAGATCGCCGGACGCAGAACTTAAATTTTCCTATCTGCGCTTCAGCCAGCGCGTCGCAGCCTCCGCCGGCATCGGCCGCGACACATAATAGCCCTGCGCCACATCGCAACCCAGCAAGGCCAGACGCTGCATGGTCGCTTCGTCTTCTATCCCTTCGGCGGTTACTTTCAAACCCACCGTATGCGCCAGCGCGATAATTGCGCTGACGATGGCCCGGGCATCATCGCTGTGCGCCATCTCGGTCACGAAAGAACGATCGATCTTCAGGCTGTCGACCGGCAGCTTTTGCAAATACGCCAACGATGAATAGCCGGTACCGAAGTCGTCGATGGAAACGGTCACGCCGAGTTCATGCAGGCGGGTCAGCACATCCAGCGAGCGCGCCGGGTCGGCCATGATCGAACTTTCCGTCAATTCCAGTTCCAGATAGGACGCCGGCAAGGCATGCCGCTCCAGAATCTGCTGCACCCGATCCACCAGCCCGACATCGAGCAGATTGCGCATCGACACATTGACCGCCATCGTGACGTAATTGCCCAGCGCGTGCCATTGCTTGCATTGCGCCACCGCGGTTTCGATGACCCAGACAGTCAACGGATGAATCAGATCGCTGATTTCGACGATCGGTACGAAATCGTCCGGGTACAACAGGCCGCGTTCCGGGTGTTGCCATCGCACCAGCGCTTCGAAACCGATGACCGCGCCGCTGATCATGTCGGTTTTCGGCTGATAATGCAGCGCAAATTGATGCTCGCCGAGCGCATTGCGCAACTGCGACATCAGCAACAGCCGGCTCGGCATCTGATCGGTATCGGCCTGATGATAAAACACGTAGCCGGTACCTTCGCGTTTGGCGCGGTACATGGCGGCGTCGGCATTGCGCATCAAGATCATGGTACTGGCGCCATCTCCCGGATAACAGGCGATGCCGATGCTGGCGTTGATCTGAATCTGAATACCGTTGAGCTGGAACGGCTGCTGCAACTGTTCCACGATATTGCGCGCGATGCCGGAGACCGATTCCACGTCTTGCTGTTTTTCGGTCAGCAACGCAAATTCATCGCCGCCCAAGCGCGTCAGAATACTGCTGGAGGGTAATGCGCCGCGCAGACGCTGTGCAACCTGTTGCAACAACAAGTCGCCGGACTGATGACCGAGTGCATCGTTGACTTCCTTGAAACCGTCCAGATCGATGATCATTACGCCGAAGGTCTTTTGCAGCCGGTCGTATTCGCCGATGGCGCAATCGATCGCCGAGAGCAATACGCCACGGTTATACAAACCGGTCAGCGAATCGTGTCGCGCCTGATAGGCCAGCGCCTCGTTATGTCGGCGCCGTTCGGTGGCGTCGAGGAAGGTGACCATCGCGCCGCTGATCTTGCCGTTGCGCCGGATGGGATAGGTCCAATATTCGATTGGCAGCGCAGTGCCGTCCTTGCGCCACAATACTTCACCATCGACATGCCGGTTTATCCCGGACAGCAACGAGCTTTGTATCGGACACTCATCCGTCAGATACAAACGGCCGTCCTCGTGCTTGTAATGCACCAGATCGTGAATGACATGGCCCAGCAGTTCCGTCGCCCTGGAATAACCGAGCAGACGCACGCAAGCATTGTTGGCGAAAATGCACTTGCCATTCAGATCGACGCCATAAATCGCTTCGGCGGTGGAATCCATCAACAACGACAACATTTGATCGCGCTCGCTGATGTTACGCGCCATCGCTTCGCGCTCGGTAACGTCGTTGACCAGCGCCAGTTGGGCCGGACTACCGCCGAAACTGGTCGGAAATACAGCGATATCGACCAGGATCACGCTACCGTCCCTGCGCCGATGCCGCAGATGCTTGCCGGCATCCGGCAGTGCGTCGTTCGACTGCTGCTGAGGCGGCACCAGATCCTCGACTGTCATCAATAGAAATTGCGCGCGGCTGTAGCCATAATGGGCGATCGCCGGATCGTTGGCCGCCAGGATGCGCAAGGTGCGATCGTCATAGACCCACATCGGGTAAGGATTGCGTTCGAACAGCAAACGGTATTCCGCTTCCGAATGCGTCAGGGCGTTTTCGATGCGGCTGCGTTCGATCGCCACCGCGGCCAGCTCGGCTGCCATCTGGCTTAGCAGCAATTGCTCCTCGCCGACTTCCCGATCCTCGCGATAGTAAAGCGCAAACGAACCGAATACGCGGCCGCTGGAAGAAATGATCGGATACGACCAGCAGACTTTCAGATCGCCTACGATATGCTGCACCGCTGACCATGCCGGGTCGGTCGTAATATTCGGCGTGATGACCAGTTGCTTCTCGTACATGGCGGTGCCGCAAGTTCCCACGCCCGGCCCGATTTCCATGCCGATCACCGCTTCGCAATAAACCGCCGGCAGATCGGGCGCCACGCATTGGCTGATTTTTTTCCCGTCATCGTCCAGCAGCAAAATCGAGCCCACGGCGCCATCGATCTGGCGCTGTGAGAACAACACTACTTCGATCAGCGTTTGCGGCAACGCACGCCCGGCGGTAATCAATTGCAAAATCTTGTATTGCCCGACCTGACGCGCCATGACGCGCCGCGTTATTTGTTCCTGCTCGTACAATTCCTGCGCCATCTGATCGAACTGATGGGCGATCTCGACAAATTCCAGACCGCTGACGCTATTGCCGATGCGCGCCTTGAAATCGCGTTGCCGCAAGCGTTGCGCTGCTGCGGTCAAATAGCGCAAATTACGGCCGACGATCGCTTGCGTACCAAACCAGCCGGCGCCCAGCGCCAGCATCATCAATAACAGAATGATCCCGACCGCAATCCAGAATTCACGGCCGGCCGCTTCCGGCAAAGTCTGCATCGGCTGCTCGTAGACCACCGTCAATGCGCTCCGATCGCGCGGCGGGCCGCAGCGCACATAACTGACCAGCCATTGACTGCCGTCAGCGGCACGCAGCGTGCCGGCGCCACGATCGGCGACACTATTAAGACTCATCTGCGCCACGCGCGGCAGCGCGATCCGGCTGCCGGCCGGCAGCACGTGCTTGCCCGATTGCGACGCCTGCAATAAAGTGCCGTAGCGGTCGAGCACCATGAAGCGCGCGCCGTCGGCGAGATTCATATCGCCGAGACTGACAGTCATCGATGCCAGATTCAAACTGGAAAACAACACTACGGGCGGATGCCGCCCGGGGTCGCGCAAAGCGATCGCCACAACGACGGTCGGCTTACCGATAATGCGGCCCAATTGATAATCGCCGATAACGAAGTCGGTTGATTGCAGTGCACGGATAAAGTAGGAGCGGTCCTTCAGATTCATATGGGGCTGGACCGCCAGGGCGCTGCACTTCACGGAGCCGTCCAGTGCGATGACGCCGAAATTAAGGTACCTGTCCTGCTGCTTCAACATCTCCGCGGAATAGCGTGAGCAAGCGTCCCAGTCCTGTTCCTGAATCATCCGCGTGGCGGCAATTGCTTTGAGCGTTTCGGTGGAACTGGCGATCAGCCAGTTCTGATAGCGCGCGGCCAGATCGACATACCTTTGCGCGTTATCGTGCGCCAGCTTTTCGAAGTCCATCCGTTGCTGGTACACGTAAAAGCAGAGGCCGATAAAGGTCGGAATTGCAGCCGCGCAAATCACCAGAAACATGCGAGCGTAGACGCTCCGAAAAATGGACCCGGGGATTTTCATGACAATGATCCGAACCACCTGCCTGGCATAAGATGATGTCCCCAATAGATGCATGCGTCAGGAGCAAAAAGACGCGGCATTTTTATATGTTGAAAGAGTGTAGGACCCACTTCATTAATAGGCATAAGTGTAACGAAGCTATTGATGAAATGGATTCTGAAAAGAACAATACTAGGTCTATCGAGATATTGCCACTGTTGCTATAAGATTTTCTGCGGCCGATTACATGTAAAAATTCGCATAGCCACGTGCAATGCAGTGCGGATCGAAAAGAGAAAAGAGACGGCAGAGAAAAACTCTGCGCGCAGAATGCATTGTTAACGCATGATTAATGCACGATTAATGCAAAATGCGCAGCGATAGAGAATTATCGCTGCGCATTATCTGCATGATGCTCAAGATCGTGACTAGTGGACCGTTACAGTCCACTAACCTTGCATCGCCATCAAACTGGCGTTTCCACCCGCAGCGGTGGTATTGACGCATACCGCACGTTCGGCGACCAGTCGCCATAACGCAACAGGTTCGTCCGCGTTGCTGGCCATGCTTGCTACGATTGCGCCGTCGCGCTCCGCCAACGCCGACAGCAGCTGTGCGCTGTTGCCATTACTGTAGCTATTGCCGGTTTCGCCAGCCGCCTCGTACAGCACAAATGCCAGATGCTCGCACTCCACATGTTCCGTCACCATCCGGATGCGAGCCCGCACCTGTGCCGGCAAACTGGCCGGCAACAGCGCCGCACTCGTCGGCAACAGCACCACTTGATTGCCGGTCGCCAAGACTGCCGCCAACTGATTGAGTAATACCAGCGTACCGCCCGCATTGCACAGTACCGCACCCCGCTCGACGAAGCGTAGCGTATTGGTCTCACCGGTCGGCCCCGGCAAACGTAGCGATCTGCCATACAAGCTGTCGTGCGCATAACGACGGCCCAACGCCAGCAAGCGCTGATGGCCGTGGGTTACGCACCAGGAAAGCAATGCTTCGAGCGCCGGATCGGCAACGCGCTGCGCATTAAGATCCGCCTTGATATCCTCCTTGATATCCTCCTTGATCTCTCCTTTAAGCGACAAGGTATCGAGCGTCTCGGCAGCCTTGCGTTGCAGACGCTTCAGATATAAAGGCCCGCCCGCCTTGGGGCCGGTACCGGACTGGCCTTCGCCGCCGAACGGCTGCACGCCGACCACCGCGCCGACGATATTACGATTGACATAGGTATTGCCGACATGCGCATGGTTGACGATGGAAGCGATGGTTTCGTCGATGCGGGAATGCACCCCCAGCGTCAATCCGTAACCGGTCGCGTTGATGGCGGCGATCAGCTGCGGCAATTCGTCGCGGCGATAGCGCAATACATGCAGCACCGGCCCGAACACCTCATGCCGCAAGGCTGCGATGTTGTCGATTTCAATAATGGTGGGCGCAACGAAGGTGCCTTCGGCGGCACTGGCCGGTAAGCTTAGTTGCCTGACCTTGCCCCTGCCTGCCTGCTCGCGCATTTTCTCGCGCATTTGTCCGATGTAACGCAGCAAATTCTGTTGCGCCTCGGTGTCGATGACAGGACCGACATCCGTTGCCAGCCGGTCCGGGCAGCCGATGCGCAATTCGTCCAGAGCGCCGTGCAGCATGTTCAGGGTTTTATCGGCGATATCGGTTTGCAGGCACAGTATGCGCAGCGCCGAACAACGCTGGCCGGCGCTGTCGAATGCGGACGCAATCACGTCCTGCACTACCTGCTCGCACAAGGCAGAAGAATCGACGATCAGTGCATTCTGGCCGCCGGTTTCTGCAATCAGTGCGATCTCGCGGCCTTCGGCGATGGTGCGCCGCGCCAACGTCCGATTGATAATTTGCGCGACCTGCGTCGAGCCGGTAAACAACACGCCGCGCACCCGCGCATCGCCAATCAATTGCGCGCCGACCGATTCACCGCGGCCCGGCAGCAATTGCAAGGCGCTGCCCGGCACGCCGGCTTCATGCAGCAGCTGCACCGCGCGAAAGGCGATCAGCGGCGTCTGTTCGGCCGGTTTGGCCAGCACCACATTACCGGCGGCCAGCGCCGCACTGAGCTGGCCGATGAAAATGGCCAGCGGGAAATTCCACGGGCTGATGCAGGCTACCGGCCCCAATGCCATGGACTGTCCGCCAACCTCGATCTGCGCGCTGTAATAGCGCAGGAAATCGACTGCTTCCCGAATTTCACCGATCGCATTCGGCAGCGATTTGCCGGCCTCTCGGACCGCCAGCGCCATCAGTTCGACGGCGTGTTTCTCAAGCAATGCGGCAGCCCGCAATAAGATTGCCGCACGCTTTGCCGGCGCGACGGCCTGCCATTCCAGCGCACCGGATTCGGCCAACGCCAGCGCGCCTTCGACATCGCCGGCATCGGCTTCCAGCACAATACCGACCAGATCGTTGCGATCGGCGGGATTGCGCAGTTCCACCGGTGCTTCGATCGCATGCAGACTCGCATTGCCCGGCAGCGGCATGGCGCGCCATTGACGCTTGCCGAATGCGCTCAACGCGCCGCTGAGCGCGCGCAGGGTATGCTCGTCGCTCAGATCGAGTCCGGCCGAATTGCGGCGCTCGGCGCCATAAAGATCTGCCGGCAGCGCAATGGCCGGGTGCGGTGCGCCATTCAATCGGATGGCCGAGGCAACGGGGTCCGCCAGCAAGGTTCCGATCGCCACATCGGCATCGACCAGCTGATTGACGAATGAGGAATTCGCGCCGTTTTCCAGCAAGCGCCGCACCAGATAGGCCAGCAGCGTTTCATGCGAACCGACCGGGGCGTAAATGCGGCAAGGCATATTCAGCTTATGTTCGCCGACGACCTGATCGTATAAAGTTTCGCCCATGCCGTGCAGGCACTGGAACTCATAATCGGTGACGTGCATTTCGCGCGCCTGGCTGTAGACCGCGGCCAGCGTCAATGCATTATGGGTGGCGAATTGCGGATAAATCACATCGGCGGCGGCCAGCAGATGCTGCGCGCATACCAGATACGAGACATCGGTATACACCTTGCGCGTATACACCGGATAGCCCGGCATGCCGTCGATCTGTGCGCGTTTTATTTCGGCATCCCAGTAAGCCCCCTTGACCAGACGCACCATTAATTTGTGGCCGCTGCGGCGCGCCAGATCGACCAGATAGTCGATCACATAGGGCGCGCGTTTTTGATACGACTGCACCACGAAGCCGAGGCCGTCGAAGCCATCCAGTGCGGTATCAAACGCAAGGGCCTCCATCAGATCCAGCGACAATTCCAGGCGATCGGCCTCCTCGGCATCGATATTCAAGCCTATCCCATACTGGCTGGCCAGCAGCGCCAGCGTTTTCAGACGCGGCAGCAATTCCTGCATCACGCGTGTGCGCTGCGCCCGGCTATAACGCGGATGCAATGCCGACAGCTTGACCGAAATGCCGGGGCCATTCTTGATGCCGCGCCCATCGCTGGCGCGGCCGATGGCATCGATGGCCGATAGATAAGAAGCGTAATAGCGATCGGCATCGGCCGCCGTCAGCGCCGCCTCGCCCAGCATATCGAAGGAATAGCGGTAACCGCAGGCTTGTTTGGCTTGGCTGTTGGCCAGCGCCTCGGCAATATTGCGGCCGGTGACGAATTGCTTGCCCAGCATGCGCATGGCCAGATCGACGCCTTTGCGAATGAGCGGCTCGCCGCCTTTATTGATCAAACGGGTAAGCGCTGCGCCCAGGCCGCGTTCGCTGGCGCTGCCCACCAGCTTGCCGGTCACCAGCAAACCCCAGGTAGCGGCATTGACGAACAACGATGGCGATTCGCCCAGGTGACTGCGCCAGTCGCCCTGGCTGATCTTGTCGGCGATCAAACGGTCGGCGGTCTGGTGATCGGGAATGCGCAGCAATGCTTCGGCCAGGCACATCAGGGCGACGCCCTCTTCCGAGGACAGCGAAAACTCCTGCATCAGCGCATCGACGCCTGATGAGCGGCTGCGTTTGGCGCGCACCGCCTCGACCAGATGCCGCGCCAGATTCTGGGTGGTCTCTTGCAAAGTCTGACCGATGTCGACTTGCGCCAGCAACTGCCGCACCGCCTCGCCCTCGTCGATCCGGTAGGCGCCGGTAATGGCGTTGCGCAGCGGCGTCGCATCGGTAACGACTTCGGCCGCGAATGCGGCAAACGGCAAAGAAGCGATGGATTCGGCGGGAGCAGACATGGCTGGGGCAAGAGCAGTGGACGAAGGCATTTTTAATAGTCGTTTAAATCAGCAATCCGGTCATGGCGCGAATGCAAAAGACCTCTGCAGATGCGCAATTTTATGAGAAAGAAACAAATATTAATTCTGTTAATTTTGAATGTTCTACAAACAAAATTGCTATTTATTTTTAAAAGACCGAATTATATTTTTTGCCTCGAGGACTACTAGAGGGGGGCTAAGAAGACGCTGCGCTCCTCTATCCTTCGGTACGCTCAGGACAGTCGGAAGAGCACGCTTCGCTACGCAGGACAGTCGGAAAGGCAGGGGCGGTGCCCTATTTAAAAAGGCACGGGCTGACCCCTCTCCCAAACGAACGGTCTTTTATGGATTT
>JAQGNR010000222.1 GCA_028291765.1 Herbaspirillum sp.
AAATCCATAAAAGACCGTTCGTTTGGGAGAGGGGTCAGCCCGTGCCTTTTTAAATAGGGCACCGCCCCTGCCTTTCCCACGACTGTCCTGCGTAGCGAAGCGTGCTCTTCCGACTGTCCTGAGCGCAGCGTGTTTCTCCGCAGCACCGTATCGAAGGCTCCTAGAGCTGGATCGCACTCAGATAGCGTTGCCGCGCCTCTTCCTCCAGCCGCGCATCCTCAATTTCCCGCAGCACCGCACCGACGTCGGCCCGGGTTTCATCCGGCGCGACATAGCCGGTCAACGGCGTATCCGGCGTCAATAAGCCGGCCTGATACAAGGCCCATATTTCCTTGCCGAACTGCCGATCCTGCAAGCTCGGCGCAAAACGACCGAAATAAGCGGCCAGATTGGCCACATCGCGTATCAGCATATCGCCGGCGCCGGTATTGCCGGCAGCATCCACCGCCTGCGGCAAATCGATAATGACCGGCCCATCGGCGGTCACCAGGATATTGAATTCGGATAAATCGCCGTGAATCACCCCCGCGCACAGCATCAACACCACCTGATGCAACAAGCCTGCATGATATTGCAGCGCCAGTTCTTCGCTGAGCGCCACATCGTTGAGCCGTGGCGCAGCATTGCCGTCGGCGTCCGTCAGCAGCTCCATCAGCAGCACGCCCTGAAAGCAGATATACGGCTGCGGCACGCGCACGCCGGCCGCGGCCAGACGATATAAAGCATCGACTTCGGCGTTTTGCCAGACCTCTTCGGCCATCTTGCGGCCGTAGCGCGTGCCTTTTTCCATCGCGCGCGCCTGCCGGCTATTCTTGACCCGGCGCCCTTCCTGATAGGACACGGCCTGATGAAAGCTGCGGCGGTCGGCTTCCTTATAGACTTTGGCGCAACGGATATCGTCGCCGCACCGCACCACGTAGACTGTCGCCTCCTTGCCGCTCATCAACTGTCGCAGCACTTCGTCGATCAGGCCTTCTTCTATCAGCGGTTCAATTCGTTTCGGAGTCTTCATAAGCACCAGCGTTAAGCAGAAACGCAAGCCTAACAGACTATCCGGCACTCATTCCATAAATAGCCTCATTCGTGCTTACGCCCATCATGAAATACGTGCCAGCCATTTCAGCTACACTATTCCCTTCAATTTTCTCTGAAAATAATCACGCGCCATGGAAAGTCTGGATTTGCATGTTTTACGCTCGGCCCGCGATTGGTTCGCCGCCGGCCATACCGTCACGCTGGTCACCGTGGTGGAAACCTGGGGCAGCGCGCCACGCCCGCCCGGCGCGTTGCTGGCGATCCGCGACGATGGCGTGGTCGCCGGCTCGGTCTCGGGCGGCTGCGTCGAAGATGATTTGATCGCCCGGGTGCGCCAGGGCCAGCGCACCGCGGTACCGGGCTTACTCACCTACGGCGTGACCAAAGATGAAGCGGCGCGCTTCGGCCTGCCGTGCGGCGGCACTTTGCGCCTGGTGCAGGAGCCGTTGCTCGATATCGTGTGGCTGGATCAATTACTGGCGCGCACCGGCAAACACGAACGGGTTTTGCGCACGCTGGATTTGGGCACTGGCAACGTCACCCTCAGCGACGTCGCCGAACCGGCCGACGGCGAATTGACCTTCGACGGCGAGCGCCTGAGTACCTGGTTCGGGCCGCGCTGGCGGCTGCTGATCATCGGCGCCGGACAATTATCGCGCGTGCTGGCGCAAATGGCCGCGGCGCTGGATTATCAGGTGATGGTGTGCGATCCACGCGAAGAATATAACCTGACCTGGGATGTGCCCGGCGCGCAGTGGCTGCCCGGCATGCCCGACGATGTAGTGCTGGACATCGAACCGGACGCCCATACCGCCATCGTCGCCCTGACGCACGATTCGAAGCTCGATGATATGGCCTTGCTGGAAGCCTTGAAATCGTCGGCGTTTTATATCGGCGCATTGGGCTCCCGCGCCAATACCGCGAAGCGCCGCGAGCGGCTCGCATTGTTCGATCTGGATGCGGCCCAGATCGCCCGCCTGCATGGACCGATCGGCCTGCATATCGGCAGTCGCGTACCGGCCGAGATCGCGGTGTCGATACTGGCTGAAATCATTTCCGTGAAGAATGGCGTTTCGCTCACACAGAAGAAAGCCAATGCCTGAAACGCATGCTGAGGCCGAGGCCGCAACCGATACTGCGGTCGGCTTGCTGCTGGCGGCGGGCAAAGGCAGCCGTTTCGATGGCAGTGGGCAACAATCCAAATTACTGGCCTTGCTACCCGACGGCACGCCGGTTGCCTTGGCCGCCGCCCGCAATCTGCTGCAATGCTGCGCCAGAGTGCTGGCGGTGCTGCCGCAACATGCAGCGCCCCCGCGCGATCAACACATCGCCAACCTGGTTCGTTTGCTGGCCTCGGCCGGTTGCGAAATCGTATTTTGCGCCGACAGCGATGCCGGTCTGGGCCATTCGCTGGCCGCAGGCGTGCGCGCCGCGCCGGATGCACGCAGTTGGCTGGTAGCGCTGGCAGATATGCCCGCGATCCAGCCGCGAACCATGCAGGCCGTAGCAGCCGCCTGCCGGCAGGCGCATGATATCGCCGCGCCGATCCGCGAGGGCCAACGCGGGCATCCGGTGGCCTTCGGCAGTGCCTATTACGCGCAACTGGCAGCATTGCAGGGCGACCAAGGTGCGCGTGCGGTGTTGCGTGAACATGCAGCCGCGGTGATCGAAGTGCCGTGTGCCGACGCCGGCATTTTGCGCGATATCGATACCCCTGAAGACCTTGCGGGCTTCCCGCTTGCCGGTCATGGCAATGTTGTCAGGCAGTAGCAAACGCCGCGGAAGAAACCCATAAAATGCGCGCTCCTTGGCAAATGATATGGACCGTGCAATATGACTTTTCCCGGACTGGCTGCAATGCAGCCATTTTTTTCATCCATTGCAAATGCATTTACGCCGTACCGGCAATATGTCCAGCATCAGCAACAGCAGCAAGCACTAGTTGGCACTATCAACCTGCCAAACGGCACGACCTTCAGATATAAGCGGCTCCCCGAACCAAGCGCGCATGCGCGGCCCATGTCCATACCCATACCGATCCGTCCACTCAGATCGAAACGAACCGCCGCCGCCCAGAGCCCGGCAGCGGCGTCGCCGATCATGCAAATGACGGACCAACGTGCTGCGACCTTATTTGCGCGCACCTACGCCGATCTCTTCGGCGGCACACTCGAAGAGGCGCACAGAAAATTGCGGCAGGCAGATCAGACGCTGTACCACAGCTGGCGCAATCTAAAAACACTCAACGAAGTTGCATGGTCGCCGACCGCCGACGACCAGCCGCGCGGCGCCTACGATCTGGTCTATGGGGCCAGCTCGCTGGTCGCTTATTTGTATGCGAATCCGGCGGCCGACGAAGCCAGCGCGCGCAGCATGGCGCAGCACTATCTCACGCAGTCGCCCACGATCGTCATGGACGAAAGCGATCTGTCGAATTTCTATCAGGGCGTGCTGCAACGCGGCTTGCATTGGATCGATCCGGAAAAAGTACGCGCCAACCACCTGTCCGCGACACAGATTCTGCAAACAGTCTGCCGCCACCGGCGGCCGGATATCAAAACCCGCGCCGCACTCACAGAACGCTTACAACACCGCCGCGATGTGATTATCGACGAGGCGGCCTTGATTGCTTTTAACGCGCAATCCGGTTCGGCGCGCATTGCGCCAGATGCGCCGATGCAACGCATTCGGGCGCATTATGCAAGCGCACTGATCGACGAATGGCAGGACGCCGCGCTCGGCCTCAGTCTCCTGCCCTCTGCACCGATTGCCCCGGCACATGCCGCGTTCTGGTACGACGGCGCCGTCTTGCAAAATGCACGCGGCCAAAACCTGACGCAAATTGCACGCGCGCTGTATGCAAGCCTGGCAAGCCTGCCCTCTGCCGAAGAAGAACCGATCATGCAGCGCTTGCTCGACAGCGCAGGAAGCGACAGACATCTGATAGGACAGCCGAACGGCCCGATCACGGCCACGCAACGGGAAGCGCTCACCCATGCGATGCACGGCATCACGCCGGTTGCAGCGCGCTATGAACAAAG
>JAQGNR010000061.1 GCA_028291765.1 Herbaspirillum sp.
CATTCTTGAAAATAATATGGTGCAAACGCAGGCCTCGGCCGCCGGCACCTTGTCGTCGGTTATTTTCATCCTGCCCGGTCTGGTCATGATGGGGCATTGGCAAGGCTTCCCATTATGGCAAACGCTGGGCATTTGCGCCGCCGGCGCCATGCTGGGGGTGATGTTTACGATTCCGTTGCGCCATGCGATGGTGGTGCAGAGCGATTTGCCTTACCCGGAAGGCGTCGCAGCAGCGGAAATTTTGCGGGTGGGGAGCGGCGATCTCGCGATTGCCGCAGATGATAGGCAGTCAGACGGCGAGTCCGCCAACAAATCCACCAACAAGCCCGCCAACGCCACCGGCATGGCCGACATCATGGCCGGCGCCGTTGTCTCCGCAGTGGTGGGTTTTGCCGCCAGCGGTTTGCGCGTATTGGGCGATGGCATCAACCTGTGGTTCTCGGCCGGCTCAGCGGTGGTGCGTTTGTCGATGGGGTTTTCGCTGGCGTTGCTGGGCGCCGGCTACCTGATCGGGATCGTCGCCGGCATGGCGATGTTGCTCGGCTTGCTGATTGCATGGGGCGTTGCGGTGCCGGTATTGACCTCCATGCATCCTATTCCCGATGGCATGACCTTGGCCAACTATGCAACCGGCCTGTGGAGCAGGGACGTGCGTTTCCTTGGCGCGGGTACGATCGGCGTGGCGGCGATCTGGACCCTGGGGACGCTGTTTAAACCGATGATGGAAGGCGTCAAAACTTCTTTCAAGGCGATCAGCAACACAACGGCGCGCGCCGATATTGCGCGTACCGAACGCGATATGCCATCTCAATGGATCATTGTCATCACCTTGATTCTGGTCGCTATTTTAACGGTGACCTTCGGCGCCTTTTTAAGCCCGGAGCGCTTGACTGCCGGCATGATGTGGACCCTGGTGGCCTACGGCGTGGTCTTCGCTTTTGTGTTCGGCTTTTTAATCGCCGCCGCTTGCGGTTACATGGCGGGTCTGATTGGCTCCTCGGCCAGTCCGATTTCCGGCGTCGGCATCGTGGCGGTGATGATGGTGTCCTTGCTGTTGCTGCTTATCTCGCGGGACAACGGCTTGCTGGCGACCGACCCCGGGAAACAACTCGGGATCGCATTGGCGATTTTCACCACGTCGGCCGTGCTGGCGGTGGCGACGATTGCCAATGACAACTTGCAGGATTTAAAAACCGGCTGGCTGGTGGGCGCGACGCCATGGAAGCAGCAGGTAGCCTTGTTGATCGGTTGCGTCGCCGGCGCGTTGGTGATTCCGCCGGTGTTGGACCTGCTGTATAACGCTTACGGTTTCGCCGGTGCGATGCCGCGCGAAAACATGGATGCCGGGCAGGCCTTGTCGGCGCCGCAAGCGACCTTGATGACCGCCATTGCGACGGGCATTTTTAAGCATCAATTGAATTGGATCATGACCGGGATCGGCGCCGTGCTGGGGGTGGCGATGATTGCCATTGACGGCCTATTGAAGCGGCGCGGCGGCGTGGCGCGTTTGCCGGTGATGGCGGTCGGCATCGGCATCTATTTGCCGCCCACGGTGGCGACGGTGCTGGTGGCGGGCGCGGTGCTGGCGTGGATCATCCAGCGGACCTTGAAAAAGCGCGCCGCGAAAGTGGGCGTTCCGTTTGCCGACTACGCTGCAGGGCCGAACAAGCGTGGCGTCTTGATTGCATCCGGCTTGATCGTCGGAGAAAGTCTGATCGGCGTGCTGATGGCAGGTGTGATCGGCTTCAGCGGCAGGGAAGCGCCTTTGGCATTGGTCGGGGCGGATTTCGGCGCCACGGCGCAATGGTTCGGCTTGGCGGTTTTTGCGCTGGTGGCGATTGTTTTTGCGCGGAGCGTTTTGGCGACGCGCACCGATTAACACGCAGCTTTCGGTATCAAGCAACAGAACGCAAGGTAATGAGTGTAATTTCAGCCGTAGTCCCCAGACGCATAGGCGGCCCCCAAAAACCGGTGCCGGGGCTGACATAGACTTGCGTTTGCGTGCCGTTATGGCGGTAAAGACCTGTTGTATAGGGTTGTTGCAGATAAACCAGATAAGTGAACGGCCAGATTTGCCCGCCATGCGTATGGCCCGACAGCTGAAGATCAACACCATGCGCCGCCGCTTCATGGGCGGCAGCCGGTTGATGTGCAAGAAGGATAAGCGCTTTGTCGGTATCGCGGCCTGCAAGTGCTTTTGCCAGATCAGGGCCTTCACCCGGAAAGTGGCGGCTGGCCCAATCGTCGACGCCGGCAAGGTCCAGGCTTTCATCGGCTGAACCGGATGTAATCGATACACGCTCATTGCGTAAAACGCGCACGCCAAGACTGGCAATGTGATTGCACCATGCATCGACACCGGAATAATATTCGTGATTGCCTGTAATGAAATACGTGCCGTGTTGCGCTCGCAAATCGGCAAGCGGCGCCACATGGCGACGCAGTTCTTCAACTGAGCCGTCAACCAGATCGCCGGTGATAACAATCACGTCGGGTTTCAGCGCATTGACTTTATCGACCACCCGCCGCAACCAGCGGCCATTAATAAGAGGGCCGACATGGAGGTCGGTAAGCTGGACAATCCGCAACCCATCGAACGATTGGGGCAAGCGGTTTAGCGCGATGGTCAATGGTTTAACCGTAACCGATCCCAGACCTTTCCAAAGAGCCAGTCCGCCTAACAGGCCGGTGACGCTCAAGGCCACAACACCCAGATAATGTTGCAGCAGCACGCGCGGCTCGGGAAGGTGATTTGCGGGAATCATCTGCGACAAAAGCCAAACCATATCCGTTATCAGCAAAGTGATGAACATCAGCAAGGCTATCCCCATCCATGGATAGCTGATCCATGCCAGAATTACTGCCGCCTTGCGAGGTAATAGACGGCTAACAGGAAGCGCGATCAGCGTTAGGCAAGCAAATCCGCCCAGCAGCAACGCGGTGAAAAGCCGTTGGCTTTCTGTCATCTGTAAATAGTAGCTCAGGCGCTCGAACATATAGAAATGCGAGGCCGCAAGAATGAATGCAAAAATCGTCAGGAAAACGATGAGCCGTCTGAGATGCGACATAAGTCTATTTCACCATTGATTGGTTAACCCCGCGTCGACTGTTTGGATGCAGGTGAGCTTTGGATTTTAACTGTTAATGGCGCTTGCCGGATTTGGCATCGCCGATCAGATCGATCCAGGCGCCGGCGGCATGGGAGAGGTGGCCGCCGCGCCGCCAGATTAGCGCCATATTCCATTCCATGGCCGGGCTGCTGATGGGGATGCATTTGACGCCAGGATGATTGCGCTGTTTGGCGATCATGCGCGGCAGGAAGGTGATGCCCAGCTTCGCCGCTGCCAGTTCGATGATGAAGGCAATCTGGCTGCTGCGCGCGATCACGTTCGGCGTAAAACCGCTTTTGCCGCACGCATCAAGCACGACCTGATTTAACGCAAAGCTCGCTTCGAACAGGATAAAAGGGATCTCTGACAACTCTTCAAGCTTTAGCATCTTTCGCTTTGCCAATGGATGATCCGCCGAGATCAGCACGTCGACCGGTTCTCGCCGCACCGTTTTCCATTCGAACATCGTTTCATCAACGGGCAGCAATGCGCCGGCCAGATCGATTTCACCGGCGAGCAACAATTCCTGCAAACGTTTCCCGCCGTGCTCCACCAGACGGATGCCGATGCCCGGATACATTTTTTGATAAACGGCAAACATCGGCGCGAACACGATGTCGCTCCCGACGGAGGGAAGGCCCAGACGCAATACCCCTCTTTTCAGCCCGCGCAATTCGTTCAACTCTGCCACCAGATCGTCCCGCTGCGTCAACATGGCGAGGGCGCGTTCGAAAACCACGCTGCCTGCCTCGGTCAGAGTACTGCGGTGCCCAATGCGATCAAGCAACAAGCAATCAAGTTCTTCTTCCAGCAGTTTTACCGCCTTGCTGACATTGGACTGCGTCGTGAACAGGGTTTTGGCGGCCTGGGAAAAGCCGCCTTGACGGACGACTTCCACAAATGCCCGCAATGTACGCAATTCCATAAGTATTCCTAATTTGACTTGTTGGTAGTGTAATTATTCATTTTATAGATCGATGCCATCGATGTAAAGTTGCCGCAAAGGAGGTCTTATGAACATCGATAAGGCGGGGCTGGGCCATCGAACCATTCCCAAAAATTACTTTTTTCAAATGGCTTTGATTGTCGTGATCTGGCAAATCGGCGAGAGTCTGGCTCACCTGGCGGCGGTGCCGGTTCCGGGCAGTATTGCAGGCATGTTGTTGCTGCTGTTTTTATTGCACAGCGGTCTCCTCGATCTTTCCAGCATCAAGCGCGGGGCGGATTGGTTTCTGGCGGAAATGCTGCTGTTTTTTGTGCCGGCCGTGCTGGTGGTTTTGGACCATCCTGAATTTTTGGGATGGACTGGATTGAAAATCCTGGGCGTCATAGTTTGCGGCACGTTTGTCGTCATGACGTGTACGGCGCTGACGATCGAAATATGCTTTCGATTAATGCCCAAAAACGAGAGAGGCTCCCATGTCCACGTATAGCCTTGCAGTAACCACTCTCACGTGGTCGCTTGCCACCATCGCGCTGTATGCGCTGGCGCGATGCATCTATCGCCGCTGGCCGCTCTGGTGGACCAGTCCGCTCGCGTTGACGCCAGTGTTGTTGTTGGCGCTTACCTTATCTTTGCACGTCAGCTACCGCGAATACATTCGCGGCACGCACTGGTTGGTAACCTTGCTTGGGCCAGCCACTGTGGCATTTGCAATTCCGATTTATGAGCAACGGGTCTTGATTCGCCGTTATTGGCCGGTTCTACTTGTCGGCGTGACGGTGGGCAGCTTGGCCGCGATCGGTTCCGGCTGGGCGCTGTCGAAGGCGTTCGGATTGAGCGATATCCTGCGCCTCAGTCTATTGCCGCGCTCAATGACAACGCCGTTTGCCATGGCGGTCTCGCAAGATATAGGCGGCGCGCCCGAGTTGACCGCGGTGTTCGTCGCGACGACAGGCATTTTGGGCGCAGTGATCGGCGAACTCATTTTGCATTGCCTGCCGCTTCGATCGACGCTTGCTCGCGGCGCGCTGTTCGGCATGGGCGCGCACGGGGTCGGTGTTGCAAAAGCGCGTGAGGTCGGGCAGGAAGAGGGCGCGGTAGCCGGTCTGGTGATGGTTACCGTGGGCGTTTTTAACGTGCTGGCCGCCTCGGTGATCGTGCATTTTTTCGGTGGGCACTGACGCGGCCGTTTTGATTTCGGACAAGCTCAGACCGCCACCGACGGTACATTCTTCATGCACCGCAGCGCAAACATCGACCGGCTGTGCCGAATGCCCGATATGCGGTACAGCTTCTCGCGCAAAAAGCGTTCATATCCCGCCGTTCCCTCCACGGCTACCTTAATCAGGTAGTCGTACTCCCCCGAAATCAGGTACGCATCGAGAACCTCCGGTAACGCGGCAAGTTCTTCCCCGAAGCGCGCCAGTACTGCATCCTCGTGCCGATCCAGGGTTATCTCAATGAGCACTGTATCGGAAAAACCAAGCTTTTCCTGATCGATCAGTGCCACGTATCCGCGAATCAGCCCACTCTGTTCCAAGTGTCGCGTACGGTTCCAGCATGCTGTCGTTGACATCCCGACGAGATCAGCGAGTTCGGCATTTTTAAGTCGGGCATTGCGTTGCAACTCCCGGAGGATCGCGCGATCCTGTTTATCGAGTGTCAGGTTTTTAGTGTTCATGGGTCATGTGGAAAAAATTCATGGAAATTTCATTCTAGCGAAATATTCATCCGCTTTTGGACATCATTTTTGCAATTATAAGAAGCGGATTCGCAACTGTCCAGGCTAAAATTTCTTTACGCTTTCTTGTTGAGTTTCCGGTTCGAAAGCATCGCAAATTCGAATCGGCACTACCGTTCACAAGACGGGTAGAGGAGCGCTGTCGACCCCAAAAAGGTCGAATTAAGAGGAGTTCGCGCAAAGATCGCACGGACATTATTAGGTTCATGAAAGCGTTATTTAAACTAAAGGTCATTTATGTCTTCCAGCCCTATCAAATCACTTGAAACAGTTACGCAACGCCGCGGCGCCAGCGTCCTTCTTGAAACATTGAGCAGTGTCGGATGCGAATATGTTTTCGGTAATCCCGGCACCACCGAGTTGCCGCTGATGGACGCCTTGCTCGACGCCCCCCAACTTAAATATGTCTGGGGGCTGCAGGAAGCGAGCGTTGTCGCGATGGCGGATGGTTACGCGCAAGCGGCCGGCAAGCCGGGCTTTATCAATCTCCATACCGCCGGCGGACTCGGTCATGGGATGGGGAATCTGTTGAATGCGAACGTCTCATCCACGCCGCTGGTGGTGACTGCGGGGCAGCAGGACCGGCGGCACAGCGTTTCGGATCCGCTATTGCTGGGCGACCTGGTCAGCATTGCACGGCCGGCGGTGAAGTGGGCTCAGGAAGTGAGCTCCGCCGACCAGCTGCCGGTATTGGTGAGGCGCGCATTTCAGGACGCGAACGCAGCGCCGTCAGGGCCGGTCTTTCTCTCATTGCCCATGGATGTCATGGAAGAAATGAGCACGGTGCCGATCGACTCGCCGTCTATGGTCGACCGCCGTTCGATAGCGGGCTCGCTGGATGCGCTGGCCGATTATCTGGTGCAGATCCGTCCCACTCGGCTGGCCATCATTGCGGGCGACGAGATCCATTCGAGCGATGCGGCGGCCGAAGCGCTGGAACTTGCGGAAACCCTGGCCGCCCCGGTGTTCGGATCATCCTGGCCGGCCCGCATTCCCTTTGCCACTTCCAGTCCGCTGTGGGGCGGCAACCTTCCAACCAAGGCGACGGATATTGCCGAAAAGCTGTCGCAGTTCGACGCCATCTTCGCGCTGGGCGGAAAATCGCTGATCACGATTCTGTATAGTCATGGATCGGCAGTGCCGCGGGGTTGCGACGTTTTCCAGCTGTCTGCCGATGTACGGGATCTGGGACGAACTTACTTTACCCGGCTGTCTGTGGTGGGCGACATCAAGGCGTCGCTGCAGGCGCTACTGCCTTTACTCAAACAGCGTGTAGTGAAGAACGCGGATGCCTACGCCGCAGCAAGAAAGGCGGCTGTGGACAAGCAGGCGAAGCGCCGAGCCCAACTCAACGATCTGGCCGCGGCCCAGTTCGATGCGCCGGTCATTACACCACTGGTGGCCGCCCAGCAGGCGATGCGCGCCATCGGCGACAAGACACCGATCGTCGATGAAGCGATCGTCACCTCGCAGGCAATTCGCGGCTTTCTGAACAGCGCGTCCGCCCGGCAATATTCGTTTTTGCGCGGGGGTGGTCTGGGTTGGGGCATGCCGGCGGCAGTCGGGTGTTCGCTCGGACTCGGACGGGAGCCTGTGGTATGCCTGGTCGGTGACGGCGCCGCACTTTATTCGCCGCAGGCGCTTTGGACCGCGGCTTATGAAAAATTGCCCGTTACATTCATCGTCATGAACAATCGCGAATACAACGTCCTGAAGAACTTCATGCGTTCACAGGAACACTATACGTCGGCGAAGAGTAACCGGTTCATCGCCATGGAGATCGATAACCCGCCGATCGACTATCTCGCACTGGCCGTTTCGATGGGGGTCCCGGCGCGTCGAGTGACTCGGGCAGGCGATATCGCGTCGGCGATCGAAGCTGGAATCGCATCGGGAGTCCCTAATCTGATCGAAGTGGTGATCGCCTCGGCATGACGTTCGCAGCGAACCGATGTCGCCGCCGAAGCGTTCAGTCGCGCGGCGACTTTGGGTGGACGCCAATCAACAACCATGCGCTCCAGGCGCTACCCAATGCTAAAAGCGCAGAGAGCAACATCACCCAACGGAAGCCCGATACGTAGGATAGTCTGATGACCCTTTTCAGGGCTGCCTGTTCCTGTTCGCTCGCTTCTGCCGGCAGCTCGATGGCAGCCAGTTTGGCGCGCTGCGCCTCTACCGCCAGCAACTTGTCCGGCGCCATATTCACGGTTTTGAGTTGTCGGTCCAGGCTGATATTGAACGCCAGGTTCATCACAATCCCGAAGACTGCAATGGCCAGCAGGGCGGCAGTGCGCGAGACGGCGTTGTTGACCCCCGATGCTGCGCCGGCAAGACTCTGGTCGACCGCATTCATGACCGTCGTGGTTAGCGGCGCGACACTGATCGACATGCCCAATCCCAGCATCAGCACTGCCGGGAAATAATTAGCCCAGTAACTGCCGCCCACGCCGGGAATGGCGAACCAGGCAAATCCGACTGCTGCAATCGTCGGGCCAATTACCAGCGGTCTTTTGGCGCCATATCGGTCAACCAGTCCGCCGCTCCACCTCGACAGAAAAAACATCAGCAGCACGAACGGCAGCAACGAAGCGCCGGCGGCGACCGCGGAATATCCTTGCACGAGAATCAGGTTCAGCGGAAGAAAATACAGGCCGCCGCCAAGCGCAGCGTATAGCAGGAGCGTCAGCAAGTTGGCGCCGCTGAAATTGCGGGAATGGAATAAATGCAGCGGCAGCATAGGGGCCGGATGCCGTAGCTCGACACCAACAAAAATGGCGATCATCAGCGCCGCCAGAATAAGTGTTGCAATGACCGTAGCGTCGCTCCATCCTTTGTTCGACGATTCAATCAAGCCGTAGA
>JAQGNR010000072.1 GCA_028291765.1 Herbaspirillum sp.
TAAACTACCGCTGAAAATCATAATGCCGATAAGCATTGAGCGGCCGGCCCATGCCGCCAGACTGGAATGCAGACGCGGCAACAATAACGCCACCGCGAATAATCCCAGCGCATGTGCCATTTGATAAGTGACGGCGGTCTGCCAGATCGCCAACATCTCGGCGCTGAGTACTTGCTTCAGACCGTGCGCGCCGAAGGCGCCGGCGGCGACTGCTATGAACATATTGATTGCGCCGGTAAGAATCAGCTGTCGTTCATTCATGATCGATCCATCCGTTTTTTAAGAAGCCCCGATGCGGGTGCCGTCATTCTATCTTCTAACGGTATGCAAAATGCGGATGCTGCGCTGCCGGTCGTGCCGTCGATCGCGTTCTCAGCCGCCGAATACCGGTAATAGCCGCATGATCGAATCGCGCCATTCGCGCGGCTCAGGCCGGCCTGGTTCGGGTTTGCTGAAGAAGCGCGCGATGCTGATGCCCTGCCGGTTGAACAATTCCAGCGAGGTGACGATACCGTCGGTAGTCGGTTTTTTTGCTACCCAGACGGTATCGATATGATCTTCGCGCAGACGTAGCCGACGATCCTGGCTCAGGATATTGAGCCAGGCGTCGCTGCTGCGGAGCTGCTTGACATGTCCTTGATATGCCTGGACGATGCCGGCGTTGCCGACCAGCGCCATGACGGTGCTGCCGAGATCGGCCATCTTTTGCAACAGGATATGGACCGAATCGTTGGCGACCTGATGCGCAAATGCCTTGCCTGCGAGCCGTAGTTTATGCAGGCGCAGAGAGTCGAATTCGGTCTGGCGCGCAAAAAAATCTTCGGTATCGTTGATGCGCGCCCAGTCGGCGCGCAATGCATCGATATCGATACGGTCGATGCCTTCATTGGCGGTAATCGGCTTGGTGCGGAAAATATCCAGTACCGGCGCTTGCTCGACGGCGGCAAAGTCTCTGGCGATTGCGCGATAGGCATCGACATTGCTGGATGCATGCAACAGGATCTTATAGATACCGTTGCCATTCCCATCAAAAAACTGCAGATGGCGACGGATGTTGCCATCGTCATCCTTGTCGCTGACCGCAAAACCGTATTTCCATTTTTGATAAAACAAGGGCTGATGCGCTATCTTGCTGCTCGCCTGAGTGGCATCGGATTCAGCATTATTCTGATAGGCCATATGATCGTAAATGCCGACGCTTTCCTGAATGGCCGATTCATTGCCGCTCAGGATAGTGACAATGCCTATTTCATGGACGCGGCATAACAGCGCAGAAAATGGGCCTTTGAGACGGATGACGCGATGCGGAATGCCTGTGGCCAGACGTTGCGCCGCAGTCAGCGAGTCGGTATTTTTCATGACTAATTCCGTTTAATTTGTACGATGCGGATGCGGATGGTGACCCGGGCCTGAAATCAGGCGTGTGATCAATGCAGATGATGTCGGCTTCGGTAATTGTTGTTCGTGCACCATGCCCCATTGTTCGGACAGCTGTTGACAAGTGGCGCGCAGGATCGGTTCCATGCCGGGCAGGCCGGCCAGCGTTTTCAGATGGTGTTCGATGGTGGCTGCAGAGCGGGTCGCGGTTTCTGCGTCTGTTTTCGCTAAGGCGCCATGTTGAGAAATCAATTGCAGTACGGTCGAAATCAATAGTTCGGAAGCGACGCGGGATTTCGCCGTGCCGGGAGGAACGACATTCGCGCAATGATGATTATGCAAAGTGGACTCCTTGGAAAAATCTGGCGTGATGCATGGCGGCCGCATATTGGTGTATATACACGCAGACACTGCACAGCACATTGTTGAGAACGATTCGCATTTGATTATTGGCGAAAATTACTCTGGCAACAAGTCTTAAAATGGTTTTTTACAACCTTAAGGATGCATTTGGGATTCCACCTATGCCTGTCGATCGGGTCGATAAAAAGTCCGCTTGATAAGGGCTGTTGAAGCAGCACGCGCAAAATCAAAAAACCGGTTTACCTTAAAAATCTGCTCTGTTAAAGTAATTTTGCATACAAAATTAAAAAGTACATCTGTGCACACAGCAATGCTCAAACTGGATTTGCATCCGGCCGGTCTCACTTTGCGATGGTCTATTTGATAATAATTATTTAAAAGGAATAGAAAAATGAACTATAAGTTTGCTGCTTTTTTCTTGGCCGGCATTACCTGCTCGTCATTTGGTATCGCGAATGAAAGCCAGTCGATGGACCCTCGTTTTGCGCCTGCACCTACAGAAGCGGCTTGTCGATCTTTGACATTGGCATCGACTGGTGGCCCGCTCGTCAAAGACCCCAAGATATTGGCAGTACGCTGGCTCGGCTATACCACCTTCGAATTAGTCTATGGCGGCGAAATTATTCTGCTCGATAATTATTACGATCGCGGTCCTCGATATCGCTATCTTGGTTTCAAGGCAGCCGATGTCAAGCGCGCAAATCTGATCATCGTGGGCCATGGGCACCATGATCATATGTCCGACACGGCACAGACTATCCAGCAGACAGGTGCGCCTGTGATCGCCGCGCCGATTACGGTTAAAAGATTATTGGAAGAGGGTGTCGATTCTCAAAAAATCATGCAAGTGACCGGTACCGATAATCAGATTCTCAAATTCAAAGGTTTTACCGTACAGCCGGTGCTGGCCCGGCACGGCGAGCCTACCGCCAATCCTTCTCCCGCCAAGTTCAGTAAAGTTTATGCGGAAGCGGAGCCAGGCACGCCTGAACAACGTGCCATTGAAGCGGCTATCAAAGAAAAAGGATCGCAAGATCCGCACATCCTCAACGAGGGCACAATCGCTTACATCATTACTTTTGACGATGGATTTCGACTTGCCTATCGCGATTCGGGTGGCCTCATGACCGATTACGAAAAAGCGGCGATGGCGAAGATTGGCCGCGTCGATGTCTTGATCGGGGCCATTGCGGCAGAAACCATTGCGGAGTCCAATGCCGCCATCCTGATGCCCATGATTGAGACCTATCGTCCGGCGGTTTATTTTCCGGCGCATCATGAAGAGCGCGTCGGCGCGGATTTGGATCGAGCGACCGAGCCGCTATTCCAATATATAAAGAATGCGTTTCCGGATACCGTGACGGTATCCAAAGAATTCAGAGAGCCGACCTGTTTCGATACGCGGCGAAATCTCAAGAGCGGCAACGCGTTGTGAGATCGCCAGGCAGTGGCGGCTGAACAAATCCGCTTGCCGGTCACGCTTATTACGGTGACCGGCAAGCAATAACTTCTGATAGTCAACTTCCCCGAAAAAACGGTCGAGCATGTCGGTGGCCGGGGCGTCACGTCATCGGCGCGGCGCGTTCCTTCGCAAATTCGCGCGCGACCCAATCCAGAAATACCCGAACCCGGGGCGACAATTGCCGGCTGCGCAAATACATGATCGATACCGGCATTGACGGCGGCGGCGTGCTTTCCAGCACCTGTACCAGAACGCCGTTTTTCAAATCGTTTTCAATGTGGAAGCGCGGCACTTGTGCGAGCCCAAGGCCGAGCCGGATCCCCGAGAGATAGCTTTCGGTGCCGGTCACCGACAAGATGGCGGACAAAGCGATCGCTTTGCTTTGCCCTTGCTCGATGAATTCCAGCGGAGTGACGTTGCCCGTGGTGATGGAGCGCAAGCCGACCATCCGGTGGCCGGCCAGCGATGCAGTATCGGTAGCGAGCGGCGTGCCGAAGCGGGCCAGATAGCCCGGCGTGGCGCAGGTCACCCGTTCCAGCATTGTCAGCTGGCGGGCGATCATATCGCTGTCGCGCAGCTTGCCGTAGCGCAGTGCGCAATCCACGCCTTCCTGCGCCAAATCCACCCAGCGATCGCTTTCACTCATCGAGAGCTCGATTTCTGGATAACGCGCGAAGAAATCCGGCAGGCCCGGCATCAGAAAATGCCGCGCCAGCGTTCCCTGCACCTCGATGCGCAGCAAGCCTTTAGGCTGTGCGCCGCTGAACGCGCCGTCCGCGTCCTCGATGTCATCCAGAATGCCGCGGCAACGGTGGTAATAGGCCTCGCCGTCCAGCGTCGGCCGGACCACCCTGGTGGTTCGCTGCAGCAGCCGCGCTCCCAAGCGACT
This sequence comes from Herbaspirillum sp., assembly GCA_028291765.1. Lineage (GTDB taxonomy): Bacteria > Pseudomonadota > Gammaproteobacteria > Burkholderiales > Burkholderiaceae_D > Herbaspirillum. Next base: position 4,092 of record JAQGNR010000072.1, read on the forward strand.
TTCCATCTCATTGATCACCTTGGTCGCGGTGGAACGGGGCACCTCCAAATCGTTTGCCGCCGCCGTAAAACTGCGGCGCTCGACAATCCGTATGAAAAGCCGCATTGCATCTAATCGGTCCATAGTGTTAGCTATTGTTCGTGGCAGGGAAACAACGTGTGTCATTCTAGACCGATTATCTTTGGCTTGGGAAGGATCATAGTTGCTCCACGCCGCAACCATTCAGCGGCTTTTTACAGGAGAAAAAACCATGAGTACCCAGAGTAAAGTCGCCATTGTCACCGGCGCATCCCGCGGCATCGGCGCAGCCATCGCCCAACGCCTGGCCCATGACGGTTTCACCGTCGTGATCAACTATGCCGGCAGCGCCCCCGAGGCCGAGGCGCTGGCCGCCGAAATCGAAAAAGCCGGAGGCCACGCCATTACCTCGCAGGCCGATGTCAGCGACGCCGGCGCCGTCGCGCGCATGTTCGATGCAGCCGAAGCGGCGTTCGGCGGCGTCGACGTACTCGTCAACAATGCCGGCATCATGAAGCTGGCAACGCTGGCCGAAAGCGACGACGCATTGTTCGACAGCCAGATCGCCATCAACTTGAAAGGCTCGTTCAATACCATGCGCGAAGCGTCCCGCCGTCTGCGCGACGGCGGACGGATCATCAATCTGTCGTCGAGCGTGGTCGGCCTGTATCAGCCGACCTACGCCGTATATGCAGCAAGCAAGGCCGGCGTCGAAGCAATGACGCATGTACTGACCAAGGAACTGCGCGGACGCAACATTACCGTCAACAGCGTCGCGCCCGGCCCGATCGCCACGAGTCTGTTCCTGGACGGCAAGCCGCAGGAAGTCATCGACCGCCTGACCAAGCTGGCGCCGCTGGAACGCCTCGGGCAGCCGGAAGATGTCGCCGGCGTAGTGGCGATGCTCGTGGGCCCCGATGGCGCATGGCTCAACGGCCAGGTCTTGCGCCCCAATGGCGGGGTCATCTGATTTTTTCAAAATTGCTTTATCGATCGAAGGAGAATCATCATGAATAAAGTCATCCTCATCACCGGTGCTTCCAGCGGCTTCGGCCGCCTGACTGCCGAGGCTCTCGTCAAAGCCGGCCATACCGTCTACGCATCGATGCGCGAGACGGCCGGACGCAATGCCACGCAGGTAAAAGAGATCGCTGCCTTTTCAAAAGCCAAGGGCGTAGATCTGCGCACAGTGGAACTCGACGTGCTGTCGCAAGATTCGGTGGATGCCGCCGTGGAACGGGTTGTTGCCGATAGCGGACGCATCGACGTCATCATCCACAACGCCGGCCATATGGTATTCGGCCCAGCCGAGGCATTTACGCCGGAGCAGTATGCGCAGCTCTACGACGTCAATGTGCTGAGCACGCAGCGGGTCAATCGCGCCGTTCTGCCGCACATGCGGCGTCAGCAGCAGGGGCTGGTGGTATGGGTTTCCAGCAGCAGCTCGGCCGGCGGCACACCGCCTTATCTGGCGCCGTACTTCGCCGCCAAGGCGGCAATGGACGCGGTGGCGGTGCAGTATGCGCGGGAGCTGTCGCGCTGGGGCATCGAAACCTCGATCGTCGTTCCGGGCGCATTCACCGGCGGCACCAATCACTTCTCGCATTCGGGCCGCCCCGCCGATGCAGCGCGTGCGGCAGAGTATGAAGCAGGGCCGTATGCCGGGTTTGGCGAACAGGTGCAAAAGGCGTTTGCCGAGATAGTACCGCCCGATGCGGATGCCGGCGCGGTGGCCGAAGCCATTGTCGATGTTGTCGCTGCGCCGTTCGGCAAGCGTCCGTTCCGCGTGCACATCGACCCGACCGAGGACGGTGCCGACGTCGGCTTTGCCGTACTTGATCGGGTACGCGCGGAGATGCTACATCGCGTGGGCTTGTCCGATCTGTTGAAACCGCGCGTGCTCAAATAATGCGCGTGGCTTTTCATAGCTTGTCATTGTTTTCCCCGAGTAGTTCTATCGTTTTTGTATCTATAACGCAAAACTTCTGTAATACGGATGCGAACACGGAGTTCTCGTGCGCGACTTGCTTGAACAGGGTCATGCACGAAATGAACTTTTGATAGTCAACTTCTCCGAACATTTCGCTTGGATGGGTTGGGCTCTCAAGAACAGCGCGTGTGGCCTGTTCAAGCCGCTGACCTAGTATGGGATGCGTTAAGTAGTCGTTGGCTTCTCGCAAACTGCGGATTCCATACAACTTGGATTTTTCACTTTGGCCTAGCCCGTAGAGCTGTGGAAAGATGAACCACATCCAATGCGAGCGCTTGCGTCCGGATTTGATCTCTTCCAGCGCATCTTGGAATACATTACGCTGGGCATTCACGAATCGACTGAGATCCTGGATCATGAGGCCTCCCACAAGGGAAAACGCGATATTATTGCCGTACTAATGCAAATTCTTCACATCAAAATAACATCGTATTGCTCCTGCAAATAAGCAGTCTGCACCTGCAGCGAGATCGGCTTCTGTATGAAATCGCCCAGCAGCGCCAGATGTTGCGATTCTTCTTCCAGGAACATATCGACCACCATCTGCGAGGCCAGAATCCGGAATTCACGCGGATTGAATTGCTTTGCTTCACGCAGCACTTCGCGCAGAATTTCATAGCAGACGGTGCGCGCCGTCTTGAGCTGGCCTTTGCCGTCGCAAGCCGGACAGGTTTCGCACAAAACATGCGAGAGCGACTCGCGGGTGCGTTTGCGGGTCATTTCGACCAGGCCCAGCGCGGAGAAATTCGATACGGAAATCTTGGTGCGGTCGCGCTGCAGGGCTTTATGCAATTCCGACAGCACGGCGATCTTATGCTCGCTGTTTTCCATATCGATGAAATCCAGGATGATGATGCCGCCCAGATTGCGCAGACGCAATTGGCGCGCAATGGCCTGCGCCGATTCCAGATTGGTTTTAAAAATCGTATCGTCGAAATTGCGGCCGTTGACGAAACTGCCGGTGTTCACGTCGATGGTGGTCATCGCTTCGGTTTGATCGATGATCAGATAGCCGCCCGATTTCAGATCGACGCGCCGGCCCAGAGCGCGCTGAATTTCTTCTTCCACGCCATACAAATCGAACAGCGGACGTTCGCCTTTATAGTGACTCAATCGCTCCAGCACCGATGGCGTATACAGTGCACCGAACTCTTGCAGCTTTTGGAAGTTCTCGCGTGAATCGATCTGAATGCCGGTAGTGGTTTCGCTGACGAAATCGCGCAACACGCGCTGCGCCAGACTCAGATCCTGATGCAGCAAGGTCGGCGCAGGTTTTGTTTTTGCCAGTTGTACGATAGCTGACCAGGTTTTACGCAAGTATTCGACATCCATTTGCAGATCGATGTCAGAGGCATCTTCAGCCATCGTGCGGATGATGAAACCGCCTTTTTCTTCCGGCGGCAACAAGGCTTGCACTTTGCTGCGCAGCAGCTCGCGTTCCACTTCGTTTTCGATGCGTTGCGAGATGCCGATATGATTGTCTTGCGGCAGATAAACCAGCATGCGGCCGGCAATTGAAATCTGCGTCGCCAGACGCGCTCCCTTGGTGCCGATCGGTTCCTTGATGACTTGCACCGTCACCGCTTGGCCGTCGTACAGCAACTTCTCAATCGGCGTATGCGGATTATTGTTTTGCCCATCGTGCGAACGCGATTCCCAGATATCGGCGACGTGCAGAAATGCCGCGCGTTCAAGCCCGATATCGATGAACGCCGATTGCATGCCGGGCAATACCCGGACCACCTTGCCGAGATAAATATTGCCGGCCAGACCGCGCGACAAGGTCCGTTCGATATGCAATTCCTGTACCGCGCCTTGCAGCAGCAGCGCCACCCGCGTTTCCTGCGGCGTGATGTTGATCAGAATGTCTTCGCTCATAAGATGTGCACACCCGCCTTTTGCAGTAACTGGGCCGTTTCAAACAACGGTAAACCGGCAATGCCGGAATAACTGCCTGAAATATTCGTAATGAAAATAGCTGCCGGGCCCTGAATACCGTAACCGCCAGCCTTGTCGTAGGGCTCGGGGGTGTCGCAATAGGCGGCAATCGTCTGTTCCGACAAGGGGGCAAATACGACATCCGAGCTCTGCGTAATTTGCCACATTTCAGCGCCGAACGCGACGGCCACGCTGGTGAGGACCTGGTGGGTGCGGCCGGACAGCCGGCGCATCATTTGCACCGCCTCGTGCATGTCGGCCGGCTTGCCCAGAATGGCGGTATCGATCACGACCGTGGTGTCGGCCGCGAGTACCGGGCGCAGCGGCAGTTGCCGCCGCAGCATGGTTTCGCAGGCATGTTCGGCTTTGTTGCGGGTGACGCGCGCCACGTAGTCGTGCGGCGCCTCTCCCGGCAGTACCTCTTCATTGACTTCGTTGTCGTTGAGCAATAACTCGAATTCGACGCCGACCTGGCGCAATAATTCGCGCCGGCGCGGGCTTTTGGAGGCCAGATAAATTTTTTTGATGGTTTGCTTCATGGCGCACTATACCCTGTGATAAGGGTGATTTTGTGTGATGGACCATGCACGGTAAAGTTGTTCGGCCAGCAGCACCCGTACCATGCCATGCGGCAGCGTCAGGCTGGAGATGCGGATCAGCATATCGGCGCCCGCCTTGAAGCCCGCATCGAGACCGTCGGCGCCGCCGATGACCAGGGCAACGTCGCGGCCTTCCTGCTGCCATTGGGTCAGGTGGACGGATAACTGCATCGAACTGAGGTCTTTGCCGCGCTCATCGAGCGCCACTACCAGCGCGCCTTTGGGCAGGGCAGCCTCGATTTTGGCGCGCTCCAGCGCCATGACGGTTTCAGCGCTTTTGCTGCCGGAGCGTTCGACCGGTTTGATTTCTTTCAACAGAACGCGGCATTCCGGCGGCATTCTTTTTGCGTACTCATTGAAGCCGGCTTCGATCCAGCCGGGCATTTTATTGCCTACTGCCGCTATGACGAGCTGCATGATGGCCAGTCGAAGGTCGGTTCAATTGGGTCGGCGCAGCCGATCAGCTTTCGGCCTTGGGTTTGGCTGCTGCGCGCGGCGCACGTTTGGCCGGTGCGCGTGCAGGTCCCTTGGCGGCGGCTTTTTTGACGGCAGCGCCTTTGGATGCGATGGCTGTTTTGGTCGAGGCTACTTTGACGGTTTTGCCGACCGGTTTGCTCGGCGGCTTGGCTTTGGTGGCCGGTTTGCCGGCAGCCGATTTGCGGGTGGCTGCAGTGCCGGTTGCTGCCGGCTTGCGCGTGCTTGCCGCCTTTTTCGGTTTTTCTTCTTCGCTTGATTTGTTGACGGTCAGATGGCGTGCTTTTTTCGGTGCGCTATCTTCGGATGTAGTGCGTTTGGAGATGCGCACGGCGGCGCCGAATTTGACTTCCTTTTCGCCCCAGATTTCTTCCAGGCGGTAGTAGGCGCGAATGGTCGGCTGCATGATATGGACGATCATATCGCCCAGATCGACCAGCACCCATTCGCCGGTATCTTCACCTTCCATGCTCAGCAGATGGCCGCCGTGTTGCTTGACTTTGTCCCGCACGGAGGCGGCCAGTGCCTTGGTTTGGCGGTTGGATGTGCCGGATGCGATAGCGATCCGGTCAAACAGACTGGTCAGATGCGAGGTGTCGTACACCCGGATGTCTTGCGCTTTAACGTCTTCCAGCGCGTCGATGACCACTGCTTGCAGTTTTTTAATATCCATTTAACTTTTATATAGGTGATGTTGTTCGATATAGTCTAGCACCCCGGAGGGAACCAGCGCGTCGGGACGCGCGCCGTTATGCAGAATCTCCCGGATTTCTGTGGCGGAAATATCGACCGCCAGATTCGATGCCAGATACGTCAGGCCATACGGTGTATTGCGGATTTGCGCCGGGCTGGCAGCCCGGAGGCTGAATTCCTGCATCACTTCATTGGGCACATTCGCCGGTTCCATGCCGAAGCCGGGGCGGGAGGCTGCGCACAAATGGGCATGATCGAACAGTTCGCGCCAGCCTTGCCAGGTATTCAGATGCTGCAACTGGTCGGCGCCCATCAAAAATACGATCGATACTTCCGGGCCGAGTTCGCGACGCAGGGACTGCAAGGTATCGATGGTGTAGGTCACGGAAGCGCGCACGATCTCTTGCTGGTCGATCCGTACCGGCACCGATTGCCGGCTGAATGCCCGCCGGACCATTTCGACGCGTTGTTGCGGTGTTGCCTGCAAACCATGCTTTTGCCAGGGGTTGCCGGTAGGAATGATCCGCAACTCGTCCGGCGCCAGTAAATCGACAAAATATTCACCCAGCGCTATATGACCATTGTGAACCGGATCGAAACTGCCGCCCAGAATCGCAATGCAGGGCTTGCCCGCGCCCATGCTCATATCGGGGCTGTTTGGAGCGCCGGCCACTAGAGCCAGTCCCGCTGAATCAGAAAGTCGCTATACAACTTAGCTTCTGCGGTACCGGCTTCCGGTTGCCAGTTGTAACGCCATTTAGCTACCGGCGGCATCGACATCAGGATCGCTTCGGTACGTCCGCCCGATTGCAGGCCGAACAGCGTGCCGCGGTCGCATACCAGATTGAATTCGACATAACGGCCCCGGCGATACGCCTGGAAATCACGCTCATGTTCGCCATAGGGCATGTCCATGCGCTTTCTCAGCAGGGGCAGGTAGGCGTCGAGAAAGCTATCGCCGACGCTGCGCGTCATGGCAAAACTGTCGTCGAACGCCAGCGCATTGAAGTCGTCGTAAAAAATACCGCCGATACCGCGTGGTTCCTGGCGGTGTTTCAGATAAAAATAATCATCGCACCATTGCTTGAAGCGCGGGTAAAGATCGGCGCCGAATGGCGCCAGCGCTTCGCTGCAAGTGCGATGGAAATGCTGCGCATCTTCGGCAAAGCCGTAATACGGCGTCAGATCCATGCCGCCGCCGAACCACCAGACCGGTTCGCCGTCGGCCTTCGTCGTGCTGAAAAACCGCACATTCATATGCACGGTCGGCGCAAATGGATTGCGCGGGTGCATCACCAGCGATAGCCCCATCGCTTCCCAAGGCCGGCCGGCGATCTCCGGCCGGTTGGCAGCGGCCGTGGGCGGCAATTGCGCGCCTTTGACGTGCGAGAACCCGACCCCGCCACGTTCCAATACCTTGCCCTCTTCGATAATGCACGAAATACCGCCGCCGCCTTCCGGCCGTTGCCATTCATCGCGAATGAAGGATTTGCCATCGACAAGCCCAAGCGCAGCAACAATTTGTTGCTGCAGGTTCCGAAGGTAAGTTTGGATAGCGGAAGGATCTGGTGCGGATAGAGTCACGGCTTATTATCGTTGCGCGGATAGAAAGACTCGCGATTGTACTCCGCATGGGAACACAGCGGTGTCCTAACGTAATTCTGCAACAGTCTCTTATGTAGCCGTTGCGCGATCAGCGCGATCGGCCAGTTGGATGGGGTGCGGCGAAGATGCCGCCGGGGCAGATGGCATCTTCAATGGCACGCTGATTTGATAAGTGGCCGGCGCCGGCCAGTCTGCAGCCCGCGCGGTTTCTGCGATGACGCTATTGGTATCGTTATTGACCTGGCCGAAATCGGCGGTCGCGGCGAACAGGCGTACTGCCAATAATGTGCCCAAGGCATTGAATTCAACGATGGAGACGCTGACTGCCGGCGTCGGCAGAACGTTGGGAATGCGCGACACCCGTTCGGTCAGCAATGCGATTGCCGTGGCCGGATCGACTTCGCCGGCAATCTGGCAGCGCTGATCGACGCGGCGGCTGTCGTTGACGCTGTAATTGATAATGTTGTCGGCGAATAATTTGTTATTGCCGATATAGACGCGCAGATTGTTGTCGGTGGTTATGATGGTCATGAACAGGCCGATTTCCATGACCGTACCGGTCTGGCCGGCGGCGGTGATGGTATCGCCCACTTTAAACGGGTGCAGCACCACCAGGAAGATGCCGGCGGCGAAATTGGACAGCAGCCCCGACCACGCCACGCCGATGGCGACGCCGGCCGCGCCGATCAGTGCGGCGAATGAAGTGGTCGGGATACCGCACACTTCGAGGATCGCCATGACCAGCACGATGCGCAGGGCGACATGGATAGTGGAAATCGCGTAATTGGCCAGCGTCGGATCCAGATGGCGCAAACTCAGCCCACGCCGCGCCAGTCGCGCAAAGCCGTTGATCAGAATGCTGCCGACGACCCAGATGGCGAGAGCGGCAATGATTTTCAGGCCGAACGGCACCAGATAGGTATTTAGCAATATGCCGTAGTTGAATACCCCCGTCATTGGTGGCTCCTTTAATTAAATTGGAGATAGAGGTGATCCTTCGATACGGGCTGAAGCCCTACTCAGGACGAACGGGGTTTGGTTAAACGTTAAAGAAAAACCGTTCGCCCTGAGTAGGGCTTCGGCCCGTATCGAAGGGTCACCTCTGCCTTAAATATGCTTGATTACAGCATTACCGTATCAGCGCTTCAGGGCGCGCCAGCCGATGTCTCTTCTCATCTGCGCACCATCAAACTGAATCTGATCGGCTGCCGCATAGGCATTTTTCTCATCGACCTTGACGCTCTCACCCAGGCCGACCACACACAATACCCGTCCGCCGGAGGTGCTCAGATGGCCGTCGCTTAATTTGGTCCCGGCATGAAAGGTCACGCATTCCGGGGTTTCCGCAGGAATGCCGGAGATGCCATCGCCATTGCGCGGCGCATCCGGATAACCGGCCGCGGCCATCACGACGCCCAGCGCGGTGCGGCGATCCCAATCCAGTTCAATGGTGTCCAGCGTGCCGTTGACGGCATGTTCCATGACCAACAGCAAATCCGTTTTCAGGCGCGCCATGATCGGCTGCGTTTCGGGATCGCCCATGCGGCAATTGAATTCCAGTGTCTTCGGATTGCCGTGTTCGTCGATCATCAGACCGGCATACAGGAAACCGCTGAACGGAATGCCGTCGCGCGCCATGCCTTGTACTGTAGGGATGATGATTTCGCGCATCACCCGGGCATGCAGCGCAGGGGTGACAATCGGCGCCGGCGAATAAGCGCCCATGCCACCGGTATTGGGGCCCCGATCACCATCCTGCAGGCGTTTGTGGTCCTGGCTGGTGGCTAGCGGCAGAATATTCTTGCCGTCGACCATGACAATAAAGCTGGCTTCTTCGCCGGCCAGAAATTCCTCAACCACAATCCGCGCACCGGCGTCGCCCAGCTTGTTATCGGACAACATCATGTCGACCGCGTCGTGCGCTTCCTGTTCGGTCATGGCCACGACCACGCCCTTGCCGGCGGCAAGTCCATCGGCCTTGATGACGATAGGCGCGCCCTTTTGGGCGATGTAGCCATGTGCGGCAGCGGTGTCGGAAAAGGTTTGATATTCGGCAGTCGGAATGTGGTGCCGATGCATAAAGGCTTTGGCGAAATCCTTGGAGGATTCCAATTGCGCAGCTTCTTTGGTCGGACCGAAGATTTTCAGGCCGCGGCTGCGGAAAAGATTCACGATGCCGGCTGCCAGCGGCACTTCCGGCCCCACTACGGTCAGCGCAATATGTTGTTCCTGGGCAAAATCGGCTAACGCGGCGGGATCGGTCAGGGGGATATTCTCCAGCCTGTCATCGAGTGCGGTGCCGCCGTTGCCGGGCGCGACATATACAGTCTGGATACGAGGAGACTGGGCGATTTTCCAGGCTAGCGCGTGTTCGCGGCCGCCGGAGCCAACTACCAAAATTTTCATGGGAAAGTTTCTATTTGATCAGGTGCTTATTACTTATGCTTGTTACTTAGCTTGTTACTTATCGATCAAGCATCAATGATTGCGTTGCTATAGATTTCCTGAACATCGTCCAGATCTTCCAGCGCATCGAGCAGCTTTTGCATCTTCACGGCGTCTTCGCCGCTGAAAACGGTTTCGGTATCCGGCTTCATCAGGATTTCGGCTACTTCAGCCTTGAATCCGGCCGCCTCCAGTGCCGCTTTGACGGCCGCAAAATCATACGGCGCGGTCATCACCTCGATGCCGCCTTCGTCGTCGGTGATCACGTCTTCGGCGCCGGCTTCCAGCGCGGCTTCCATCAGTGCATCTTCGTTGGTGCCCGGCGCAAACAGTAGCTGGCCGCAGTGTTTGAACATAAAGGCCACCGATCCTTCGGCGCCCATATTGCCGCCGTACTTGTTGAAGGCATGGCGCACTTCGGCCACAGTGCGGATGCGGTTGTCGGTCATGCAATCGACAATAATCGCTGCGCCGTTGATGCCGTAACCTTCGTAGCGGACTTCTTCGTAATTGACCCCTTCCAGACTACCGCTGCCGCGCTGGACGGCGCGCGTTACATTGTCCTTGGGCATATTGGCGTCGGACGCTTTGTCGATGGCCAGCCGCAGGCGCGGATTGGTATCGGGATCGCCGCCGCCCATGCGGGCAGCCACGGTAAGTTCTTTGATCAGACGGGTCCAGATTTTGCCGCGCTTTGCATCGGTCGCGGCCTTTTTATGCTTGATGTTGGCCCATTTGCTGTGTCCAGCCATGATGATTCTTTCTTGCAGTTTGATGGGGCGGTGTTCTTTAATTGAAGCGCGATTTTATCATACCGTGTACGCTTGTTCGTTATCGCATCAGGCCCTGATTCCCGCTTAAGGCAAGGCCTTCAAACTACAAAAAATGTTTCCAATGTTTCCACTTACAATATCCGCATGACCGCTTCCGCCTCAGCCGCTTCTTCCCCCATATCCGGCCGCCGTGCTTTTCTGGCCGGTCTTTCGATCGCCATCATCGGGTCCATCCTGTTTTCCGCCAAGGCGATCGTCGCCAAGCTGATGTATCGCTATCAGGTCGATGCCGTCATGGTGCTGACGCTGCGCATGATGTTCGCGCTGCCGTTGTTCGCCGCCATTGCTCTCTGGAAAACACGCACTGGACCGGTGCTGGCGAAGATCGATTATCTGCGCATCGTGTTTCTCGGAGTGATCGGCTATTACCTATCGAGTTTTCTCGATTTTCTCGGTTTGCAATACATCTCTGCCGGGCTGGAGCGGCTGATTCTGTTTTTGACGCCGACGTTTGTCTTGCTGATGTCTTTCGTGTTTTATAAGCGCAGTATCGCCAGGCTGGAGTGGGGTGCACTGCTGCTATCGTATCTCGGCACGGTCTTCGTCTTCATGCACGACGTCAGCACCGGCGGCGCGCATGTCGGATTGGGTAGCCTGCTGGTGCTGTGCGCTGCCATTTCTTATGCGCTGTACCTGATGTTGTCCGGGGAGTTGGTGCAACGAGTGGGCGCGATGCGCCTGGTCGCTTATGCCATGTGTGTCTCCAGCATCGCCTGCATCGTGCAATTTTTTATCTTGCGTCCGGCGGGTGCGCTGGTGCAGCCGATGGCGGTTTATGAATTATCTTTGTTCAACGCGGTCTTTTGTACTGTGCTGCCGGTTTGTCTTACCATGATTGCGGTGGTGCGTATTGGCGCCCCGACCACCGCGCAGGCCGGCATGGTCGGCCCGGTATCGACGTTGTTCATGGGCGCGGTGATTCTGGATGAGCCGATTACCGGGATTCAATTGGCCGGCATGATGCTGGTGCTGTCGGGTATTTATCTATTGTCCAAAAAGAAAGCCTAAGAAAGCTTAAAAAGTTTAAAAAGTTTAACAAGAGGAAATCATGACAAAAGCGATTCGCATATTCGCCAACGGCGGTCCGGAAGTGATGCAGTATGTCGATGTCGAGTTGGCTGCGCCCGGTCCCGGTGAAGTACAGGTGCGGCACGCTGCCTGCGGCCTGAATTTCATCGATATTTATTTCCGCACCGGTTTATATCCGCAGAGCTTGCCGGGCGGTCTGGGTCAGGAAGGCGCCGGCACTATTGAAGCGGTCGGCGGCGGTGTGACTGATTTCAAGGTCGGCGATCGCGTGGCTTACGCGGGCGGGCCGACCGGCGCTTATTCTGAAGCGCGCAATAT
>JAQGNR010000080.1 GCA_028291765.1 Herbaspirillum sp.
TTGACGTAATGACTGACATCGGCGATCGCAACAATCAGCCGGTAACCGTTGGTGCGGCCGATCTTGACCGGTTCGCAATAGACGGCATCATCGAAATCGCGTGCATCTTCGCCATCGATGGTGACCAGCGGCACGTCGCGCAGATCGACCCGATCGTTCAAATCGACACTACGGACTTCGCCCGGCAATTTTGCCGCCATTTTCTTGGCGGCTTCTGAGAATTCGTGCGGCACGCCGTATTTGCGAACGGCGATTTCGATTTCCATGCCGGGGTCATCGATATCACCCAAAACTTCAACGATTTTTCCGACCGGCTTCGCATAACGCGAAGGCTGTTCGGTCAGTTCGACGCTGACCACTTGCCCTGTTTTCGCCTTACCGGTGGAGCCGGTCAGGACGATGTCTTGCCCAATGCGCTTGTCTTCCGGCACAATCACCCAGGCGCCGTTTTCGTTGAGCAGGCGGCCGATCACATGTGTATTGGCGCGACTGACGACTTCGACGATGGTGCCTTCGGGACGGCCGCGGCGATCGGTGCCGATCACCCTTGCCTGCACCCGATCGCCGTGCAAAACCTTTTGCATTTCTTTTTCAGGCAGGAAGATATCCTCGCCTGCATCGTCCGGTATCAAAAAACCGTAACCATCGCGATGGCTGCTCACGCGCCCTTCCACGAAATTCGGTAAATGCGTCAGTTGGTAGTTACCATCCCGATCCGGTTTGATCTGGCCGTCGCGGTCCATCGCATTCAGACGCCGGTTCAACCCTTCCATTTCTTCAGGCTTGACGCCGAGAACAGCAGCGAGAGACGTGGCGTTTTGCGATTCGGATGAGGTCCGCAAGATGCCGAGAATTTCCTCCCGGCTAGGGATAGTGTAGATATATTGGCTCAAAAGAGTGTTCTGTAAGTTATTACCGGAGCTAAGTGTACCGGAGGACTGCGCCATGTGCCTAACGGCCCGGCCAATTGAAATGATTTATTTGAAAAAGTTTCTCGATAAGCGATTGACTTCCAGGTGCTTTAATTTATAATCTCGTTCTTTGGCGTAAAGCCCACGTGGCGGAATTGGTAGACGCGCATGGTTCAGGTCCATGTGCCGCAAGGTGTGGGGGTTCGAGTCCCTCCGTGGGCACCAAAGTTTTAGTGCGAAATTTGGCGCAAAAGTTTTGGTGCAAAAAGCTTCATAGATCAAACCGTTCCCAACGGATCTTTCCAAAGAATTTCTTCAAGAATCTTTCAGCGAGTTTATCAAATTCGCATCAAAATTCGTATCAAGATTCCACTAAATTCCCTAAGTTACCCTAAGACTCGCATTATATTCGCGAAGTATACCCCCGTATCCAGAATCCCGGATATCAAGCAAGGGTATTGACGATATTGCTGTTGAAACTATCGTTCGCAGCGAACGATGGAAGGCTCTGCAGGGAACCGGATGGCGTGTAAATACCGGAATTGCTTGGTGAACTGGGGAGCGTGCTCACCACCGTTAAATCGGTAAGGTCTTGCGAATAAAGCAGGACATTGGCACCGATCGCCGGGATTGCCGGCACAGCCGACGCTGCCTGCCCTGCCGTCGCCATCGAGTTAAGCAACCCTGCTGCATTGTAAGTCAACGCACCGGAATAACCCTGGCCGAGCGTCGAAACAATGCTCGACATATCCCCCAGATTAATCGCCGATGCGATGCTGCCGGCATCCGCCTTGTCCACGGGCGACATCGTGACGGGAGGAACTACCGGCGCATTGACCTTATAGGTCGCGCCGGAGGTGTCGATGGTCTGTGAGATCCCGGATACTGCCATGATTTATCTGCTTAATTGTCTGCGTTTATGTTGCATCTGAGAATTATGCATACCCAGCTAAATTAACACAAGGCCCTGACCTATCGATGCAACAGCGTTCAAATCCCCAGGAAATTCACCCAGATTTACATTCATACCGCCAACACCGGCGCACGCACACGTTGCGTTGGGAGAAGTCTTCAAACGCCTTATCCGAATTACACGTTCATTATTACTTGCCGGCGCCGGCTTTGAGCATCTCAAGCACTTGCGTTGCGGTACGCACCCGGCCCATGCGCGGAAAAATGCGGCGCATGAATTGATCGTGATTGTCGGTTTCGGGAGAACTGGAAGCATCGCTGACGAACACCAGATTGAAATCCATATCGCGGGCCGCATAAGCGGTGCTCGCTACACCGACGTCAGTGGAACCGCCTGCAATGATTACCGTATCGATCTTGCGCGAGCGTAGCGCCAGCTCCAGATACGTCTGAAAGAACGCGCTCCAGCGGTATTTCGGAATAATGTAATCCTCCGGTGCGGGCGCGATTTCATCGATGACGGCCGATTCCCAGGTTCCGCCTGCAACGACCGGCTTGAAATCCGACCTATTCTCATCGATCGGAATCGGATTGAGCCGTCCATCCGTATCGCGAATGGTATTGGCCGAGCTTGCATTGTCGGCGCGGTGATTCGCAGCAGCGTATGCCACCATCACGCGATGCGCGCGCGCACCTTGCAGCACTTGACTGGCCGCGGCAACGACGGGCTTATAACGCTCCTGCGTTTTTGGATCTTCCTTCTTGATATGTCCATTTAACATATCGAAAAAAAGCAGTGCGCAGCGTTCAGGTATAAGCGTATCGATCGCCATATTTTGATTTCCTTTGCCTAGTTTTAATGCAGAGAAGTTGATATAAGTTCCTATATGCGGAACAGTGTTTCTATATTTACAGAATATACCATGCGCGGAAAATGGTGTCATGCATCGATTTTTGGCAGATTTCAATTGACATCAATTCGACCGCCCCGTAAATTCAAACGTTTTTATCAAGATCGACAACCCGACCGGCAAACCATAAAAATCCAATGACCAGCATCTACCGCCACAAAAACTTCCCATCCTTGAATAAGTTCGTTCGCATCGCAATGGCTGCCTTGCTGCTCTTCTCCACGACATTTGCATGGGCGCAGGTGCAGGATGCGACTTCTTATCAAGGGCCTGACCGGCAACAACGTCTATTGGATGGCGCAAAAAAAGAGGGGGGATTAGAGCTTTATACCTCCACGCCGGCAGACGAAATAGCCGTGCTGATCAGCGCTTTCGAAAAGAAATACGGCCTCAAAGTCAAATTGTGGCGCTCCGGTTCCGATATGGTGGTGCAGCGCTTGGTCAACGAGGGACATGCGCACCGTTTCGAAGCCGATGTGATCGAGGCGGACGGTACCAATCTTGAGGCGCTGCACCGTGAAAAATTACTGCAGGAAGTCAAATCGCCCAATCTGGCCGACTTGATTCCACAGGCCATTCCACCGCATCGCGAGTGGGTCGCAGCGCGCGTCAATATTTTCACATTGGCTTACAACACCAAATTGCTCAAAAAGGAAGATCTGCCGAAAACATGGTCGGATTTACTGGATCCGAAATGGAAAGGGAAACTCGGCATCGAAGCCGAAGATTCAGACTGGTTTGCCGGCATCATCGGCGAGCTGGGTGAGACAAAAGGATTAAAACTATTCCGGGATATCGCTACCACCAACGGTATATCGGTGCGCAAGGGCCATACGCTGCTGGCCAATCTGGTGGCTTCCGGCGAGGTGCCGCTGGCGCTGACGGTGCATAATTTCAAGGCGGAACAGCTCAAGCGCAACGGCGCCCCCATCGACTGGTTTATCATCCCGCCGGCGGTCGCGCAATTGAATGGCATCGCCGTTGCCAAACAAGCGCCGCATCCGTATTCGGCGGTCCTGTTTTACGACTTCATGCTATCCGATGCGCAGACTATTTTGCAGCAGCACGATTACATGCCCACCAATAAAAAAGTAGCCACGCCGCTGAGTAAATTACCGCTCAAGTTTATGGATCATAAAGTGGTGCTGGACGAGAACGATAAGTGGAACAAGCTGTATCAGGACATTATCGTCAAGCAAGGGAAATAACAAAAACCCGTATAAACGAACGTTTGAACGTTTATACGGGTCGATGTTTTTACAACGGTTTGTATCTTATTCTGGTGCCCACGGAGGGACTCGAACCCCCACACCTTGCGGCACATGGACCTGAACCATGCGCGTCTACCAATTCCGCCACGTGGGCCTGAAAGCCAATCCCCATAAGGGTTACAGCACTTTCGACGTGCCGAATAATACGTGCAATACGCATTATGGTCAATCGAAAATCTAGCCCTTTTTCAACCAGGCGCTCAATTGATGCGCACCCAAACTATCATAATCCTCAAACGGCTGATGAATCCACGGATTCGTCGGCAAATGTTCCAGATAAAAATCGGGCTTGAGCGCAGAGCTTGCCTTCCACCAGATCACCGCCGATTTGACTTCAGTCACCGCCGGATAATGCACTTGCAAATGATTCTGCACTTTTTCCAGTGTGATACCGGAGTCGACCAAATCATCCACCAGCAGGATTCTTCCCGACAATGCGCCTTTGGTGATTGTGATGTATTTGGCGATATCGAGTTCGCCACGCAGTGTGCCGGCCTCCTCCCG
Source organism: Herbaspirillum sp. (assembly GCA_028291765.1). Lineage (GTDB taxonomy): Bacteria > Pseudomonadota > Gammaproteobacteria > Burkholderiales > Burkholderiaceae_D > Herbaspirillum. Next base: position 4,510 of record JAQGNR010000080.1, read on the forward strand.
ATATGAACTGGTCGATAGAATCGCCAGCGGCACATTAAAAATACGGGAAAAAATATCGCCGGGACGCAAGCCACCACGCGCCAGACACAATACTTGATCGAAGCGATAACCTGCTTCGTAGACAATCAGGGCAAGCGATTCGATTGCGCGATGATAATCATCCCAGGAAACCCAGAGATGCTTGTCATCAGACTGGTTTACAGTAGCGTTCGTTAAAAGAGGCATAGTGGCGAATGGCTGGCAGGGGGTTACTCAAAAGGGTCTTGCAAAACAATCGTCTGGTCACGCTCAGGACCCGTCGATATCATCGTAATCGGCGCACCGAGCAATTCTCCGAGACGCTTGATATAAGCCAATGCATTTGGCGGCAGGCCGCTCATCTCTTTGACGCCAACGGTGGAGCTGCTCCAGCCCGGCATCTCTTCATAGATCGGCTCGCAGCGCGCCGCATCTTCCGCACCGACCGGGAAGATGTCGACAGTCTTGTCGCCCATTTTATAGCCGACGCAAATTTTCAGCGATTCCACACCATCCAGCACGTCCAGCTTGGTCAGGCTGATCCCGGATACGCCGTTGATTTGCACCGACCGTTTCAGTAAAGCCGCATCGAACCAGCCGCAACGACGCGGGCGGCCGGTGACGGTGCCGAATTCTTGACCGACTGTGGACAGGTGTTTGCCGACGCCTTGATCAGTCGGCAATTCAGCCGGAAATGGGCCGGAGCCGACACGCGTCGTATAGGCCTTGGTGATACCCAGCACGTAATGCAGCATATCGGGGCCAACGCCGGCGCCGGCGGCTGCATTGCCTGCCACACAGTTACTCGACGTCACAAACGGGTAAGTACCGTGATCGACGTCGAGCAGACTGCCTTGCGCGCCTTCGAATAATAAACGCTCGCCCTCAGCGTGAGCTTTGTGCAGCAAGCTCGATACGTCGTCGACCATCGGGCGCAGACGCGGCACATTCGACAACGCATCATCCAACGTTTTCTGATAATCGACCGGCTGCGTCTTCAAATACTGCGTCAGAACAAAATTGTGATAGTCGAGATTTTCCAGCAGTTTTTCGGCAAAGCGCGCTTCATTGAGCAGATCGGCGACGCGGATCGCGCGGCGGGCGACTTTATCTTCATAGGCAGGGCCGATGCCTTTGCCGGTAGTACCGATCTTGCCCTCGCCGCGTGCAACTTCGCGTGCAACATCGAGCGCCACGTGATACGGCAAAATCAAGGGACAGGCTTCGGAAATTTTCAGGCGCGACGCAACTTCTACGCCGGCAGCTTCCAGCTTATCGATTTCCTTCAGCAAATCAGGCACAGACAATACGACGCCATTGCCGATGTAGCATGCGACGCCCGGCCGCATGATCCCGGAAGGAATCAGTTGCAGCGCCGTCTTCTGGTTGCCGATCACCAGTGTGTGGCCCGCATTATGGCCGCCCTGGAAACGCACCACGCCTTGCGCCTTGTCGGTGAGCCAGTCGACGATTTTGCCCTTGCCTTCATCGCCCCATTGCGTACCAATGACGACCACGTTCTTTACTTTGCTTTTCTGTAACATCGCTTAACCTAAATTTTGAATAATCCAATTTCCGTTATGACAGACCACTGCCCGGTCGCAATCGAATTCGTCCAGGTCATTATCATGGCCCGGCAAACTCTGAATAACAATTTCTCCCGCTTCACGCAATTCTATAATTTTCTGCCGCAATCCCGGTTCGGTGCTCCAGGGAGCGCGCACTGCAGGTTTGCGTGCCGCGCCCGGCATCAGGCGCGCCAATTCACGTAAATCCATGGAGAACCCCGTCGCCGGACGCGCCCGTCCGAAAGCTTCGCCGACATGATCATAACGCCCGCCGCGCGCAACGGCGTTCGGCAGACCGGGCACATAGGCCGCGAACATGACGCCACTATGATAATGATACCCACGCAAATCGGCCAGATCGATAATCACATCGGCATCGGCCGCCTGCTCAACCAGAATCTGCAATTCGTCCAGCGCCTCGGCAATGCCGGGCAATGCCGGCAATATGGCGCGCGCTTTGTCGAGTATCGTCACGTCGCCGTACAAACCGGGCAATGCCAGCAAGGCATTGCGCGTGACGGGCGCAAAATCGACGCTAATGGCGTTCAGTTCAGGGATATCCTTGGCTTGCAATAGGGCAAACAATTGCGGTGCTTGCCGAACAGCCTTCGCATCGCCGGCAATAATTGCCTGCAATACGCCGACATGGCAAAGATCCAGCCGGACCTTTTTGAAACCGGCCAGATGCAGCGACGCCAGTGCCAGTTGCTGAATTTCAGCATCGGCTTCAAGTCCGGCATGACCGTAAATTTCCGCACCAATCTGCAACGGCTCACGCGTGGCGTGCAGACCGGAAGGCCGTGTCTGCAGCACGCTGCCGGCATAGCAAAGGCGCGTGACCGAGGTGCGGTTCAGCAAATGCGCATCGATGCGGGCAACCTGCGTGGTCATGTCGGCGCGAATACCCATCGTGCGGCCGGACAATTGGTCGACCAGCTTGAATGTGCGCAAATCAGTATCCTGACCGGCGCCGGTCAGCAGCGACTCCAGATACTCCAGCATCGGCGGCATGACTAATTCATAACCGTACAGACGGAAGTGATCCAGAACCTGGCGACGCAGCTCTTCTATTTTTCTTGCTTCCGATGGCAAGACATCGGCGATATTTTCGGGAAGGAGCCAGTTAGGCATAAGGTAATGAGTCGAAAAAGAGAAATTCAGAGAAATCAAAGAAAATTATTCGTACGCGGCTTTAACGCATTAAAAACGGCAGATTAGTAGCCGCAAAGTAACAGCAAAACGCACACGCAAAAAATGAAAAGATGCCCGGCGACGAGCATCTTCCCATCTTTGTTATTTTACTATCGCTTTATTTGCGTTTATTCGCGTTTATTTCCTCGCGCCAACCGCACCGGCAACACCGCTATTTTTGAAATACTTGAAAAATTCGGAGTTTGGATCCATGACCATTACATCACGGCGACTCTTGAAACTCGCACGGTACGCTTCAAGACTACGGTAAAACTTATAAAATTCCGGGTTTTGACTAAATGCCTGCGCATAAATCTGGGACGCCTTGGCATCGCCTTCACCACGAATTTTTTCTGCATCGCGATAAGCTTCAGCCAGAATAACAGTCCGCTGACGATCCGCATCGGCACGGATTTTCTCCGATTCAGCCGAACCTGTCGAACGCAATTCGTTCGCAACGCGGACCCGTTCGGATTTCATCCGATCATAGACGGAATTGTTGATCTGTTCGACATAATCGACCCGCTTGAGGCGAATATCGACGATTTCCAGGCCAATCTGTTTCGCTTCTGCTTCTACCTTGATCTGCAACGCCGTCATCACTTTGCCGCGCTCGCCGGAGATTACTTCGCGCACCGTGCGTTTAGTGATTTCCTCATTCAGCGCCGCTTTGACGATCTGCGACATGCGATCTTGCGCACGCTGCTCGTCGCCGCCCAGGCTGATGAAATACAGGCGCGGATCGGCGATGCGCCATTTGACGAAGGTATCGACCAGAATGTTTTTCTTTTCGGCAGTGATAAAGCGATCTGCGTCACCCGTATCGATCGTCAGAATCCGTTTATCCAGGTAAATCACATTCTGGAATGGCGGCGGCAACTTGAAATGCAGACCTGGCTCACGAATAACCTGTTTGACTTCACCTAAGGCGAAGACGATTGCGAATTGTCTTTGATCGACCATGAATACGGTCGACGACAACAGCCAAATGGCAATGAGGATGCTGACAACCAGGGAGATCAGACGATTCATTATCGGCCCTCCCTTGAACGCAAATCAACCGGATCGCGTGAGCGCGACGGATCGGCTTGGGCGCCGGCGTCCGGCGCCGAGCCAGAACCCAACAAAGGCGTCGGCGGCGGCAACGATGCCGCAGCTTGTTTTGCGGCATCGGCATCGCTTTGCGCAATCAGTTTGTCCAATGGCAAATAAATCAAATTACTACCTGTTTTTGCATCGACCATCACTTTGGTCGTATTAGTGTAAATCTGTTGCATCGTATCGAGGTACATACGGTCACGGGTCACCGCCGGCGCTTTTTGATATTCGGTCAGCACTTGCTTGAAGCGGGATGCATCACCTTCGGCATTGGCAATGACGCGTGAACGATAGGCTTCCGATTCCTGCATCAGACGCGAGGCCGCGCCACTGGCTTTGGGAATCACGTCGTTGGCATAAGCCTGACCTTCATTTTTCAGCCGTTCGCGATCCTGGCCCGCCTTCACGGCATCGTCAAATGCCGCCTGAACCTGTTCAGGCGGTTGCACGCCCTGCATAGTCACGTTGGTAACCTGCACGCCCGATTTGTAATGATCCAGTATCTGTTGCATCAATTGTCCGACGTCCAACGCGACCTTCTCACGGCCTTCATACAAAACATAATCCATTTTGCTTCTGCCGACGATTTCGCGAATCGAGGTTTCAGCAACCTGACGCACCATTTCTTCCTGATCGCTGTTATTGAAAATCCATTCAGCCGCGTTCTTCAATTTATATTGCACGGCAAACTGGATATCGATGATATTTTCGTCGTCGGTCAGCATCAAAGCTTCTTTTGCCTGCTTGTTGCGGGCATTCGCGCGATAACCGATTTCAACAGTACGCAGTTGAGATAAATTGACTACTTCATGACTTTGAATCGGATACGGCCAACGCCAGTTGAAACCCGGCATTGTCGTGTAGCTATATTTGCCGAACGTCAATACGACCGCGGTCTGGCCTTCCTGGACGATAAAGAAGCCGCTGGCAAACCATAAGCACGCAACGATCACCAAGATGATGCCGGCGCCGATACCGGTGCCTTTCATGCTGTCTTTTTTGAAATCGCCGCCGTCGGAACCGCCGCCGCCGTTCTTTTTACCGAATAGCCGATTAAAACGCTGATTGAAATCGCGCCACAGTTGGTCCAGATCCGGCGGGCCGCCATTATTATTCGGGCGCTTGCCGTCGTTATTCTGATTGTTACGATTCTCATCCTGCGATCCGCGACCCCATTGCGGATCGTTGAGCGAGAACTTTAATCCAAGCCGTTTAAATAAGGAAACAAGCATTCGTTACGATCCATCTTCTTAAATTAATAAACTGGTCATGATGCGTGGATTACGCCTGCTTACACCGCGGTTTACACCAAATTACGCATGCATGTCCTGAGAATCGTCAACCGATGTCTGGCCGACAGCCTGAAAACTAGCTGCTGCATATTCTGAAATAGCGCTACGCAGCAAATCCGAGCCAGAACCGGTACGAGCGCTGATGAAAACTCGCTGGATTTTATCATACTCATCTCGCTCAATCCGTGGTTCCATGCCCGCAGTGTCAATCTTGTTCCAAACCAGAATCTGCGGTATATGATCTGCGCCGATTTCCTTCAGAACCAGATTTACCTGTTCGATTTGCTCCATGCGCACCGGACTTGCCGCATCAACCACATGCAGCAGCAAATCGGCATGAATCGTTTCTTCAAGCGTGGCCCGGAAAGCGGCCACCAGTTGATGCGGCAATTCCCGGATAAATCCAACGGTATCCGACAGAACGACATTGCCGGCGTCACCCATGTAGACCCGGCGCGAGGTGGTATCGAGCGTGGCAAATAATTGATCGGCGGCATAGGCGCCGGCTTTCGTCATGCTGTTGAAAACCGTCGATTTTCCGGCATTCGTATAGCCGACCAGCGAGACCGAAAACGTCGCGCTGCGACCGCGCGCGCGCCGTTGCGTTGCGTGTTGGCGCTGCAATTTTTCCAACTGCCCGCGCAATGCCTTGACCCGCAAACCAAGCAAGCGACGGTCGGTTTCAAGTTGCGTTTCGCCGGGACCGCGCAAGCCAATACCGCCTTTTTGCCGTTCCAAATGGGTCCAGCCGCGAATCAGCCGGGTGGCCAAGTGCTGCAACTGCGCCAGCTCCACCTGAACCTTACCTTCGTGGCTTTTCGCGCGCTGCGCAAAAATATCGAGGATCAGGCTGGTGCGATCGAGGACGCGGGTTTTCAGTACGCGCTCAAGATTGCGCTGTTGCGCAGGTGACAATGCGTGATTGAAGATGGCGAGTTCGAGATCGAGGTCGGCAACAACGTCGGCGATTTCCTGTGCTTTGCCAGATCCGACAAATAATGCCGCATCGGGACTTGCACGTTTGCCGGTGATAGTCGTGACAGGCTCAACGCCTGCAGATTGAGAAAGCAGAGACAGCTCATCCAGACTTGTGGCAAAGTTGCCTTTGCCAAAGTCCAGGCCGATTAGAACAGCGCGCATTTCACTGCGCGCTGTAGTGTTGACCGCATTATTCAGCGGCGTCTGGTGATTCAAGGCTTAGATTCACAGCACGAGCAGGTACGACGGTTGAAATGGCGTGCTTATAAACCATTTGTGTAACGGTATTGCGAAGTAAAACGACATATTGATCGAAAGACTCGATATGTCCTTGAAGCTTAATGCCATTTACGAGATAAATCGAAACAGCGACATGCTCTTTTCTAAGGGCATTAAGGAAGGGGTCTTGTAATAATTGCCCTTTATTGTTGCTCATGGCGGCTCCACTATGTTGATGTAAATGAAATTTGGAGGCACTCAGCGTTTTTTCAAGTGCCGTGTGCGCGATACTAACAAAGGATTACACCTGCAAACGATCACATTACGTTGCAATGGCGTTGACGATAGCGGATGCAAGAAATAAGTACGCTTATCCTACTGCTTAAAATCCGCTTATCGAAGATATTTTGAAGACTTTTTCCGAATACTCTATTTATCCGGATAGGCTACGCGCTTCTACTTATCAGGACGAGCGTATGGGTTTCTACTTGAGCGGAATTCGATTCTTAACGGAGTCCCAATCAGTGAGAAAGTTTCACGGAAATGTTTCTCCAGATAACGTTTATAGTTATCTTCAACCGATTCCAGCGCATTGCCATGAATCACGACGATCGGTGGATTTTGCCCACCCTGGTGAGCGTAGCGCAATTTTGGACGAATCGAACCCTTGCGCCGCGGCTGCTGATGCTCCACCGCTTCAATCAATGCACGGGTCAGCTTCGGCGTGGTCAGATCAGCCATGGCTGCAGCATAAGCGGCATCCACCGATTTCATAAAGGGACTGATGCCGGTCGATTTCAGCGCCGAGATGAAATGGAATTTTGCAAAAGAAAGAAAATTCAGCTTACGCTCGATATCCATCTTGATTTCATCGCGGCGATCGCTGATCAGACCGTCCCATTTATTGACTCCCACCACTAATGCGCGCCCGGTTTCGAGCACGAATCCCGCAATGTGAGCATCCTGCTCGGAAATATCCTGTTGCGCATCAAGCAACAGCACCACCACATTCGCTTCTGAAATCGACTGCAGGGTTTTGACGACTGAAAATTTTTCAATCGCTTCAAACACTTTTCCGCGTCGACGAATCCCTGCAGTATCGATCAAGGTATATTGCTTGCCATCGCGTTCAAATGGAATCTCGATCGAGTCCCGCGTGGTGCCGGGCATGTCGAACGCAATGACGCGTTCTTCACCCAACAGCGTATTGACCAGCGTCGATTTACCCACATTCGGACGGCCGACAATGGCGATCTTGATGCCGCGTGCGGCCGGATCGATCTCTTCTTCAACAGAGGTGCGCTGCGCGAATGCGATATCCAGCGATTCTTCGACCAGATCGGTCACACCGTCGCCGTGCGCAGCAGAAATCACATAGGGATCGCCCAGCCCAAGCTCATAAAACTCCGCCGTGACCGACGTATATTTCATGCCCTCGGCCTTGTTCACCACCAGCATGACCGAGCGTCCGGATTTACGCAGGAAATCGGTAATCGTCTTGTCGTGCGGCGTCAAACCCTGACGGCCATCGACAATAAAAATCACGACGTCGGCTTCCACCACGGCCTGCTTGGTCTGCTTGGCCATCTCATGCATGATGCCTTCTTTGGCGACCGGCTCGAACCCGCCGGTGTCAATGACCAGAAAAGGCCGCTCCCCTACCCGGCCCTCACCGTAGTGGCGATCCCGGGTCAGCCCGGGCAGGTCTGCAACCAGCGCATCCCTAGAACGGGTGAGCCGGTTGAATAAAGTCGATTTACCGACATTGGGGCGACCTACAAGTGCAATTACCGGCTTCATCAATTCACTATTCGGCTGCTAAAGCAACCACTGTTCCTGCTTGGGTTTGAAAAATGACGCTTGAACCTGCGACTACGGGGTTGGCGGTGATGGCGCTGCCGTCGGTCGGGACACGGCCGACAAAGCTGCCGTCTGCCTGCGACAGAAAGTGAATATAACCTTGATAATCCCCGAGCGCCACGGTGCTGCCGACAGAAGCTGGAGCAGATAATTGACGATAAGATAATTTATCGTTACTCCACAATGCGGCGCCTGTAGCGCGTTCGAACTCCGTTACCGTTCCGCTTTCGTCTGCTGCAAATACATAACGCGCATCGACGCTCACGCCGACCGAGCTGGAAAACGCCTTGACCCAGCGCACACCACCGCTGCTGGTATCGAAACAACCTATACGGCTCTGATACGTCACTACGCATACATCATTGCCGAGCACCGCAGGCATACCCGATACGTCGGCAACACGTTCCATCTCGGTAGTGCCGCGTGGATCGCCAACCTGCACCTCCCAGATCGGACCGCCGTTGGTCAACGTCAATGCCGATAAACGACCGCCCGGCAATGCAACAAACGCGGTACTCGAAACAATCGCAATACCTGGCGCGCTGCGCAAAGTCAGCGATGGCGTATTACGTTCGGCCATCCAGCGACGCACGCCGGTGAGCGCATCGAATGCCGCAATCCGGTTATCCAGGCTGCGCACGATCACCAGGCCTGAACCGACTGCAGGCGCCGACAAGACTTCACTGCTGGCCTGCCCCTTCCAAAGAAGCTTACCGGCATTATCGTAAGCCAGTACGACACCCTTCTCGCCGACCACGGCAACGGTGGCGCCATCGCTACCAACGCCGGCTGTCAGCTTCATCTTGGCATTGATGCGCCAATCGGTCTGACCGCTCTTGACATTGATACGCACAATGGTGCCGTCAGCGCCGGCGGCATAAACGCTATCTGCGGCCAGCGCAGGTGAAAACTGATAAGTCTCGCTCTTGGGTACGGATACTTTCCACAGCGTGTGCACATTTTTCGTGGCTTTTAATTCCGCCAGTGGCGCCGGTGGATTGACTGGCTTTTTGGAGAACCATGAAAACATCGAGCAGCCGGACAACAAAACCACTGCGCCGACGCAGATATATTTGCTGCAGTATTTGAAACCTGTACGCATATTGCTCCCTTTATCGCATTCGATCCGAAATATAAAGCCGGTGCCACGCATTATTTACGCCGCCGCTTTCGCGTTACCACCAATTGCATCGAGTTTTAATTGAATCAACTGACGACCGGGATCCTTTGGTTCCATCTTTTCCAGCGCTTCCTGATATGCGCTACGTGCTTCGGCCGTCTTGTTTTGAGCAAACAGCACGTCGCCCCTGCGATCGGCAACCGCGCCGGCGAACTGCGCGGGGAAATTGCCGGACAATGTTTTCAGCGCAGCGTCATAGTCTTTGGCATCCAGTTCGATACCGGCCAGACGAATCGCGGCGATTGCCCCGTATTCTGCATCGCGGTGATGTTCGACCACCCATTGCAATTCGCTTTTGGCAGCCGCCATATCATTGGCGTCGAATGCGGACTTTGCGGCGACCAGCGCTGCCATCTGCGCATAAGACGTGCCGCTGAATTTATCCTGGATAACGTTGGCCACAGGCATGACTTTGGCATGATTTTTTGCGGTCGCTGCATTTTGCAATTCTTCGTATAGTTGCGAAGCCTGCAACGACTGATTGCGCCGATACAAATTCCAGCCCGACCAGGCAGCATAAATCGCCAGCACCGCAATCAGTGCCCAGGTCAGCAAATTGCCGTGCTTCGCCCACCAAGCCTTGATGGTATCGAGTTGTTCTTGCTCTTCGAGATCGTATGCCATTGAAATGCCGTATTAAGAGTGGTAGTGAATGTGTTCGTGATCATGATCGTCGCCGACGATCTGATCGACCAGATAATCCGGCACGGCGTCGAAAGCGACTGCATGTTGCGCAGTTTCAGCCGAGGCATCGCGCAGATTTTTAACCACCGCGGTGGCGTTGGCTATCTCATCGTCTCCGATGATGATGGCAAACGCCGCCCCGCTGGCGTCGGCGCGCTTCATTTGCGATTTGAAACCGCCGCCCGCATTGGACGATGCGCAATGTAGCACAACATCCAGTCCGGCACTGCGCAAACGCTCTGCCAATACAAATGATTGCAATTGCGCTGCTTCGCCTTGATGCACCAGATAGACATCGCATTGGTTCGGCGCATACTGCTCGCCGGAGGCTTTCATCAATTCCAGCAAACGCTCTACGCCCATGGCAAATCCGCAGGCCGGCGTCGGCTTACCGCCGAACATCTCGACCAAGGGATCGTAACGGCCGCCGCCGCAAACCGTACCCTGGGAACCAAGCTGATCGGTGACCCATTCGAAAACCGTGCGGTTGTAATAATCCATGCCGCGCACGAGACGCGGATTGACTGTGTAAGGAATATTGTTGTGCTGCAGAATTTTTTGCACGCCATCGAAATGCGCGCGCGAGGCTTCGCCCAGATAATCGAGCAATTTAGGTGCGCCGTTCACCATTTCCTGCATAGTGGGATTTTTGGTATCCAGAATGCGTAGCGGATTCGACAGCAGGCGGCGCTGGGCATCCGTGTCCAGCACGTCCTTGTGCTGTTCGAAATAGATAATGAGATCGGCGCGATGCTTGTTGCGCTCTTCGGCATCGCCGATCGAATTGAGCTCCAGCCGAATGTCCTGCAGGCCCAGATCGTCCCACAAACGCTGGCACATCATGATCAGCTCGGCGTCGATATCCGGGCCGGTAAAGCCGATCGCTTCGGCGCCGATCTGATGAAACTGGCGATAGCGGCCGCGCTGCGGCCGCTCGTGACGAAACATCGGACCGCTATACCAGAGACGTTTCGGACCGTCATAGGTCAGATTGTGTTCCAGCGCCGCGCGCACCACGCCGGCGGTACTTTCCGGACGCAAGGTCAGGTTGTCGCCGTTAAGCGTATCGGTAAACGAGTACATCTCTTTTTCGACAATATCGGTAACGGCGCCCAGACCGCGCGCAAACAAAGCCGTCGGTTCGACGATCGGCGTGCGGATCTGTTGAAAACCGTAACTCTTCAACACGGAATGCACCGTGTTTTCAAATAACTCCCATAAAGGAGCATCGGCTGGCAGGATATCGTTCATCCCTTTGACGCCGACAATTTTCTCGGCTTTTTTATTTTCTGACATCTTGGTGATTCAATATGAGTTAAGTACAGGGACCACAGGGGCCGGTAAAAGAGGCGCTATCAGCCGGTCATCCCAGTCTGTTTGGTATAACGCTGCTTGACGTAATCCAGCACAATGGCCTGAAACTCCTCGGCAATGCGTTCGCCTCGCAAGGTCATTTTCTTTTCGCCGTCGATAAACACTGGCGCAGCCGGCGATTCGCCGCTGCCAGGCAAGCTGATGCCGATATTGGCATGTTTGGATTCGCCGGGACCATTCACGATACAGCCCATGACAGCGACGTTCATGCCTTCGACACCCGGATAATCGACTTTCCACACCGGCATCTGATCGCGCAGATAAGTCTGAATCTTATCGGCCAGATCCTGAAATACGGTGGACGTGGTGCGACCGCATCCCGGACAAGCGATGACCATCGGCGTAAATTTACGCAGACCCATGGTTTGCAGCATTTCCTGACCGACAATCACTTCACGGGTACGGTCGCCACCGGGCTCCGGCGTGAGCGAAATGCGGATCGTGTCGCCGATGCCTTCCTGCAGCAATACGCCCATTGCGGCGCTTGACGCCACAATCCCTTTGCTGCCCATGCCGGCTTCGGTCAGGCCGAGGTGCAAGGGATAATCGCAACGGCGGGCCAGCTCGCGGTATACCGCGATCAAATCCTGCACGCCGGAGACTTTGCAAGACAAGATAATGCGATCGCCCGCAAGCCCCAATTCTTCAGCGCGCTGCGCGCTTTCAATCGCCGATGTGATCAGCGCTTCATACATGACGTTTTGGGCCGGCCACGGCTGCGCCCGTTGCGCGTTCTGATCCATGATCCGCGCCAGCAAAGTCTGGTCCAGGCTGCCCCAGTTTACGCCGATGCGCACCGGCTTATCGTATTTGCACGCTGCCTCGATCATCTGCGCGAACTGCGTATCGCGTTTGGCGCCCTGCCCGACATTGCCCGGATTGATACGATATTTGGACAATGCGCGCGCGCAATCCGGATAATCGTTGAGCAGGGTATGGCCGTTGTAATGAAAATCACCGACCAGCGGCACATCGACCCCCATCCGGTCCAACTGCTCGCGAATCGCCGGCACCGCTGCCGCCGCTTCCGGATTGTTCACCGTAATACGCACCAGTTCGGAACCGGCGCGCGCCAGATCCTTGACTTGAATTGCGGTACCGATGACATCTGCAGTATCGGTATTGGTCATCGATTGCACGACGATCGGCGCGCCGCCGCCCATGACGATCTCATTGCTGCCGTAACTGATGACAGCACGGCGGGCCATGCGACGTACAGATGGGCCAGATGGGATAGGCGAGTGTGCAGGTGAATGCGCGGATGCGTGAGAAAGAGTCATTTCGTGTCTACTTCAAATCCAGGCGGGCAACATTATTGCTGGTGGCCGACGCCAGCGCCAGCGGCTTGCCTCTCAGCGTCGCGGTTACGCCAGCGGCATTGCCGATTGTCATCGACATCGGTCCATTGATATCGAAGGATTCGGCGGTACCGCCTTTCATCGTGCGTGAAACCACGATGGACTTATCGGCGCGGCGAATTTCAATCCAGGAATCCTGAGTGATCGTCAATTGTAAGGGATTAGCCACAACCGCGGGAATAGCAGGCGTAGCTGGAGCGGGAGCGGGAGATATGGCAGACGCCACGGGCGTGACCGCAATGCTAGGGGCCGCCGGTGCTGCCTTGGCGGTAACCGTTGCAGGAGCCGCAGGAGCAGACGTTGCCTCCTGCACGGTCGAAATGGCTTCAGACGACACGGCATTTTCGCTGTCCGCGACTACCGCTGGCGCGGCCGCCGGATCGGGGTTATCGGCGTTCGGCGCAGCAGCCACAGCAACAGCAATGCTGGGTGTCGATACAGCAGCGCCGCTTATGTGCAAACGCTGCAACAGCCGTGAATTTTTAACATCGCTCCAATTACCGTATTTCATGGCGACGAACAAACCTACAATTACCAGCACGCCGAACGCCAGCCATGCCAGTTGCGCAAGCGGCAACTCATGCCGTCCCCGTAATGGCAGACTGGATTCGGAAAACGGGGTGGAAAGTGTGCGGGACGGCCTGATTTGCGCGTCCGGCGGCGCCGTATCGATAGGCAGCGCCGCGACCAATGCGGTCGAATCGATTCCCAGCATTTTGGCGTATATACGGATAAACCCGCGAATAACGACCGGACCAGGCAATGCACCGTAGCGATCTTCTTCAAGCGCATGAATCTGACGCGTCGCCAACTTCAGATGGCTCGCCACGTATTCGACCGACCAGCCCCTGGCCTGCCGCTCGGCTGCCAGCACGGTGCCCGGCAATGGGATCGGCGTAGGCGCCTGCGTTGCTTCGGTCTGCGAACCCAGCGCGTCATTGGATGACGGCGTCCCCGGTATGTGCTGCTGATCACTCATCAAATACTCCACGTTGATAAGCTGCGTATTCGGCTGAATCCGGATACAGACTACGCAATTGCGCTAGCAATTTTGTCTCTGTCGACGGCTGCTCCGACTTGCGCGCCACTTTAATCGCCAACCATAATGCCTCTACGCCGGGCTTCGCGACCGCCGTCGCACGTTCTGCATGGAAGCGGGCGCGCGGATAATTACCGTCGTTAAAATACAGCTTTGCCAATTCGGTATTGCTGCGCACGTTACCCGGTTGCACGGCGGCCGCACGCGCAAAATATTTCTTTGCCGCATCCCGGTCGCCTGCCGTCAGACTGCATGTACCGGCATTGTTCAGGGCCTTTTCCGGCGTCTGGTAATTGGGCCGCCCGGCGGCCCGTTCAAACCAGCGTAATGATGCCTGCGCATGACCGGTCTGGCACAGGTACCATGCATAATTATTCAAATAATCGGGCTGATCCGGCACAATCCGCAAGGCTTGCAGAAATTGCGCGCCGGCCAGTGCCTGCCGTCCCGACGCCATGTAAATCAAACCCCGCATACTCAGCGCATCAGGCTGCTCTGGCACGATCTGCAGCGCCAGCGCTGCTTCATCGAGCGCGACCTGCCACTGACTTTGCTGATAATACGCAAGCGCCAGCTGCAAATGCGCATCGGCACGCTGCTGGTCTGTTGCAGCGCTGTTCGGACCTGGGCCTGGACCTGAGCCGGGGCCTGGATCGCGCTCCAAACCCGCGCTTGAATTCGCGCATGCCGCCACCAGCAAAACTGAAACCAACGCCGCAATCCATCGCTGCAAGCGCCAACTCACTCGGATATCTCCACCAGACGACCGAAATTCTTCCCGAACTTTTGTTGGTACTCCGTCATCTTTTGCATGCGTTCCTGAACCCGCGTCCTATCTTGCACTTCGCCGGCCAGTTGGCCGCATGCGGCATCGATATCGTCGCCGCGCGTTTTACGGATGGTCGTGACAATCCCGGCATCCATCAAAATCTGCGCAAATGCTTTGATGCGGAGATTTTTGGAACGAGTCAAACCGGATTCGGGAAAAGGATTAAAGGGGATCAGATTGAATTTACATGGCACTGCATCGGGGCCATTGCGCACCAGCTCGATGAGTTCATGCGCATGCGTGTCGCTATCGTTGACGCCATCGAGCATGCAATATTCGAACGTCACGAAATCGCGTGGCGCGAACGCGAGATAGCGCTTGCAAGCGGCCATCAATTCGCGCAAAGGGTGTTTTTTGTTCAAGGGAATCAAGCTATCGCGCAAAGCATCGTTCGATGCATGCAGCGACACTGCCAGCGCCACGGGGCATTCTTGCGAGAGTTTATCGATCATCGGCACCACGCCGCTGGTCGACAGCGTTACCCGGCGCCTCGACAAGCCATAGGCATTGTCATCGAGCATCAGCTTCAACGCAGTCACGGTAGGCACGAAATTAAGCAGCGGCTCGCCCATGCCCATCATCACGACATTGGTGATCTGACGCTCGCCTTTGGGCCCTGCTTCGATACCTTTGGTCTTGCGCAATTCAAATTCAGCCATCCACAGTTGGCCGATAATCTCGCCAACCGTCAAATTACGATTGAAGCCCTGCTTGCCGGTGGAGCAAAACCGGCAATTTACCGCACAACCCGCTTGCGTCGAAATACACAAGGTGCCGCGGTTTTCTTCGGGAATAAATACGGTTTCTATTGCGTTGCCCTGCCCGACATCGAGCAACCATTTGCGGGTGCCGTCGGCAGAGGTGTGGTCGCTGATAACGTCCGGTGCCAGCACGATCGCACGGCCGGCCAGTTTTTCCCGCAGCGATTTGGCCAGATCGGTCATCGCATCGAAATCCGATGCGCCGAATTGATGAATCCAACGCTGCAACTGCTTGGCGCGAAATGGCTTCTCACCCAACTCGCCGCAATAAGCGACAAGTTGCGCAGGATCCAGATCCAGCAGATTGGTGAGAACAGTCATAGCGCCAGCCTTTAGTCGCGCCGCTTGCACCGCCCGATGGGGCGAGGCTTGGAGCAGACGCTTTTTATCAACGTGAGTGAATATTTGAAGCAGGGAAAAAATAAGCCATTTCAACCTTGGCATTGTCGGCTGAATCCGAACCATGCACTGCATTGGCATCGATCGAATCGGCGAAGTCTGCACGAATGGTGCCGGCTTCTGCTTTTTTCGGATCGGTTGCGCCCATCAGATCACGGTGCTTCAGGATGGCGTTTTCGCCTTCCAATACTTGCACGATCACCGGACCGGAGATCATGAAATCGACCAGATCCTTGAAGAAAGGACGCTCGCGATGAACAGCATAGAAACCTTCGGCTTCAGCGCGCGACAGCTGTTGCATGCGGGCGGCAATGATCTTCAGGCCAGCATTTTCGAAACGGCTGTAAATTTGCCCAATTACATTTTTTGCGACTGCGTCCGGCTTGATAATCGACAGTGTGCGTTCAATTGCCATCTGTAAAAACTCCAATAGAATGAAAGGGTTAGGGCCGGTTTAGATATCGGATTAAATACCGGGTTAAATATCGAATTAAATATCGAATTAAATATCTGTTTAACCAGATTAGACACCACTAAATTCAACGAATTTTTAACAGGCCCTAAAATTGTAAATTGATAATGCAATCAACCCGTGATTTTAACATGAAACATTATGAATACCGCACCAACTTGGCCTGCCTTGGGAATGCCGTTGCGGAGCGGCAAATGCACGCCGGATACGCAACGTGGTATTCTGCGTAAGCTTATTCACCATGTAAGAGGAGAACCATAATCATGGCGCTAAATCGAAATCTGCAAGACACCTTGCGCTCCAGCAATACCGGCACGATAACCGGCCACCGCGTGCTGCGCAATACCTACTGGCTACTGGCCTTGTCGATGATCCCGACAATCTTCGGCGCATGGATGGGCGTTCAAATGCACCTCAGCCTGTTCACCGGCAGCCCGTTCATGGGATTCATCATATTCATGGCGATTGCTTTCGGTTTTTTCTATGTGATTGAAAAAACCAAGAACTCCGGATGGGGCGTTGTCGCGCTGCTGGGATTCACCTTCTTCATGGGTCTGATGCTGTCGCGCCTGCTCGAGCAGGTGCTCGGCTTTGCCAACGGCACCCAGCTGATCATGACCGCATTTGGCGGCACTGCCGCCGTATTCGGCGTCATGGCAACAGTCGCTACCGTGTCCAAGCGGGATTTTTCGGGTATGAGCAAATGGCTGTTTGCCGGCTTGCTAGTGATTGTGGTAGCGGCCCTGGCCAATGTGTTCCTGCAATTGCCGGCTCTGCAACTCACTATTTCGGTGGTCGCTATCGGCATTTTCTCCGCATATTTGTTATATGACGTACAACAAGTCATCAACGGCGGCGAAACGAATTACATTTCAGCAACACTCCGGATTTATCTCGATGTCTACAATATCTTCGTGAATCTGCTGGCAATTCTTGGGATCCTTGGCGGCGACCGGCGCTAAAGGAAATCGAAATCGAAATCAAAATCAAAAAGCCGATCCGTGGGTCGGCTTTTTTTTACGTCTGAAAGTTGAACACTGAAAGGGCAAAAAGTAGAAAGCAAACACTAAGCAATCAAATCGAACACCGCAATCGATTCAACATGCGCAGTATGCGGGAACATATTGACGACACCCGCGTGTTTTAACGCATAACCACCCTCTTGGATCAGCATGCCGGCATCACGCGCCAGCGTACCCGGGCTGCACGAGACGTAGACAATACGCCTGGGCTTCAATTCCGGCGCCAATGTGCCGAGATCGATCATCGCCTGACAGACTGCCTGGGCGCCATCTCGCGGCGGATCGATCAGCATCCGATCGAATTTACCGAGCTCGACAAAATCCTGCGCGGTCGCCTCGAACAAGTTCCGGCAATAAAATTGCACCTTGTCGCTCAAACCGTTCGCTGCTGCATTCTCGGTGGCACGTTCGGTCAGCGCCGTACTGCCTTCGATCCCAACCACACTGGCCGCCCGGGTTGCGATCGGCAGCGTGAAATTGCCTAATCCGCAGAATAGATCCGCCACCCGCTCACCAGGCGCAATGTCGAGCAAGCGCAGCGCGCGCGATACCAGCACCCGATTGATCTGATGGTTCACTTGCGTAAAATCGGTCGGTTTGAACGGCATACGCACGTCGAATTCAGGCAATGTGTAATGCAAATCCGACTGTGCCGGGTAAAACGGATAGGCGCTATCGGGCCCCGCCGGCTGCAACCACCATTGCACATCATGCAAATCTGCAAACGCACGCAGCTTCGATTCGTCTTCTGCAATTAACGGCGTCATGTTACGTAACACCAGCACCGTCAATTGCTTATTACCCTCACCCTCGCCGATCGCCAATTCAATTTGAGGTAGTGCATCCATTGCATCCATCGAGGCGATCAGATGACGCAACGGCACCAGCAACGCGGAGACATGCGCCGGCAAAATCCGGCACGACGTCATATCGGTGATGAACGAGGATTTGCGTTCGTGAAAGCCAACCAGCACACCACCTTTTTTCGGCACATTGCGCACCGAGATGCGCGCCCGATACCGATAGCCCCAGGTTGGCCCGTAAACCGGGCGCAGCATATTCTCCGCCTTGAGCTTGCCGATATGCCACAAGCTGTCTTCCAGTACGCGCTGTTTCGCGGCAACCTGGGCTGACGGCTCCAGATGCTGCATCGCGCAGCCGCCGCAAAGTCCGAAATAAGCACATTCAGGCTTGACCCGCATACTCGATTCCCGGTGCAGCGCGGTCATGTTGGCGGCTTCCCATTTCGGTTTCTTGCGATAGGTGCTGAAACTGACGCGTTCGCCAGCCAACGCGCCTTCGACAAAAATCACCTTGCCGGGCGTGCCGTCCTCGTTGTGCAGGTGGCCGATGCCCCGCCCTTCCATGTCCAGCGATTCAATATCGAGAATAAGATCTTGCATAAGTAACAGCGAAAATGACAATGACTGGTAAGCCAGTAAATAACTATGGCCGTAACGTAATGCGGCCGTAAAATCATACGCCGCATTACTTAATGCGGCGTAGATGGAATGGATTATCTTGGAGGAAGATATTTGGCGGGGTCGACCGGCTTGCCTTGCTGACGTATTTCGAAATGCAGCATCACCGCATCACTATCGGAATTGCCCATTTCGGCAATTTTCTGTCCCCTGGTGACCTCCTGGCCTTCTTTCACCAGAATGGTTTTGTTATGCGCATAGGCAGATAGCAAATTATTGTTATGTTTGACGATCACCAGATTGCCGTAACCGCGGATGCCGGCGCCGGCATACATCACTTTACCTGCGCCTGCGGCCATAACGGCCTGACCACTCTTGCCCGCAATATCGATGCCTTTTTTAGTCGCAAAGCTACCGACCACTTTACCTTCGGCAGGCCACATCCAGTCCATGGCAGCTTCCTCGCCGGCTGCCGTTGCCGCAGGCGAAACATCGGTTTTCGCACCAGACTGTGCCGGCGCAACCGCAGATGGCACAGCGTTTGTTGCAGCGCCTGGCGCAGTATCGAGCGCGGTATCCGGCTTTTCGAGTTCAGCCAATGCGGCGTCGGAATAAGGACGCTTGTCGCCACGCGGGCCGATTTTGTTCAGATTGCCATCCGCAGCCGGCACACCCGCAACAGTAGAAGCCGGCGCTCCCAACTGCCTGACTTCGACGCCAGAACCGTTGCCGACACTGCCGACCTCTACACCAGCGGCTGCATCCGGCGGCAATACGCGCAGCAATTGATCGACTTTTATATCATTCGGATTGGTCAGATTATTCCAGGCGACTATGTCTTTATAGCTTTGCCCGACTTCGACAGCAATGCGAAATAAGGTGTCGCCCTTTTTGACGCGATAATAACCACGGCCTTCCGCCGCCGGCGCAACAGAAGATGCAGCAGATGCAGCGGGCGCAGCAGCCGCCGCGGTCGATTGTGAAGTACGGGAGACAACCGGCGCCGGCGTCAGAGAGGGAGAAGAACATGCCGCCAGCAAAGAGGCGCTCAAGACAACAACCGGGATCAAACGGGGGAGTTTCATACTCATTACGATTTTAGTTTTCTGCAACGATAGCATTGACTACTTAGTTGATTGACAGTTCATCGGCGCCAATTGCGGCCGATAAACATACGGTTCAATACTGTCACACCACGCCCGGCCGCAAAGGCACGAAACGAACACCCTCCAGCGTGACGCTACTCCATTCGAATTTGCCGATGCGCTCGATCAGTTGCAGCACTTGATCCTGATGCTCGCCGCCAACCGGCGCAATCAGACGCCCTCCTATTGCCAATTGATCCAATAAAGCCTGCGGCACTTCCATGCCGGCCGCAGCCAGGATAATGCCATCAAAGGGGGCCACTTGCGGCAGGCCAAGCATACCATCTCCGTAATGCAAACGAATATTGGGAATGCGCATCGGCCGCAAATTGCGTTTGGCCAGTTCGTGCAAAGGCTTGATGCGTTCAATCGAATAAACTTCGCCGGCTAATACCGAAAGCACAGCAGCCTGATAGCCGCAGCCGGTGCCGATTTCCAGCACGCGCTTGAGTTCGCCGCCGGCATGGTTGTCGCGCATCACTTCAATCATGCGCGCGACGATATACGGCTGGGATATAGTTTGGTGGTAACCGATCGGCAGCGATGCATCGATATATGCCTGACTGGCCATCGCCGGCTCCAGGAATAGATGGCGCGGCACCGCCTCCAGCGCCGCCAGCACTTTGCGGTCCTGCACGCCTAATTGCGCTACCCGAGCCACCATCGCCTTACGCACCGCATCAGACACCATGGATGCACCACCGGCTTTGGCTGCCGATGATGTGTGCGATGTGTGGGATGTGTGCGATGTGTGGGATTGCGATGTATGCGAATCGGACCTCGCCCGCTGCGGCGTCGCAACAGCGGCCTGACGCGACGAACTCAAGACTGCGCTGGACGCGGCATTGCGGGTCGCTGTCTGCGGCGTGGCAGTTTTAGCAACGGCCCTGGCGGGTGTTTTTCCGGGATTTTTTTGCGCCAGCGAATCCAGCGAGAGCGGAAAACGTTTGTTCTTTTCGGTCATGCCAACGCCTCGCGCAACGACTGCAACTGTTTGGCATGCGTCAAATCGATCTGCAAAGGCGTAATCGAAATCAGACCCTGCGCGGTCGCGTGAAAATCCGTGCCCTCGCTGGCGTCCAGTATCTTGCCCACCGCGCCGATCCAGTACATATCCTGGCCGAACGGATCGGTCAACTTGTGCACCGGCTCCGACGCATGACGCTTGCCGAGCCGGGTTGCTACGGGCTGGCCCAATTGATCGTAGGGACGATTCGGAATATTGACGTTCAACAGATAAGGACGCGGCAATTGATCGAATTGCCGCATCACGATCTCCCTGGCGATTTTGGCGGCGGCATCGAGCTCGACCCAACCGCGTTCGACTTGCGAAAACGCAATCGCCGGAATGCCGAATAAATAGCCTTCGGTGGCTGCTGCCACGGTACCCGAATACAAGGTATCGTCGCCCATGTTCTGGCCCTGATTAATACCGGACACGATCAAATCGGGCTTGAACGGCAACAGGCCGGTCAACGCAATATGCACGCAATCCGAAGGCGTGCCGTTGACAAAATAGACGCCTTGCGCGGTCTGGCCGACCGTCAACGGCCGCTCCAGCGTCAGGGAATTGGAACAGCCGGAACGATTACTGTCGGGCGCAACGACAGTAACCTCGGCGCACGACGACAACGCATCGGCCAGCGCAATCAGGCCGGGCGCCAGGTAACCATCGTCGTTACTGATCAAGATTTTCATGGTGTGATTTTACCTGAGACAAGCGCTTCGGATGCGCTATCTTTAGCACTGAAAAATGCCTGCACATCGGCGATTTCGCGGGTGCGCTTGAAGGGCGGCAAACTCTGCCAGATGCGCTTGCCGTAGCCCTTCGAAATCAGCCTCGGATCGCAAATCATCAGCACGCCGCTATCGGTTTCATCGCGTATCAGACGGCCTGCGCCCTGCTTCAGATTAATGATCGCTTCCGGTAGTTGATGGTGCATGAAACCGTTCAATCCCTGCTTCTCCAGTTCGCTGATGCGCGCGGCAAGCACCGGATCGTCCGGCGGCGAAAACGGTAACTTATCGATGATCACCAGCGATAACGCCTCGCCGCGTACATCCACCCCTTCCCAGAAACTCTGACTGCCGATCAACACGCCATTGCCCGAAGCGCGGAAACGATCCAGCAATTCGGTGCGGCCCAATTCGCCCTGCACAAACAATGGGTACTTCAGTGCGCGTTGTTCGAACTCCGCGCGCAAGCGCTCGGCCGCACGTTTGACCGCGCGTATCGTCGTGCACAGAAAGAAAGTGCGGCCGCCGGCAGCTTCGATGGCCGGCAGCGCAATATCGATCACGGCATCGGTATAGTCGGGAGAATTCGGCTGCGGCAGGCCGCTCGGCACATAGAGCAAACCTTGCTCGGCATAATCGAACGGACTGGGCCAGGATTGCGCCGGTTCATCCACTAATCCCATTTGCGACGTGTAATGATGGAAATCGTTTTTCACCGCCAACGTAGCCGAGGTAAATATCCAGGTCCGCGGTGTGCCTTCACGCTGCTTGTTGAAAATCGGCGCGATCGACAAAGGCGTGCGGTGCAGTTGCAGCGAGGATGAAAACGCTTCGACCCATAACACCGACTCCGGCTCTGCCCCGGTTTTCCCTGTTGCGCTCTTGCCAGCCGCCTTGGCAGGCCCGGCCGGAGTCTTACCCCAGCTCTCCAGCCGGCTTGATAATTCGATGGCCCGGGTGCGGCACTGCTCGATGCTTTCCGCGCGTTCCGCCTGTTTTTCCAAAGTCAGCAACATTTCTTCCATGCTGGAAATCAAGGTTTCCAGCGCCGGGAAAAACGCGCTCGACGGCGCAATCTGATGCAAGGCAAGCCGCACCACGTCTTGCGAAAATGCCAAGCGGAGGTCTCGCGCGGCGCGTTCCACGGGCGCTACCAGCTTGGCCCAATCGGCGCCATCGCGGGCATGCGACAGACCCTCCGCCAACACATCCCGGCATAATTCCAGCACTTGCGAAGTCGATACCGTATCGCCAAAAAACAGCGTCGCCGTTTCCGGCAATTGATGCGCTTCATCGAACACAATCGTATTTGCAGACGGCAACAGCTCCGCCACGCCGGTATCCTTAAGCGCGACATCGGCAAAGAACAAATGATGATTGACCACGACCACATCGGCCTGCTGCGCTTCTTTGCGTGCTTTCATCACAAAGCAGTCTTGATAATACTGACATTCGGCGCCGAAACAGGTATCGCGGGTGGACGTCACCAGATTCCAGATCAACGCCGTCTCCGGAACTTTGGTCAATTCGGCCTTATCGCCCGACCCGGTGGTCTTCATGAAACGCGATATCTCGCGTAAATAACCGACATCTTCACGCGCGGTCAGGCGGCCGTTCTGAAGCGTGCGCTCCAGATGAAAATGACAAACGTAATTGGCGCGCCCCTTCAACAACGCTACCGAGACCGGCGCATTGAGTGCGCGGCGCACGGTAGGAATATCGCGCGAGAACAACTGATCCTGCAGATTTTTGGTGCCGGTCGAAATGATGGTTTTGCCGCCCCATAACAATGCAGGCACAAGATAGGCGAAGGTCTTGCCGGTACCGGTCCCGGCTTCTGCAATTAATGTGGTGCGCTGGGCAATGGCGCCGGCGATGGCTTTGGCCATCTCGGTTTGCGAGCGGCGCGGCCGAAAACCGCCGACCGCGCCGCCGAGCGGGCCGCCGGCGCCGAAGAGCTGGTCGATCTCTGCATCGTGATCGCCGGCAGCGTCAGGATTTACTAATTCGTCGGTCAAAATAGGGGAATTTTAGATTCGGAGTCAAATTCGGATTCAGGCAGGAATATCGGGTACCAATTGCATCTTGAGCAGCATGATCTGATCTTTCAATTGCAACTTACGCTTTTTCAGGCGCCGCAATTGCAGCTCTTCATGATTCACGTCGTTCATCAATACCTCGATCACTGTATCGAGGTCGCGATGCTCGATCTCCAGCTCGACGATCCGGCGCTGTATCTCTTCTCGTTGCGTAGTGGTCATTGGGTCATTGCATCATTGCGTCATTGCAGAACTTTATTGAAAATAATAACAGCGGATCGTCCCGGGAGGCGATGATGCAAAGCGATAGTTTACTCGAAAACGACGTAAAAACTGTGCCAAAACTACCCGTAGCCCCTAAGTGGCCAGCGTTATAGCAACATTGATGCGCACCGGCCGTGCCTATTTTTGCCCGGCAGCCTTGGCGGCGGCCTCATCGGCCGCTTTTTTGGCTGCTTTTTCGGCTGCTTTTTCGGCTTTTTTGGCGGCAACTTCCTTCTGCCGATCCTGTGCGTCTTTTACCTTCTTTTGATAGGCGGCAACATTGGCATCATGTTTTTTAGCGTCGGCTTCCTGCTGCGCGCGCACTTGCTGCATTTTCTTCTCGTGATCGGCGATGCGCTGATCCGGCGAGATCGTCGGCGCTTGCGCTCTGGCAGCGGCCTCAGCCGTGCGGCTGGCGCTATCCTCTATCTTTTTGGCGTTGTCGGCGGCATTTTTCTTTTGCTCTTCGGCGCGGCGCGGCGCATCGGCGATTTCTTGCGCACGCTGCTCTTCTAATGCCGCATCGCGATCGTCGGCGCGCGCCTGGCGTAAATAGGTATTTGCCTCAAGTTCGATATTCTTGATTTTCTTGGATTGGGTGCGGTAATCTGCCTGCACTTTTTCAAGGCAGGAGGACACAAAAAACTTCTTATAGCAGACGCGCTGATCACGGATCAATTGCACATCGATACGCTCACGCTCACTTGCAGTCGCACTCAGCGCCGCATTCGCCATCGGCACAGTCTTGATGCTGCCGGCCGGATATTGATCGAACAGCGCAGCAGTACCGGCAGGAACAGTGCTCGCAGGAACAGTACTGGCAGGGATAGTGGGCTCATTCTGTGCCGACGCAAACTGCATCGATCCGAACTGCATTAATCCCAGCAGTAGCACAATTGCCGGCAGGCGATCCATTTTCAAATCAAAATTCACTGTTTTATCCGTTCTTATCCGGTTTTGTCCCGTTTTTTTCCGCTTGATCCCGTTTTTTTCCCGCTTGATCCCGCTTCCTCATCCGATTCACGTCATCGAAGCCGCGACATCGCGCCGCTCAGAATCCATATATTCGCGCGATTGCATTTCTATGATACGGGAAACAGCCCGCTGAAACTCATTTGCCAGCGGACCGACAGTATACAGCGCATCCGGCTCGACTTCGGCGGACATAATCAATTTCACCTTGTGATCGTAAAACACGTCGATCAGCCAGGTAAAGCGGCGCGCCTCGGAGGACATCGCAACCGACATTTGCGGAATGCTCGATAGCACCACGGTCTTGAAACGACTCGCAATTTCCAGGTAATCGTTTTGCGAGCGCGGACCACCGCACAAGGTAGCAAAATCGAACCAGATTGCAGTACCGGCGCGGCGCAAGGCGCGGATCTCGCGCGCTTCAATATGCACGCGCGGGTCTTCGTCGGCGGTTTCCGCCACGCTGGCAAATGCATCACGCAACGCCTTATCGGTGACGGCATTTAACGGTGTGTGATAAATCTCGACTTGTTCCAGAGCGCGCTTGCGATAATCGATGCCGGCATCGATATTCATGATATCCATATTGTCTTTAAGCAATTGAATTGTCGGCAACAGGCGGTCGCGATGCAGGCCCTCCGGATACAACAGATCCGGATCGTAATTCGATGTCATGACGAAAGAGACGCCGCTATCGAACAAGGGCTTGAGCAAATTGTAGAGAATCATCGCATCGGCAATATCGGACACATGAAATTCGTCGAAGCAGATCAGACGATATTTTCTGGCGATCCTGCGCGCAACATCGTCCAGCGGATTCGCCACATTTTTCACTTCATCCAGCTCTCGATGCACTTCCCGCATGAATTCATGGAAATGCACGCGTGTCTTGCGCACCAGCGGCACGACCGAATAAAAACTATCCATCAAAAACGATTTGCCGCGCCCGACGCCACCCCACAAATACACGCCGCGCGGCACATCCGGACGCATGACCAGACGCTTGAGCGAATTCGAACGCTGCGCTTTGTATTCGCGCCACTCTTCATAAGAACGTTGCAGGCGATCGATGGCCTGCAGTTGCGCCGCATCGGATTGGTAACCACGCTCGGACAACGCGTGCGCATAAAACTCGCGGACATCCATCTTGCTCAATCGACTTCCCCAGGCAGAAAAAAATGGGCGGGCTAATTGCCCGCCCCATCAACACACGCTATTAAAGCAACATTATTAAAGCAACATTAAAAATTCAATGCGCGCTTATCAACAGCCAATGCTGCTTCCTTGGTTGCCTCGGACAACGATGGATGCGCATGGCAGATGCGTGCGATGTCTTCCGAGGATGCACGGAATTCCATCGCCATGACTGCCTCGGCGATCAATTCGGAGGCCATCGGTCCGACAATATGCACGCCCAGTACTTCGTCGGTCTTGGCATCGGCCAGCACTTTAACCATGCCGGAGGTATCGCCCAATGCGCGCGCGCGGCCGTTTGCCAGGAACGGGAAAGTACCTGCTTTATAGGCGACGCCCTCGGCTTTCAATTGCTGCTCGGTCTTGCCGACCGAGGCGATTTCAGGCGAAGTATAAATGACCGAAGGCACCGTGTTGAAGTTGACATGGCCGTGTTGGCCGGCGATCCGTTCAGCCACCGCAACGCCTTCTTCTTCCGCCTTGTGCGCCAGCATCGGGCCGCGCACCACATCGCCGATCGCCCAGACATTCGGCAGATTGGATTTGCAATCGCCATCGACTGCAACGAAACCGCGCTCATCGAGCTTCAAGCCAACGCCTTCGGCGTTCAGTCCAGTGGTATTCGGGATACGGCCGATCGAGACGATCAGCTTGTCGAAGACGACTTTGTGCGCCGCGCCGGCAGCATCGACATAGTCGACAGCAACGTCTTTCTTGCCCACTTTGATATCGCCGATTTTGACGCCCAGCGTCACCGTCAGGCCTTGCTTGGCCAACAGTTTTTGCGCTTCCTTTGCGATTTGCTCATCGACTGCGCCAAGAAAAGTCGGCAACACTTCCAGTATGGTCACTTCCGCACCGAGGCGGCGCCAGACGCTACCCATCTCCAGACCGATCACACCGGCGCCGATGACGCCGAGTTTCTTCGGCACTTCGGTGATGGCCAATGCACCGCTATTGGATAAAATCAGCGATTCATCGAACGCCGCGCCAGGCAGCGCCCGCGCATTGGAGCCGGTCGCCACGATGACGTGTTTGGCGATAAGGACTTCTTCAGCCGCGCCCACGACCTTGATTTCGTAGCCGCTGGCATCGGCCTTGGTGAACGAACCGCGGCCATGAAAAAATGCGACCTTGTTTTTTTTAAAAAGATACTGGACGCCATCATTATTCTGTTTGACGACATTGTCCTTGCGCGCCAGCATTTGCGGCAGATTCAGAGTCAAGCCTTTGACATCGATGCCATGCTCGGCGAATGCATGTCCGGCATGCTCGAAATGTTCGGACGATTGCAGCAAAGCCTTGGATGGAATGCAGCCGACATTAGTGCAAGTACCGCCCAGCGCCGGGCCGCCCTTATCGTTTTTCCATTCGTCGATACAGGCAGTATTAAAACCCAGCTGGGCCGCGCGAATCGCCGCGATATAGCCGCCGGGACCGCCGCCGATGACTACCACATCAAAATTCTTGCTCATGGTTATTCCTCAGATTGTTACTGCATGCACATGACCGGGTACGCAAAAGCACACCTCGGCATCGCGCCAAAATGAAAACGCAGAGCAAGGAGAATCGAACTGCTTCTCCGCTTGCTCTGCGCCGTTATCTATTTTTCTCGAAAATGACGATTACAAATCCAGCAACAGACGGGCCGGATCTTCCAGTGCATCCTTGATTGCGACCAGGCTCAGAACCGCTTCGCGACCATCGATGATGCGGTGATCGTAAGACAGTGCAAAGTAGTTCATCGGCCGCACCACGACCTGGCCGTTTTCAACCACGGCGCGCTCCTTGGTGGCATGAATGCCCAGAATCGCCGATTGCGGTGGATTGATAATCGGAGTCGACAGCATCGAACCGAAAGTACCGCCGTTGGACACAGTGAAAGTGCCGCCAGTCATTTCTTCCAGCGACAACTTGCCGTCGCGCGCCTTGACGCCGAATTCGCCGATCTTCTTCTCGATATCGGCAATCGACATCTGATCCGCATCGCGCAATACCGGCACCACCAGACCGCGCGGCGAACCGACCGCCACGCCGACATCGAAGTAACCGTGGTACACGATGTCATTGCCGTCCACCGATGCATTGACGATCGGATATTTTTTCAATGCCGCAACCACCGCCTTGACGAAGAACGACATGAAACCCAGTTTCACGCCATGCTCTTTTTCGAATTTATCTTTGTATTTATTGCGCAGATCGATCACCGGCTGCATATTGACTTCATTGAATGTCGTCAGAATGGCGTTAGTGGATTGCGATTGCAGCAGGCGCTCGGCAACGCGTGCGCGCAAACGGCTCATCGGTACGCGTTCTTCAGGACGGCCACCCTGCACTGCCGCCGGCGCATTAACCGATTGCAACACCGCTTTGGCCGGTGCTGCCGGTGCTGCCGGCATCGTCAATGTATTGAGGACATCGCCCTTGGTAACCCGGCCGTCTTTGCCGGTACCGCTGACTTGCGAGACGCTCAGGTTATTGTCGGCCAGTATCTTAGCGGCGGCAGGCATTGCAATCGCAGCTGCGGCGCCTGCAGCCTTCGGTGCCAATTCCGGCGCAGCGCTTGGTGTGGGCGCATTGCTGCTTGGCTGCTGCACCGGCAAGGCGCTCACTTCCAGCGGACTGACCTTGGCCGCAGCATCGGTATCGATCAATGCGATCACTTGCTCGGCGACGACAGTAGCGCCGTCCGGAGCGATAATTTGGGTAATGATCCCGGCCTGCGGCGCCGGCAATTCCAGCACGACTTTGTCGGTTTCGACATCGATCATATTTTCATCGCGGGCAACTGGCTCACCGACTTTTTTATGCCATTGCAGCAACGTGGCTTCTGCGACAGATTCCGATAACTGGGGGACTTTAACTTCAATGATTGCCATGTAATTCTCCGTTCTGGTTGTTCGCTAAACGCGCTCCCGCCCTCGCGGGGCGCGCTGAATTAGATTTCGCTTGAATTTCGCTTAGATTTCGCACAGGAAGCTCAAACGGGTTTCAAGCCGCTTACTTCGACAATACAAAGCCTTTCAGTTTTGCAAATGCCGTATCGAGCAAGGCCTTTTGCTGCGCATAATGCTTGTCGTAATAACCGACCGCAGGCGAAGCACTGGCAGGACGACCGGAGTAAGCCAGTTTCTGGCCATCGGTCAGATTTTCAAAGATATTGTGCTGGATTTGCAGCCATGCGCCTTGATTTTGCGGCTCATCCTGGGTCCATACCAGTTCGTTGAAATTCGGGAATTGCTTGAGAACCGAAGCGAACGCCTTGTGCGGGAACGGATACAACTGTTCGAGACGGATGATCGCTGTGTCGCTTTGACCACGCTCTTTACGCGCATTGACCAGATCGTAATAAACCTTGCCCGAACAGGCGACGATACGCTTGACCTTTTTCGGATCGATCTTGTCATCGACTTCACCGATGACGGTCTGGAACGAACCCTTGGCCAGATCGGCCAGGGGCGAACCTGCATCCTTGTTACGCAGCAGCGACTTCGGCGTCATGATGATCAACGGCTTGCGGAACAGACGGATCATCTGGCGGCGCAATACGTGGAAAATCTGGGCCGCGCTGGTCGGTTGCACCACTTGCATATTGTTATCTGCGCACAATTGCAGGAAACGCTCCAGACGCGCCGATGAGTGTTCCGGGCCTTGGCCTTCGTAACCATGCGGCAGCATCAGCGTCAGACCGGATGCGCGACCCCATTTCACTTCGCCGGAGCTGATGAATTGGTCGATGACGACTTGCGCGCCGTTGGCGAAGTCGCCGAACTGCGCTTCCCAGATGGTCAGGGTATTCGGTTCTGCTGTCGAATAGCCGTATTCGAAACCGAGCACCGCTTCTTCCGACAGCACTGAGTCGATGACATCGAACGGGGCTTGATTGTCAGTCACATTTTTCAACGGCACATAAGTACCCGCATCCCAACGCTCGCGGTTTTGATCATGCAGCACCGCATGACGATGCACAAAGGTGCCGCGGCCGGAGTCCTGGCCGGCCAGACGGATCGCATAACCGGAGGTCACCAGCGACGCATAAGCCAGATGTTCGCCCATGCCCCAATCCAGATTGATCTCGCCGCGGCCCATTGCGGCGCGATCGTCCAGCACCTTATTGACCAGCGCATGCGCTTTGAAGCCATCGGGGACAGTGGTGATGCGTGTGGACAGACGTTTGAGCTCGGTCAGCGGCACAGCGGTATCGGCCGTGTCGGTCCATTTGCGATTGAGGAACGGCAGCCAGTCCACTGCATACTTGCTTTTGAAGTTCGACAGCACTGGATCGACCGTATGCTTGCCGGCATCCATCGCATCGCGGAATTCTTTGACCATCCGGTCGCCGCCGTCTTCCGGCAGGAGTTGCTGCACGATCAACTTGTCGGCATACAGCTTGCGTGTGCCTGGATGCGCTGCGATTTTCTTGTACATCAGCGGCTGCGTCAGCGCCGGCGTATCTTGTTCGTTATGACCCAGTTTGCGGAAGCAAATGATGTCGACCACGATGTCTTTTTTGAATTCGACACGGTAATCGAGCGCAATTTGCGTGGCGAACACCACCGCTTCAGGATCGTCGGCGTTGACATGCAATACCGGCGCTTCGATCATCTTGACCACGTCCGAGCAATACAGCGTCGAGCGCGTATCACGGGGATCCGAAGTGGTGAAACCGATCTGATTGTTAATCACGATATGCACGGTGCCGCCAGTGCTGTAACCGCGTGTTTGCGCCAGATTCAAGGTTTCCATCACAACGCCCTGGCCTGCGAATGCCGCATCGCCGTGCACCAGGATCGGCAATACTTGCGAGCCGTCCTTGTCGCCGCGGCGTTCCATCCGCGCCTTGACCGAACCTTCGACCACAGGGTTGACGATTTCCAGATGCGATGGATTGAACGCCAGCGACAAATGGACCGGGCCGCCCGGGGTGCTGATATCGGAAGAAAAGCCTTGGTGATACTTGACGTCGCCGGACGGCAAATCCTCGCCATGCTTGCCTTCGAATTCGGCAAACAGTTCCTCCGGCGTTTTGCCGAGGATATTGACCAGCACGTTCAGGCGGCCGCGATGGGCCATGCCGATCACGATTTCCTGCACGCCCTTTTCGCCGGCGCGTTGAATGGTTTCATCCAACGATGCGATAAAGCTTTCGCCGCCTTCCAGCGAGAAACGCTTTTGGCCGACGTACTTTGTATGCAGATAACGCTCCAGACCTTCCGAAGCAGTCAGGCGTTCGAGAATGTGCTTTTTCTTTTCGGGCGAAAAATTAGGTGTGGCGCGGGTCGATTCCAGGCGCTCCTGGATCCAGCGCACTTCAGCAGGATCGCTGACGTACATGAACTCGGCGCCGATCGAACGGGTATAAGTGTCGCGCAGTGCTTGCAGCAAGTCGCGTAAAGTCGCGGTCTCGCCACCGAAGAAGGTGTGGCTGATATTGAATACGATGTCCATGTCGGCATCGCTGAAGCCGTAAAAACCCGGATCGAGTTCTGGGATCTCCGGACGTTCCTGACGTTGCAACGGGTCCAGATTGGCGAAACGCGAACCCAGCTCACGGTAATTGGCGATCAACTGCGTCGCGGCAACGCGCTTGCGGCCCATTTCGGCATCGACCGATGCGACCACCGTGCGGATCGTGCCTTGCTTGGCGCGTTCGGCAAACGAGGCGATTACCGGTGCATGCGCAACGTCAGGCTTGTCGGAACCGTCGACGGCAGGGACGTGCTGCACGGCATCGAAATATGCGCGCCAGCTATCAGTGACAGAACCAGGATTATTGAGATAAGACTCGTACAATTCTTCAATGTACGGTGCGTTCCCACCAGAGAGGTAGGAATTTGAATTGTACTGCTCGTATTGCTGCGTCATATTGCTCACCTGTCTTCGCGTTTCGCGAGATTAGCGGGTTAATCTAACCTTCCGCGACACGGCCTGACCGGTAAGCGGATTGCACATCAAGTTGTGGGGAAGGCCCAATGCCGTTCGATGAATTGCACGGCAGGTCGAATTATATCTGCTTATGCGGAAGAAAAAAGCGAAACATTACTTTTACGTGATTCGGCAATAACCTGCGTCAATTCATCGCAAATAATAATTGCCATTAATGCATCATTTTTTGCCGTTTGGAATCGCAAAAAGGCCTGAAAAATAAAAAATGCCGTTCAGCTTTTGACTGAACGGCATCTCGATTTCATTTTTGAAATGTTTTTACTTGCGCTTGTCGATCGGTGTTGCGTCGCGTTTCGGCGAACCGATGAACAACTGACGAGGACGGCCGATTTTTTGTTCCGGATCGGAAATCATTTCGTTCCATTGAGCGATCCAGCCGATGGTACGCGCCATAGCAAAAATGCACGTAAACATCGAAGTCGGGATACCCAGGGCGCGCTGCTCGATACCCGAGTAGAAGTCGTCGTTCGGATACAACTTGCGG